>DATGCX010000269.1:0-2258 GCA_035311445.1 Xanthobacteraceae bacterium | reverse complement strand
CTTGCGCTTCTGCAATGTAGTGTCCTACGACACCCAGCTCTTCGCGGGCTGCAATCTCGCGCGCATGCTGCAGCGAGGCTTCAAGGCCCTCGATGCGAAACTCAGCACAAGCGGCAAAGGCATTTCGCTTCTGAACGTCGTTGCTGGTCGACATGGCTCTATCCCCAAGTTTGCCGGAACCTAGCGATCTTTTTGTTTTGCCCTTCCAGATCGCTACGGCCTCGGCGGATTGCTGACGTGACCTGCCTTGGGCTGTGCAATAGTTCTCCAGAGCTGCCTTAAGAGTCCTTGGGCTAGATCTGAATTGTTCTGAATGGGGCTGAATGCCTTCGAACCGGCGGATGGGCTGCTGCTTCGTCCAAGAGCCGTTCGCGTGGGCGATTGCGAGCGACAACAAGACCATCGTCGGCGCCGATATGGACGGCTATTTTCGCATCACGCTCATCTCGCCCGACCGCATGGAGAAGTGCTACACTCACAACGGCACCAGCCCGACCCATTCGATCGTCGCCACCTGCCACGTGATGGACCGGGTGAAACGGTAGGATTTGTCGCCTGCCGCGAAACTAGCGGCACGCCCAGGTCGTGACGGCCAGCGCCAATAGCGCCACACGGAAGGCCCCGGCGAGGTTTTCACCGGGGCCTTAGCGCTCCCGTTGGCTCTTGGGGGGCAGTGGGGCCTTCCGGGAACGCCACAAGGTTATCGTTCGGCGAGCGGTTTGGTTCCCGCTGATATAAATCGATCGTTGGCGACCGCCACGGTCAGCGCAAAGCGGGTCGGGCGGCTTTGCGCCATTCGCCGTGCCAAGACGGCGGCTTGACCCGCAGCGATGGCCCGAAAGATAATCCGCTGCATTCGCGCAGGTACGCCGCCTCGCCATCGCGAAGATCGCCCTTCTGCTTAATCGGCCCCAGACATGGAGGACCCGCGATGACGCGTGCAATGGAGCTCGAGCTTCTCGACAATAAAAAGAAAATGGTCAGCGGGACCTATCTCCGCAACGCGTGGTATGTCGCCGCCTGGTCCGATGACCTCGCCGACGGTCAATTGCTCAGCCGCACGATTCTGAAAGAGCCGATCGTCCTTTTCCGAAAATCGGACGGACATGTCGCCGCATTGCAGGACCGCTGTCCGCACCGATTCGCACCTCTGCATATGGGCAAAATCGTCGGCGGCGATCGCGTTCAATGTCCTTATCATGGGTTGGAATTCGACTCGTCCGGCGCTTGCGTCTTGAATCCGCATGGAACGAAAAATATTCCT
Organism: Xanthobacteraceae bacterium; assembly: GCA_035311445.1. Lineage (GTDB taxonomy): Bacteria > Pseudomonadota > Alphaproteobacteria > Rhizobiales > Xanthobacteraceae > JAJPKK01. The sequence goes on along the minus strand of DATGCX010000269.1, from coordinate 994 downwards.
CCGCGCGCCCGCGTGCGCAGCTATCCGGTGACGGAGAAGCACAAGGCGATCTGGATTTGGATGGGTGAACAGTCACCCGACCTCGCAAAAGTGCCGGACTTCGGCGTGCTCGATAACGTCCCCGAAATGCATGCGACGAAGCGCGACCGCATCACCATTCGCGCCAACTATGAACTCATCATCGATAATCTGCTCGATTTGAGCCATACCTCTTATCTGCACGACGGGATTCTCGGCAATTCGGATACGGTCGAATCCGAAATCACCGTCGAGCAGGACGGCGACGATGTCGTCGTCGGCCGTTACGCCCGCAGTGCGACGGCACCGGGGCTATTCGCCATTCTGATGCCCTCGACGCCGGAACGCGTCGACAAGTTCACCCGCATGCGGTGGATGGCGCCCAGCAATTTGCGTCTGTTGACGGGAATTTGCGCGCCCGGGGCGGTGCCCGAGAGCGGGACCGGTTATCATGCGATCCATATGCTCACCCCCGAAAGCGACAAGACCACGCACTATTTTTTCACCGCGGTGCGGTTCAATGTTTTGACCGCGGACGATCGCTTGAACGCCCAGATCCAGGACAAGATATCGACGACCCGCCGGTTCGCATTCGAAGAGCAAGACGCCCCGGTGATCGAGGCGCAACAAGAGATGATCGACGCGGCGGTGACGGCGGTTGATCCGGTCATTCTCACAATCGACGTGGGGCCGGTGCGCTACAAGCAAATCCTGCAAAAATTGATTCACGCCGAGCAGCGGCAATAGGTGATGCGCGCCGGAGGAATTGGCCGGGCGGATCAAGCTTTAACGCGAGACGTTGACAAGGTGATCGCGCCGCCGACGTCACGGCGCGGTAAAGCCAAGCTCTTCTTGCAAAGAAATGACGGCTCAGCCCATCTCGACCGCCATGCGGCCGTCGAGCACGGGCTCGCTGAAATACGGGAAACCCAATCCCGCGCCCAATAGCCGGCGGCCGCGCCGCAGCGCCGACGCC
>DATGCX010000268.1:0-20321 GCA_035311445.1 Xanthobacteraceae bacterium | reverse complement strand
GAGGGTGGCTTCGATGCGCGCCGGGTCGATTTCACCCAGCGGCTTGCCGGGAACCTGCGCGAGTTCGGCGACGGCCTCCGTCTCCTTCTTGGCAACGGTCGCGTCCACCTGGGGGACGATTCTCTGCATGATTGCGCCTGCAGCCGCCGGATCAGCGAAGGCGTCCTTCATGCCGCGGACGGTCGCCGCGACGAAGCGGCGCACGATATCTGGCTTGCTCGCGATTGTCGCAGCGGTCGCCACGATGCCGTTGCCATAATAACTTAAACCCGCATCCGCAAAGGCGAAGCGTACGAGTTTGGTGGGGCCGATCTTAGACTGCAGCAGCGCTTCGCCCATTGTGAACTGGGCGACACAGGGGACCTTGTTGGTAGCGAGCAGGCCGGGCAATGAGTCGGTGCTCGCGACGACCCACCGCACCGTCTGGGCATCGAAGCCGGCGGCTTTGGCGAAGGCCGGAAATAAGGCCGGAGTCGCGCCACCGGCGTTATCAGCGATCGCATTGCCCTCTAGGTCCTTGGGCTTTCTCAGGCCGGAATCTTCGCGACAGAAGATCGCCTGCGGCGGTTTGACATAGACAATGGCGACCAGCTTGACCGGGATCTGGTCGTTGGCGCGCGCCAATATCAGGGGGCCGGCGTCGGCGAAGCCGAACATCGCATTGCCGGCGCCGACCTGGCGGATCGCATCGACTGAGCCTTGGCCGCGCACGACTTTCACCTCGAGCCCGGCGTCCCTGTAGTATCCTTTGTCGACCGCCTCGAAGAAATAGGCGTGGCGGCCGTTATAACCGAAGTCGGTGACCAATATAACCTTATCAAGCCGCCCCAGTGCCTCCAGGCGCTCCGCCGCAACGGACGAACCCAGGGCCTTCGCTTTTTCGTACCAACTTTGAGCCAAGGCGACGTCCGGCGTTATTGCCCGCGTGATGTTCGATTTCCTGAGCGCCGGCGGATCATAACTTTCGGCGAGCGCTAAGGCCGCCGACGCCTCACCCTCCTTCGCCAGGCGCTGGTACATCAACCGGGCCCCGGAGACGTCTCCATTGGCCATGAGCTCGGCACCGCTTCTCATCATCTCGGTAATGTCGGACGCATCGTGCTGCCGCGGTTCGGACTTGGCCGGTACCAAGACGCCTCTGTCCATCCATTCCAGTGCCAGGCTCTTACGATCTGCCACGGTGCTGTCGGCAAGACGCAGCTCCAGGGTGAGGTCCATGGCGCCGGCGAAACCGCGCGGCGGCGTGATGACGGCGCGGTCAAGTTCCGCGGCCGACAGTTGCCACGTATTCGGCCCTAGCTGTGTGCCGGCCGATAACGTCGACCCGGCCGCAAGCCCGCTGATCACCACGGCTGCTTTGGGACCAGCATCGTTAGCCGAAACCGTCAAGCTTGCGGCTTCGTCCTTCCGAAGCGGCCGTGCTGCACCGACCGTAAGCTGCTGGGACGCGGTTCGAGGCGATGCAGTATCGCGTGACTTTTGTTCGTTGGACGGCAGGGCGATCGCATTCGTGGCTGCGGGCAATGCTACCGCCGGCTCCGCAGACTGGGGAGCATTAGCGACCGACCGTTCGGATCTCTGCTGATTGAGTTGGCTGGCCGGGAGTGCATGCGGCGGCGAGCCGGGTGGCGGCGCCGAACCCAGTCGGTAGGCAATAAAACTGACGGCCGTCAGCATGGCGAGGCCTGCAAGTCGGCCCGCCAGCACATATTTCCTGCCGGTCGAAGGAGGCGGCGGCTCCGGAATCCAGTTGGGGGGAGGCGCGAGCTCGCCCCGGAGCTCGGCAATCGCAACATCATCAGCGAATACTGGGCGTTGGTTTGACCGCGTCCAGAGCGCTTCCGCCGGCTCGGGCGCCTGGCTCAGCGGCGCAACATCATCCTTTCCCGGCGCCGCAGCCGGATTTGGCTCCGGTTCGGCATGTCGAACCTTCTTCGGCGCGTAACTCAATGGTCCGTCTTTCGACGGCCTGTCGTCGGGCTCTCGACGCGTGCTCATAATCCCCTTCCCCGGTTATCTAGATGCTGGTTCGTATTGGGACCGATCTTCCCGGCTGGGCATCAGATGCTAAAGAGCATCGAGAAAATTGCGATCGCTGCTTGCCACTTGCGCGCCCACCTGAACTGCCCTCCAAGCGGAACCTGCGGGAGTTTCAAATCCGCGCGAAGCGGAATGAGCACGAAGCGGAAAGATGAGGGGGAATGCACCACAACGGTACCAACGAGCGCCCCGTCGCAACGCGTGAGACCGCAACACACAAATATGGGCCCCAGCACTCGCAGCGCTCGTCGCCCGCTCAACCAAGACTGTCCCCATACCTGGTTCGAAAGCTGCACTTGAACGCCGTGCGGCGAGGTTGCCCTTCATGCAGCCGCCTCCCGGCAGGCTCGCGCCCACCGCCCCTTGGTTGAAGTGTTCCAGAATGCATGTGCGTTATTTTGACGACAATGTGGTCTTTTTTCGGATCGACTCGATTCATTCACCTGGCCCCTGCTGCGGCAGCGGTTTTTTTATTTCGCTCACCCTTCAGCTGGCCAAAGCGCAATGTAAAGACTGTGTCTCCGCCGGGATTGTCGTCGACGCTGATGCCGCGGTGCTGTGCCTTCATGATTTCTGTCACGATGGCAAGCCCTAGGGTCGAGACACAATTAGCTACAGCCTGAACACGATGGCAGCAACGAGGCACAGGGTAGAGAAAATAATTTCTCGCAAGCTTATCGTAGCGGGTAGCGACGCGCCTGGATCATGACGAGCCATTCGGTCCCGAGCCCTTTAGATTATTATATTAGTAGATTATTACGAGCACGTTATTCCCGCAGGTCTCTTGCATCCACAATCACGCCGACACAAGATACGACGGCTTTCTGCGAGGATGCAATATGACTGATTTCGACCAGGTGACGAATTACACCAATTACATCAAAGATGACCCCTTTCGCCGAGGGTTGCATTTTCCCGCCATTGAAGAGGTGCTGGGCGATCTGAACAAGAAACGCATCCTGGAAATTGGCTGCGGCGACGGTCTGTTTTCGCAGTTGCTGGCGGAACGCGGCGCCGCGGTCGTCGGCTACGACAGGGCGCTCCAGAAAATCGCGGAAGCGCAGGCGCGCGTAGGTGCACCAGGGTTGGACGCCACTTTTGTGGTGGCCACGCCACATACGTTTTTTCGCGATGGAACATTCGATGCTGCAATCTCGGTCATGGTGCTGCAGTATGCGACGTCGTCTGAAGAGCTCGCAGCCTTCTTCCGCTCCGCATCGCGCCACCTTGGGCCCGGAGGACGGTTCATCTCCGTCGTCATCAATCCGTTGTTCTCGGCATTTGGACAGGACTTCGTCGTCCGGCGGTTCACCAGGCTGGAGGGCAACAACATGCGAACAGAATTCCTGGATCGAGCCTCTGGTCGTGTCGAGCTGACGCTGGAAGCGCACCAGTACACGAGCGAAGAGTTCGAGCGGGCCACCGTCAGCGGTGGAATGAAGCCAGCGGCATGGAGGAAACTCTTTGCCACGCCGGATGCCGTCCGACAAATGGGCGCCTCTTTCTGGCAGCCGTGCCACGAGCACCAGCCTTTCGCACTCTTTGTCACGCAAAAGGAATAGGTGCTCAGCCTGTGGGGGCTCGCACGCACGATCCCCACGGTGCATCCGTTCACGCATCCTCCCCGGGGCGGGCGTTGCGGAAAAGGTGGCGCAGGATCGTGCCTCCAAGCGCCGCCGCCGTGGCGGAACCACGCTCGCGCGGCCGTGGCAGATCGATCGGGAGGTCGAGCGATTTCGCCGTCCTCGATCATCAGCCCCCGGTCGGCGAGAGTCACCGCTTCAGCGACGTCGTGGGTCACGAGGATGGCGGTGAAGCCCGTCCAGCAGTTTGACGCCGACTTCGACCGGTGGCGAGGAATTCCGGCAGCAGCGGCGCGACGTGGAGCAGCCCAAAGGACATGGGTGCCGCCAACCGCACCAGTCCACGCGGCACCGCAGTTTGCGCCAGTGCGGCGTCCTCAGCGGGTTCGCCGTCGGCGAGAATTTGCGCAGCGCGGCCTGCGAGCTGCCGTCCAGTGTCAGTCAGCGCTAGGCGCCGGGAAGTGCGGTTGATCAGCCGCGCACCCAGCCGGGCCTCTATCCTGCTAACAGCTTTGGAAACGGTCGCCTTGGAAAGCTTCAGCTCCGCTGCCGCCCCAGCGAACGAACGGAGTTCTACGACCTTGGCGAAAATCGCTAGCCCTTCGAGGTCTGGCAATCTGGCCATAGTTTCAAATTCAGAAACGATGAGTTTATATAGTTTCTATTTCTAATTCATTACTGTGTCCATAGGTGTGTTGACGCAACACCACGAGCCGTGCCGGGGAGAGCGCCGATGATCGAACGCAGACCATTCAACGAGCTCGCAGGGGAGGATCGCAGCTGGCTGAAGGCCAAGCACCACTTTTCGTTTGGCGAGTTCAGGGACGCCACCCGAATGGGCTGGGGCTCGCTGCGGATCTGGAACGACGACGAGAGCGCGCCCAATACGGGCTTTCCGCCCCACCCCCACCCCCACGCCAACATGGAAATCATCACGTACGTCCGGGAGGGCGCGGTGACGCACAAAGACAGTCTCGGCAACGTAGGCCGAACCGAGGCCGGAGATGTCCAGGTGATGAGGGCCGGCACCGGTATCCGGCACGCCGAATACAATCTGGAACAACAGCCGACACGGATTTTCCAGATCTGGATCGTCCCCAGCTCAAGGGGCGGCTCGCCGGCTTGGGGGGCACAACCGTTCCCCAAGGCCGACCGTTCCGGACGCTTGGTGACGCTCGCGAGCGGCTTCGAGAATGACAATGACGCATTGCCAATTCACGCCCGCGCCCGCGTGCTGGGCGCCACGCTGAAGGTCGGCGAGACCGTCGAGTATGCGCTTGGCGAACGACGTCATGGCTATCTCGTGCCTGCATCAGGCGCCGTCGAGGTCAACGGCGTGCGGATCGATGCACGCGACGGCGCCGCCATCAAAGACGTCGCAGTCGTCAGGATCACCGCGATCGAGAATTCCGAGCTCGTAATGGTCGACGCGCCATAGGGCAGGTCGGTTGCGTCCCGCATAAGACAATCGAGGAGATCATCATGTCGAAGGTTCTGGTTCTCTACTACTCCTCCTACGGCCATATCGAAGCGATGGCGAATGCTGTCGCGGAGGGCGCGCGGCAGGCCGGTGCGCATGTTGACATCAAGCGCGTGCCCGAATTGGTACCCGAAGAGATCGCGCGTAAGTCACACTACAAGCTCGATCAGGCCGCTCCGATCTTCTGCACTTCGGCATGGTGATTGTCGGCCTCGATTATGGCCATGTCGGACAGATGACGCTTGACGAGATTACCGGCGGCTCACCCTACGGTGCCACGACGATCGCCGGCGGCGATGGCTCGCGACAGCCGAACGCGAATGAGCTCCAGGGAGCCCGATATCAGGGCCGCAAGATTGCGGAGACCGCAAACAAGCTGCACGGCTGACGTCAGCAATCCGGTCGACACTCGATGGCGAGAGAAGACAAGCGATGTCCAACAGCGTATCGACTTTGCTGACCCGCAATCTTCACGATGTCTTCGGTGAAAACGACCCCAAGCGTCGGCGCGCAGCCATTGACGAGATCTTCAACGAAGATTGCGTGTTCTACGATCCCAGCGGGGGCGTCTACCATGGCCGCGACGAGATCGATCGCGTCGCGGCCTCCATCAAGGCTACTCACCCCGACTTTCGATATCAGCCAATTGCCGGGCCCGAGGAAAGTGGCAACGGTGGGCGGATCCAATGGGTTTCGGGCCGCCCTGGTGAGGCGCCAGCTTACGCCGGGACTGATTTCATCATAGCCCGGGACGGCCGGATTGCCGCCATTTATCTCTTTTTCGACAAGCTACCCTGAGCTGGACTGTGCCGTGTGAGATGGGGCGACTTTGATCGCGCTTCGAAGGAAAGCTTTTAATGCCCAGCGCACGCCGTCATACGATTACATCATTGTGGGCGCCGGCGCGGCGGGGTCGGTGATCGCTGGTGAACTGGCGAAGTCGGGCGCTGACGTCCTGCTCGTTGAAAGCGGCGGGATGGACGATGGGCCAACAATCGCCAATCCAGCGTCTGGTTTTACAACATCGGTGGCCCGATGGACTGGAGTTTACCGATCCAACCGTCGCCCCGTCTCGCCAATCGCCAGTTCAAGCTGGCGCTCGGACACGTGCTCGGCGGCGGCAGCAGCATCAATGCGATGGTCTGGTCGCGCGGCGTGCAGCGCGACTTCGACGGCTAGGCCGCGAACGGAGCCCGAGGCTGGTCGTTCGAGGACGTCCTGCCGATCTTCAAGGCCCAGGAGGACTGGGAAGGCGGCGCGAACCAGTTCCGGGGAGTCGGTGGCCCGATCCATATCCGAACGCCCAAAAATCCGCACCCGACTGCGCCGGCGTTCATCGACGCGGCGCGACAGATGGGCATCCCGATCCGTGCCGACCTCAACGGCCCCATGCAGGAGGGGGCCGGCTACATCAACATGAACATCGCGCCCGACGGCCCGCGGGTGAGCGCCACCCGCGCCTTCCTGAGACCCAACCTGTCGCGGCCGAACCTGACGCTGCTGACGAACACGCCGGTCACCAACCTTACCTTCACCTGGACGCGCTGCTCCGGAGTCGAGTTGCTCATCGACAGCCGCGCCCACAAGATCGGTGCCTCGCGTGAGGTGATCCTGTCGGCTGGTGGCGTTGGAAGCGCCAAGCTTCTCATGCTGTCCGGCGTCGGCGACGCTGCCGAACTCCGATCGCTTGGCATCGCGCCAGTCGTGGACCTGAAAGGCGTCGGCCGTAGCTATCATGATCATGTACTGCTGTCGGGCGTTGCATTCGAGTATAAGGGCAAAATGCCGGATCGGTCGCCGGACAGTAACTCGGTCGAGGCCGAAGCCTATCTCTCAAGCGGCGCGGACAATGGCGGCGTCGACCTGGCGCTGATCCTCGAACAACTGCCCGCGGTTACGCCCGAGGCGGCCGCTAGGTTTGGAGCGCCGCCAGCCGATACCTTCGTCATCGCACCGGCGCTCGTGCGGCCCGAGAGCCGCGGAACGGTCCGGCTGGCCAGCAGCAACTGGCAGGATCCCATCGTCATTGACGGGAATTATCTGGGGACCGATCGCGACCTCGACGCGATCGTGCGCGGCATCGAACTTGCGCGCGAACTCGGCAGCCAGAGCGCCTTTGACGGGGTGCGGGCGCGCGAGGTTGTGCCCGGACCGAACGCGACGCGGTCGGAGCTCCGCGAATTGGCGCAGTTCGCTTCCTCGAGCTTCGGCCATCCGACCGGCACCTGCCGGATGGGCACGGACAAATTGGCGGTCGTCGATCCGGAGTTGCGCGTGCACGGCATCCAGAACCTGGGGGTTGCCGACTCCTCGGTGATGCCGTCCGTGCCGGCAGCTGCGACTAGCGCGGCCGCCCACATGATCGGCGGCAAGGCTGCTGCCCTCCTGCAAGCCTGACGGCCGTTACACCCAGCGCGGTTTGAAAAGATGGCGCGTCGCGTCATCCGCCACCATTCACGCAACAAAGGACGGAACCACAAGGAGGAGTCCATGGATATGTCGAGACGCAATGTTTTGGCGGCGGGCGGCAGCACCGCGATCATCGCGATGGCGGGCTCGGCCAGCTCCAGCTTGGCTCAGTCGGCAGCGTCTCAAACATCGCTGGACTTGAGGACGACCTCTGACAGTCTGGGGATCAACGCTCGCCAGGCCATGATCGATATCTTTCGCAAGAAAGATCGGACGGTAGTCGATCGGTATTTTGCCGAACCGTTCATACAACATGATCCGAATCTCGGGGACGGTCTTGCTGGAATGAAGTCTTTCGCCGCAGAAGTAACGAGCTCACCAACCGCCAACATAACAATCTACCGCGTGCTCGTGGACGGAGACTTCGTCCTGCTGCATTCCAGGTACGAAGGTGTCGGACGTTATGCCGGACCGGCGATCGCTTTCGACCTGTTCCGCTTCAAAGACGACAAGATCGTTGAACATTGGGGCGGACAGGAGCCGGGGGCATCTCCTAATATGTCAGGCCGCACGCAAGTGGATGGTCCCACCAAAGTCCTTGATCGTGAAAAGACGGAGGCCAATCGGACGTTGGTGCGGACGTACAGGGAGACAGTCATGGTCTCACTGCGCTTCGATCGCATCGAGGAATTTATTGAAGGTGCTCGCTATGCGCAGCACGCTTCGAAAATCGGGGACGGAATTGCTCAAGTTGAGGGACCGAATTGCAAGCGTGGCAAAGGAAGGAGGACAACTGCGTCTCACACCCCGTCGCTTCTTGGCCGAGGGCAACTTTGTACTTGTGCTGTCGGAAGGAGATCTCCCGTCGGGGCCGACCGCGCTCTACGATCTGTTTCGGGTAGAAAATGGCAAAATAGTCGAGCATTGGGACGTCTTGGCGCCGATACCTCCACAGGATAACTGGAAAAACCCCAATGGGCCATTTTAGGTAGCGAGGTCGACGCGCGGAACCGGTGCTCGGGAGCTGGCGGAACGGGGCAACACAGGCGCTTCGGCACCTTGTCGAGATCGCGCGCGCTTCGGGGGCAGCGGCAGCGTCGAGACCAAAGTGAGTGTGGCGAAATCGATAGCAGGGGCGATCCGGCCATCTAACGGCGATTACCAGATGCGCCACAGCCCAGACAAACACTCTGAGACTCAACCACCTCATCGGCAATAGAGCCGTTCCGGGTCGAGATATCGCAAGCCACCCTCGACGCCGAGAGGAGACAAGCCATGTCCTTTCTTCCGACAAGCTGCCCTGAGCCGGACTCTGCCTGCGACGTCCTGTGCGTAGGCCTGGCAACAGCGAGAGGAACAGCCCCATCCGCCGCTATTTGTCACCAATCACGGCAAAGTCCTGAATCTCGATTTTTGCATCGGGTGAGGCCAGCGCCGTGATAGTGATGAGAGCGCTGCCGAGAAAATTGTCGCCGAACATTTCATTGCGGCGGCCGAAGCGGTCGCGACCCGATCGCGGGACCGTAACGGTCGGCAGTGAGACTCGAAGCCGACGCGGTGAAGTTGTTCAGACTGTCCTTGCTCGCCTGATCGTGCCGCGCCGCGCCGCATCTTTATGACCGGCACGCTGTCCAGGACAGTTGATTGGTTATTGAGGCGGTTAGCCCGGTTCGGCGGCAATCAGGTGTGTGATCTTCGGTGCCCCCTCAGTCTGAAACTGTTGAACCGCTGCCTGCAGCACGCGATCAGCATTGGTGACACGCTCATGCTGGCGCAAATGTTCAAGCCACGATTCCACCAGGAAGGTCTCCACCATCCGGCCATTGTCGGCGGCATCCTCGAACACGCCCCACGCGTAGGCGCCGTCGCGTCGCCGCTCATGGGCGAGCTTTTCCAGCGCTGCGAGGAATGGTTCCCGGTCCTTTGGGTCGATCCTGTATTCGATCGTAACCAGCACCGGACCGCGATCGCGCTCGATCTCGCCAGCGCCGACCGGAGCCGGCCAGTGCATGGACGGCGTGAGGTCAAGGCCTGCGGCGGTCTGCAGCTTCCAGCGCCAGGTCAAGGGAATCGCGATGAGAGCGCCGACCGCGGCCACTAGATGCGCTGCCGGCAGTCCCATCATTCCGGCAACCTGCCCCCAGAGCGTGCTGCCCGCCGTCATCGCCCCGAAGAACGTGGTGACGAACATCGCCAGACCGCGCCCCCGTACCCATTCCGGAAGCGCGACCTGGGCGGAGACGTTTAGGCTCGACAGCACCGCGATCCAGGACGCCCCGGCAATGACACTCGCCGCCAGCGCAATCGCAGCATTACGGGCAAACGCGAACATCAGAAGCGTGGCAGCAGTACCCACAGTGCCCACTGCCACGGTGCGGTCAGGACCAAGTTTTGTCTTTAGCCATGGCAGTAAGAAAGCGGCGGCGACCGCGCCCGCTCCGATCCCGCCCAGCAGAAAGCCGTAAAGGTCGGGTCCGCCGGCGACTTGACTCCGCGCGACCAGCGGGAGCAGCGCCCAATATGCGCTCGCGAACAGGAAAAAAGCAGCGCCCCGAATTAACGTAGCGCGCAGATGCTGGTTGTTTCTCGCATACCGAAAGCCCACACGAATGGCGCTGCCGAAGCGCTCCACGGGCAGACGGCTGGTCGAAGCTTTAGGGGCGCGCCACCACAGCAAGGCGCCGACGATTCCGAGATTGCTCGCAGCGTTGAGCCAGAACGGCGCGGGGACCCCGGCTCCGGCCACGATCAGGCCGCCGAGCGCCGGGCCGACCGCGCGGCTGACATTAAAACCGACGCTGTTCGCCGCGATAGCTGGTTGAAGGTCCTGCCTTGGAACGAGTTGTGGAACTATCGATTGCCAAGCCGGAGCCGTTATCGCCCCTGCGGCTCCGATCAGGAACGTAAACAGAAGCAAATTAAATGGCGTGGCCAATTCGAGGGCGACGATTGCAGCGAAGGCGGCGGAAAAAGCGGTGGTGAGCACCTCGGCAGCAATGAGAAACTTACGTTTATCGATGATATCCGCGAGTACTCCAGCAGGAATCGCGAACAGAAACAAAGGCAGCGTAGTCGCCACCTGCACCATCGAGACAACGAAGGGGTCCGGGTTGAGACTCGTCATCAGCCACCCGGATGCGGCGTTGTACATCCAGGTACCGACATTGGCAATCACAGTCGCAGTCCACAGCACCGTAAAGTCCAGATGGCGGAACGGACTCCATGGCGAGTTCTTTGCGACCGTCGCTGGCGATGGAGCCTGGCTCGTGCTACTGCTCACCGCATTCTCCCAGGGGGAGGTCCGCTCAGCGCGTGCAACCAAGTGCGCCTTCTGCGCTTGGCTGGGATGTTAGTCGACCGGGAATTCGCGCGCGAGTCGAGGGTCCGCATAAGCACCGCCCGTTGCACATTCGCGAGAGTCAGAACGAGATCGTCCCAACACGGCCTACGCCGGACGATCCTTGAATCAGCGATTTTCGTCGCGCTCGCGAACGTTTGTTCGCATTCGGTCCGAGCGAAGCTGCGGCCGAACCTCTGGCCGCGCCAGATCAACACGATTATTCAAAGGGGGGCCATCTTCGACGCCAGCAGCTTGAAATCATCCTGAACGGTGAGGCCACGGAATGGGGCGCGGCGATTCAGATGGCCACAAACGGCAAAAGCAAACTGCTGCTGGCCTGGGCTAGGCCAATGGCCTGTGGTGGCATGTCTCTGTGTAGGCTCCATTCTGACGACTTGCGCGGTGCCGCAAGTCAGCCGCTAACTGACATACACTGGTCGTGAGCCCAGCAGCGTCGCGACGGCGTTCAATTCCCGTCCACGGGCGCGCTTTGGAAATTTTCACTTGCCGCCAATCACGGCATATCCTTGGATCTCAAGCTTGGCGTCTGGAACCGCAAGCGCAGTAATGGTGATGAGAGCGCTGCCGGGGAAGTTATCACCAAATACTTCTCTGCGGATTTGCGTGAGGCGATCACCGTAACGAACGTCTGTGATGAATACGGTCATCTGCACCATGTCACTGAGCTTGCCGCCCGCCTTTTGCAGAGTGCGATCCAGGTTCTTAAAAAGCTGTCGTACTTGGCCGTCAAAGTCGCTCGCCAGCGATTTACCGTTATCGTCCAACGTCGCGGTCTGTCCTGCAAGCCACACTGTTCTGCCGCCTTCGGTGATCACCGCCTCCGAATAGCCGCGCTGCTGTGGACGGTCCCCTTTGAGGTACTCCTTTGATTCCGCCGCAACAGACAGACCGACGAGAGCCATCACCCCGGCACCGATAAGAGTCATTGAGTATCGTCTGGTGTTCATCTTCTCCTCCTTCCTGCACTATCGTGGGAGCCTCGGCACAGCTACGAGGGCAACAAGATAACCCGGATCCCAGCGGGAGCCGACCGGCGCAGCGTTTACTTGCCGTAGGCCTGCGCGACCTGGCCCACGAGCTTGGCCCAGGGCATGTCCATGGCACCGTAGACGGCCCCCGCCTCCGGCCGCGCATTATCCTTGAGGATTTCAACCATCAACGTGGCATAGTCGGAAAGGATCACGCCGGCCTGCAGCATGCGCAGGAGGCCGACCTGTCGTTTGGTCTCGCTGAAGGTTCCGGAGGCGTCGACGGCCACATAGGCGTCGAGGCCTTTGCCAACAGCGGTGATGGCAGGGAACGCCGCGCAGACTTCGAGGGAGATGCCTGCGAAGATCAACTTTTTGCGGCCGGTCGCCGTGATCGCCTGAGCAACCTTTGGATCGTCGAACGCATTGACCGACGAACGATCGATGATCCGAATACCAGGCAGCGCTTCCACGAGTTCCGGGAAGGTCGGCCCCCACATGCTGTCGCGCGCGGTGGTGGTGGCGACGATGGGCAAGTTCAACGCTTTGGCTGCGTTGGCTAGTGCCACGACGTTGTGCTTGAGCTCTCCGGTCGAGTAGTCGCGAACCCCGGTCATCAGGCCGACCTGATGGTCGATGAGGACGAGAGCGGCATTCTCAGATGTAAGCGGTTCATAAGGGCGGATTGGTTCGGACATGACATCCTCCTGCAGAAAGGAAAGGGGAGTTGCGGCGGCGGCCGGCGGTGCGATGCGGAGCATTGTCGCGGCGGCGCCGAGCACCGCTGATTGAAGGAATCGACGCCGTTCCATTTCGGCCTCGGTGAAGTTCCGGACGCGCCTCGTGCGTTCGAGCCGCGATCGTCGGTCGCGACGCGCTACGACCTAGCTGCTGGACTATCAGCCGAGAAGTCGCCAAACTCGCAACTCAGCGTCCAATGGGATGGACGATGGAGGCGCGGTGCTGGATCTCAACGACTTCTTCTATTTCGTGCAGGTCGTTGATCGCGGCGGGTTCACGGCCGCGGGCCGGACGCTCCGAATTCCGAAATCGACACTGAGCCATCGCATCCAGCAGCTTGAGACCAACCTCGGGGCCAGGCTGCTCAACCGCACGTCACGGCGGTTCGCCATGACCGACGCCGGCGAGGAATTCTACCACCACGCAGTGGTGATGTTGCGCGAGGCCGAGCTGGCTGAGACTGCCATACGCCATCGGCTGAGTGAACCGACCGGCACCGTGCGGTGCACCGCGGCCGTGGCCACCATGCAATTCGCGATGCGCGACATCGTGGCGGACTTTCTCGTCCGTTATCCCAAGGTCAATGTCGTCGCGCACGCGACCGACCAGAATGTCGACATCGTCGGCGAGAGCTATGATGTCGCGATCAGAGCCCATACGGACCCACTCCCGGATTCGACGCTGGTCCAACGGTCGCTAACGCCCGCGCCCTGGTTCCTGTTCGCGGGCTCGGCGTATCTCGATGCAAACGAAACACCGCAAACGCCGCAAGATCTTCGCAGCCACCATTCGCTTTTCATGATGCGCACGGGCCTTGCTCCCGTTTGGCGGCTTCGTCATTCACGCAAAGCGAGGGAGGTAGTCATGCCGCTGGCGCCCCGGCTCTTGAGTGACGACATGATCGGACTGAAGCAGGCAGCGATCGCCGGCCTCGGCGTTGTGGCGCTGCCCGGCTATGTCTGCCGCGACGAAGTTCGATCTGGAGCGCTACGGCGGGTGTTGGCTGCCTGGTTTGCTGGCGATTCCACGATCACGGCCCTCATTCCTTACAGACAGGGCCTGCTGCCATCGGTCCGCGTCTTCATCGATCATTTGGCGGCTGAGCTCCCGAAAGCGGTCCGGATGTAGATCACTACGGGATTTCGCTGACCTCCCCCGCTGGCCAGCCGTGCCGGATGAAATCCAGCTAAAGTCCGCCGGTGGCCGCACGAGGCGCCCCTCCTATTTGGCGCGAAGCTGGCTGATAACACTAACCCAGTTCTCCATGTGAAAGGTTTTCGCAATCCTGCCGTCCTTGATCGTCTTCGAGCCCGCCGGGTAAGTAGGGAAACATCACCGTGAAACCATCGGAGCCTTTGGTGTACAGCCATTGCTCCATCTCGTCCGCGATCGTTTCGTGGTGCCCACCATGGCGAGGCCGGAATAACCGCCGAGCCGCTGCGCGAGCTGCCGCACGGTCAGATTCTCACGCTTGGCGAGATCAATCGCCCTGTAGGCCTCGGTGAACAGGGCTAGATGCTCGCGCTCAATTTCGCGCTTGCCGAGATCACTTTCGAACAGCATTCACATCATCCCTGTGAATGTGAGCGCGGCCCGCATTGTCGGCCCCGAACTGCATTATTGACACCGGCTCCCATCATTCCGGCCATCTGAGATTGCTGAGAACCGCATGCGGGAGGGCGAGGGTACGTAGGGCTTGAATTGACACCTTAAAGAATACTCCGCGCCGCCCGCCATAGCTATTGTAAGTCAGTTTGTGAAACGCCCCACATTGTTTATTGTCGAGGTTTCGGACGATTGCGCCAGCAAAGCCGTCGGCCTCAGCGGCGCCTTGGCGTCGGCCGGAAGCGCCTTGCCGACGAGGCCGGCTGCAGCAGTTACTGATGCACCGGTGAGTAAATGACGGCGCGACAAAGTCGTATCGGTCAGTCCACCGGGGTATTGGGCTCGGCACGTTGGAAAGATGTTACGGGTAATCGGGGGAGACCCGTCGCAGCGAGGGTAGCGGCCTCGACGCCGACTTTGGGCGGCGGCTGGGCGGGAGTCGGACAGGGCCGTAGTACCGGTGAAGCCGGGTAATGCCGGTGGAGGGAAGGACCCTGACTTCCGGCGCGCTCGTGAAGATGGCGATGGCGAGGTGATTGGCCTTGGGCCTGACAACACCGCTAATCGCAGGAGCCATCCGAACGAGCTTTGTCGCGCGGCGAAGGCGCCGCGAGCGATCGCGCTTATACCGCGTGCGGTCGATCGAGCGCCGTGGGGTTGGCGATGAGGCCGGTCGGAGAGCCGGATGCGGGAAATCCGCACGTCCGGTTCGATGAGCTGGGAGGGGAAACGGAGCGTTTGTCGCATGACTCCAAGCCACCGCGCCTCTCCTCGACTCTACACCCTCGGTTCGTGGTCATGGATTCCGGGTTCGCCACCTTCGGTGGCGCCCCGGAAATGACAGCATTGCGCATATCGTCGGTTTCATGGAATCGCCCCACTAGCTTCTGAAGACAGCAGCTTCTCGGCCCGATTTGATGAACTCACGTGCAGAGCACGGACACCGTTCAGGTCATGCTATTATGGCGCGCGGGTCGTCCATTTCGCCCGCTACCTCGCGCATTGACCACAATCGAAAGGATGGGAGCAATGTCGAGCCTTGTTTATCGCGTTGCGGTGCTTGCCATCTCGATCGTGATCGGGCCGACTATCGGCGACGTCGGGCGGCGTGCCGCCTACGCTGCAGTCGGAGGCTGGGGATTTGATCTCGCCGGCGCGGATTTTGCGATAACCCCCGGTGAGGATTTCTTCCGCTACGGCAACGGGGCCTGGTATGACCACGCCGTCATCCCGCCCGACCGCAGTTCGATCGGCGTTGACACCGTCCTGAGCATTACGGCCGAGGCCCGCATTCGGGACATCGTTGAGCGCGGCCAGGAAGGCGTCGACCTGTCCGCGCAAGCGGATGCAGCCAAGTTCGGCGCGTTCTATGCGGCGTTCATGGACGAGGCGCGCGCCGAGGCGCTCGACGCCGAACCGATCGCTCCTCTCCTGTCGATGATCCGCGCGTCATCGACGCACGACCAGCTTGCCGACCTGATGGGTCGCCGGGGTTTCTTCTTCTCGATTTTTGGTCTCGGCATCGGTCCTGACGACAAGGCGCCGGACCGCTATGCGGTCTCGATCCGACAGGGAGGTCTCGGCCTCAATCGCGATTACTATGTGACGCCGCGATTGGCGGACAAGAAGGCGGCCTACCTTGCCTATATCGGCGAACTGCTCGCAATGATCGGCTGGGAGGTGCCTGCGCAATCGGCGGCGGCGATCCTCGACTTCGAGACCGCGATCGCGGAGGTGAGCTGGTCCAATGCCGAGCGGCGTGACCCGGAGAAGACCTACAATCCGACCCGCGTGGCGGCGCTTGAAGAGGCGGCGCCATTCCCGTGGCGGGCGCTGTTGGCGAGCGCCGATCTTGGTGGCCTCGACCGGGTCGTAGTGGTTGAGAACACCGCCATACCGAAGATCGCGGCCTTATATGTACGGGCGCCGTTGGATACGCTCAAGGCCTGGCAGGCCTTCCATCTGATCGATGGTGCTGCACCATATCTTTCCAAACGCTTTGTTGCCGCCAACTTCGAGTTCCGCAGCAGAACAATGAGTGGTGTTGCGGAGCAACCGCCGCGCTGGAAGCGGGCGGTTACGATGCTCAACTTCGCCATGGGGCAGGCGATCGGGCGGGTCTATGTGGGGCGCTATTTTCCGCCCGATGCCAAAGCGCAGATCGAAGAGCTGGTGGGGCATCTGCGGATCGCCCTCAAGGAACGCATAACGCAGCTCGACTGGATGAGCCAGGACACAAAGCGCAAGGCTTTGGACAAGCTCGCCCGCCTCGACGTCAAGATCGCCTATCCGGACAAGTGGCGCGATTACTCGGCGCTGGAGGTGCGCCCCGACGATCTCTTCGGGAATATGCAGGCTTCCCGCAAGTTCGCCTGGCTGCGCCAGGTCAACCGGTTGAATTCCACGGTCGACCGCGACGACTGGTACCTCAGCCCGCACACGGTGAACGCCAGCTACAATGCGAACCTCAACGAGATGACCTTTCCGGCCGGGATACTCCAGCCGCCCTACTTCGATCCGGCGGCCGACCCGGCAGTCAATTACGGCGGCATCGGCGCGGTGATCGGTCATGAAATGATCCACGGATTTGACGACGAGGGGCGCAAGTACGATGGCGCAGGCGTGCTCTCCACCTGGTGGACCGACGCGGACGCCGATCAGTTCGTCGCGCGCGCGGCCGTGCTTGGCCGGCAATTCGACAGCTACGAACCTTTTCCGGGCCTCCACTTAAAGGGCAACCTGACCATGGGCGAGAACATCGCCGATCTCGGCGGAGCGCTGGTCGCGCTCTGCGCTTATCATAATGCGCTCGGCGGCAAGCCGGCGCCGATGATCGATGACTTGAGCGGGGACCAGCGTTTCTTCCTGAGCTACGCCCAGAGCTGGCGACATAAATCGACGGAGGACTCGATCCGCCAGCAGGTGGTGTCGAACCCCCATGCGCCAGCGAAGTACCGCGTCAACGGCGTGGTGCGCAACATGGATGCCTGGTATACGGCCTTCAGCATCAAGGCGGGGGACAAGCTCTTCCTCGCACCCGAGGACCGCGTGCGAATCTGGTGAGGCGCCAAGTCCGACACAGAGCAAACTTCGCGCCGGTGATATGAGAGACGCCGTTAACTTCATCGGTAGGCGGTTGATCGAGCCAATCGCCGCATTGCCGTCGGCAAAATTTCGGCAACCGTGGCCCCAGGCTGGTCCACCACGCTTCTTTCGCGGTGAGCATCGGAGGTTAACCGGATGTGGCGTGCACGCGCATTCCCGCTTGCGGGTTCGTTCGTTGACCCACACCGGACCTTTGAGCCTTTCAAACGCTACCTGCCGCGCTTACTTACGAGCGAAGGATTTCGTGACCTCACGGGCGCAATCGATGAACCGTTCAACCACTGCGCTCGGGGTACGGTTTTTCAGCGTAAGGATCGTAACCGGCCATGGACGCGGGGGCATATCAACGGGCAGGATTTTCAGCGCGGGCTCTCGCCTTGGCCCCGTAACAGTGACTTCGGGACAGCCGTAACGAATCGGCCACGGGCCGGCGCCTTGCACCAAGATCCATCGAATAGGTCACCAGGCCGGACTTCCGACCTTCCAAACCTCGCGCCTTGAAAGCCTCAGCGACGCGCGTATGAACCAAGGTGCCAGGCGCGGGGACAAAATCCAACGCTCGCCCACGAGCTCCTGCTCAGCGGGCTGATTATGCGACCGAAAAATGTGTTTCCCAGGCAACATAATTTTCGAAAAGCGACGGGACGACTGCGAGACACTGGCAATCGGCGCGATCTGCCACCCTTTCGGGCTTTTCTTGCCGCAGTTGCACGGCTATTTGACCCTCACAACACGGGGCGCTCCGATGCGGTATTTGCTTTGATCGGTGTGTTGTCGCTTGGCGCATGTGTGACGACGGACGACCAAGGGGACGGACGACCAAGGGTATGTGAGGGCCGGTGGATGCACTAATCCGGAGCATTTGCGGCTTGCGTTGGCTGAGTGCCAAGGAGAAGCAGCCGCTACGCCACGGGGCTTCGGGGTTTGAAGGCTTCGGAGTTGCGGGCTTGGCCGGAAACCTGATGCTCCAGGGGCACAGGTAGACACTGTCGTTTCAGCGCGCATGGCGAGGCACGGCTACGTGGCGGCTCGGCCAAAAGCCCAGCCCTAGTAAGCTCGACCTCTTCAGGGGAGAGAACGATGGGAATGCAGTTTTCACGGCGCGGCGCCCAGAGGCGGGCCGAGTATGGCATGGGGGTAGTCATGAAAAAATTCAGATTGGCACTTGGCGCGATCCTGTTGGCGTCATCGGCAGCCATCACGATTCCGCTGACAGCGGAGGCCGCCGGTGGCGGCGGTGGCTTCCACAGCGGTGGCTTCCACGGCGGCAGCGGCTTCGGTGGCTTTCGCGGTGGCGGAGGTGGCTTCGGTGGCTTCCGCGGCGGTGGCCTCGGTGGCCACATTGGCAGCATGAACGCCGGCCGCATCGGCGGCGCTCCGGGTCGACTTTCGCGCCAAGGGTTGTCGGGCGGGAGTCACCCGGCGTTGCAGGCCGGAAATTCGCGCCAGGGGCTGTTGTCCGGGAATCAGGCGAACTTTGGAAATCGCGCGGTGAACGGCACCCTGTCGCGTGGGCCGGGGCAGGGGCTGGTCGCGACGCGCGCGGCTAGCGGCTTCAACCACAATGGCTTTGGCCACAACGGGTTCAGGAACGGCTTCGGGCCCGGCTGGGGGCACGGCGCCTGGCACAGCGGGTTCGGGCCCGGCTTCGTTCGCTTCGCAGTGTTTGGCTGGGTTGGTCCGCTGTTCTGGCCCTACGCCTATAACGACATCTACTGCGGCGTCTTCTGGGGCTATTGGGGCTTCGGCTGCGCCGATCCGTACTGGACCGTCGCTTTTGGCGATCCGTTCTGGGACTACGGCTACGACGACATCTACGGCGGGCTGTTCTCCCCATTCGCGTACGACGATCTTGCCCCGTACCTGCCGGACGGCGCACGGTCGAGACGCGCGCCGTCCATGTCGCCGGCCGGCGTGATCGCCAAGATGTGCGGCGAGGACACGAAGGAAGTCGCCGGCTGGCCGATTGATCGCATTCAGCAACTAGTGTCGCCTGACGATCAGCAGCGCATGGCGCTCGACGATCTGGCCAATGCTTCGATGAAGGCGGCCCAGATCATCAAGTCGGGCTGCCCGACCTCAGTGGCTTTCACGCCGACCGGGCGGCTCGCCGCGATGGAGCAGCGGCTCGAGGCCATGGACCAGGCCGTCGCGACAGTACGTGAGCCGCTCGACAGGTTCTACGGCTCCCTCACTGATGAGCAGAAGGCGAAATTCAATGCAACTCATCAGCCACCCGCGCCCGCCCAGCAGAGCGGGCACCACCGCGAGCAGGCCCGTGAAGCCGTCCTCGATCCGACGCAAAGGTGCACGGCGGCAAACGCAGCGCCTCAGTGGCCGGAAGCGCGAATTGACGTGGCGCTGCAGCCCAACGAGGCTCAGCAAGCGAAGCTCAGGGCGCTGCAGAGCGTGGCCGCCCAGGCAGTGGAGCAACTTACAGCGTCATGCCCGGCTGAACTGCCGACCACACCGCCGGCCCGGCTTGCGGCCATATCCAAACGTCTCGATGTCATGCTGACGGCGGTGAAGAGCGTACGCAACGCGCTCGATGATCTCTATGGCGACCTCAGCGACGAGCAGAAGGGACGGTTCAACAAGATCGGACAGTCGCGACAGCGTACTGCGGGGCAGTAAGTGGGGGTGGCCGTCAGGAACATAAAGATAAACCCTACTGTAGCAAGACGAATAAGAGGCCGTGGTCTGCAATGGTGGCAACTCACTCCGAGTCAAACGGTCGTGGTAGTAATGCGTCGGATAGAATTGGACAACCACCATTCCTGATGAACTGTTGCGACGATCAGTGCAATTCCATTCCCACAGTTTCCCTTCACAGCCGGCGAGGCATTATTACCGCACTGGCTTCCGCTGCTGTATTGTCTCCGGGCCTTTCGGTTGCTGCCACTGATGCGTCAGCCGACGATGAACGGTTCATGCGCATTGCCCTGGATGAAGCTCGGCAAGCTGATTTCCCGTTCGGCGCCGTGATCGTACGCGACGGACAGGTCCTTGCACGCGGGCGCAATCTTGGA
>DATGCX010000267.1:0-18708 GCA_035311445.1 Xanthobacteraceae bacterium | reverse complement strand
TTGGTCGAGAACTTCTTCCAGCGCCTCAAGGAGTTCCGCCGCATCGCCACCCGTTACGACAAAACCGATGCCAGCTTCGCCGCCGCCATCTATCTCGTCGGCGCGTTGCTTGCTCTCAGATGAATGTCTACAGGCCCTAGTGCGTTTTTTGATTAAATTGCTCCCGCAGCTCATTGCCTCCTTGGACTTGATGCGGACAGCAATGAAGAACAGGGTGGGTGTCATTCTGGTCGAAAAATCTCTAACCTGATCGCTGAATTCGCGATGAGTATAAGCCGGACGCTGGAGGATAGTGTGACGACAAAATTCGACCTTTTGCGTCTCGGCGCGGTGCTCGGCGGAATGGTGTTTGGACTGTCCGGCGCCCGTGCGGCTGAGATTACATTCGAGCGGCTCGCCAACCCGGAGCCCGGCAACTGGCTGATGAACCATCGTGATTATGGGTCGCACCGGTTTTCGCCCCTTGACGTGATCAACAAATCCAACGTCAAGAACCTCAAGCTTGCCTTCGCGGTGCCGCTCGGCGGATCGAGCGGCAATGAATATAACGAAGCGACACCGCTGGTCGAGGACGGGTTCCTTTACGTCACTGACGTGTGGAGCGTGGTCTACAAGATCGACGTGCGCTCCGGCAGCGCCGGCCGGGTAGTATGGAAGATGGACCCCGGTACCCAGAAGCCCGACCGCAACCGCGGTGTTGCACTGTGGGGCAATTATGTCATCTCCGTCACCGGTCTCGACGGGCGGGTGATCGCGACCGATAAGGAGACTGGGAGAATGGTATGGGACAAGAACCTGCTCGATCAGCCCGACCTCGAGCTCACGGCGGCGCCCCTTGCTTTGAAGGACGCCATCATCATCGGCGCTTCAGGCGGCGATAATGGCGTGCGCGACTGGATCGCCTCGCTCGATCCCAAGACCGGCGAAACGCAGTGGAAGACCTTCGTGATTCCTGCGCCCGGCGAACCCGGCGCAGAGACCTGGAAGGACAATACCAACGCCTGGAGAACCGGCGGCGGCGCCATGTACGTCACCGGCTCATACGATCCGGCCACCAATCTCACCTATTGGGGAACCGGCAATCCGGTGCCGCGCTACGATTCCGGCTCGCGGCCGGGCGACAATCTCTACACCGACTCGACGGTGGCGTTCAGCATCAAGGACGGCAGGATGCAGTGGTACTTCCAGCTCACGCCGAACGACATCCACGATTACGACACGTCGGGCTCGCAGATCATCATCGACGGCAAGGTCAATGGCGATGATCGCAAACTGGTGGTGCACGCGGACCGCAACGGCTTCAACTACACGTTCGATCGGCTCAACGGTCAGTTTCTCAAGGCGGTGCAATATGCCCAGAAGCTGAACTGGACCAAGGGCCTTGATCCGAAGACCGGCAAGCCGCTCGATTACGATCCCGGCAGGGATGTGCAGACCTATAATCACGACTGGAAATCGGTCACCGACACCATCAAGAATTCGTGTCCCGACGTCCATGGCGGCACCAACTTCTGGCCGCCGTCGTACTCTGACAAGACGAAGCTCCTCTATATCGGGGCGAGCGAGGGCTGCGCCGATATTACGCCCGATCCCACGGCCCGCGTGCGCGGCCGCTTCGGCGGCGGCGGGTATGCCAACCAGGAACGCATCGTCGGCAGTCTGACAGTCGTCGATCCGCTCACCGCCGAGGTGAAAGCCAGAAAGGATCTGCCCTATCCGGACCTTTCCGGCGTGCTGACCACTGCCGGCGGCTTCGTGGTCACCGCGATGCTCGACGGCACCATCATGGCGTACGACGACCAGACGCTCGACAAGTTGTGGGAGATCAATGTCGGTACCGGCTTCGTGGCACCGCCGATGACTTACGCGGTGAACGGCAAGCAATACATTGCCATTGCCTCCGGCATCGGCCCGGTCGGCAAAGCGAAGATCGCTCGCTCGCCGGAGCTTAAGGGCCAGGGTAACGCGACGATGCTGTTCGTGTTCGGATTGTGAGGGGAGGATGTTGCCCGCATGGAGCGCCGTTCTTGCGGCGCGCAGTGCGGGAAAGGCCTCACCTGCGGTACCACAGTTCCAGATTTTGTGGCTTGTAGCCTGGATGGAGCGCAGCGACAAAACCGGCCGCTCCCGGATGTCGCTGCGCTCCGTCCGGGCTACGGTTCCGGTAGCGAGACTAGGCCCCGCCCTGCACCAGCGTAAATCCGGTCTTGCGCGCGAAGTAGACGACGCCGATCCATAACACGAGCGATAGCCCACCGGCGACCCTGCCGGACAACGGCACGCGGCCCTTGTCCCATCGGGCAACCCCGCGGGAGGTAACGAACTGGAACACCAGCATGTTGATGGCCGCGAGCCCCATGCACAGGAATTTCAAGCGAAAGTCGGTATTGTCGAAATACGCGACCGGCCGGCTTGCGATCAGAAGTGTGCCGAACATCGCGGACACGACCCAGGCGCCCCACGTCCAAGGCAGTAGTTCGCGCGCCATCTCGGTATAGCGGCGATTGGTGGAAGCCAATCCAAGCAGGCGCAGATCGATGATCGCGATGGTGCCGAACACCATGGATATAGCAAAGACATGAACCACCTCGATAGTCGGGAACAACCATGTCGACTCGGCGATCGACAGCGACAGCGGCGTCTCGCCAAGCCAAGTCAGGAAATCAATAAGCCACAGCACATTCGCCTCCCACGTTTGTCAGAGCGCGTCCCACTGATATTTATCCAAGGTCATTGCCGGGCTTGACCCGGCAATCGATCCTCTTG
Organism: Xanthobacteraceae bacterium; assembly: GCA_035311445.1. Lineage (GTDB taxonomy): Bacteria > Pseudomonadota > Alphaproteobacteria > Rhizobiales > Xanthobacteraceae > JAJPKK01. The sequence goes on along the minus strand of DATGCX010000267.1, from coordinate 15,942 downwards.
CGAACATGGACCCGCGGGTCAAGCCCGCGGGTGACGGGCGAAGGTAAATCAATCTCATTGACACGCGCTCACTCGTTTCAAATTTGTATCCACCAACCTCTTCGTCCTTGCCGCGTCCATTCAATGTATGACCGTGTAGGCAATCCAGCGCCCGTAGACCACGACCATCGACCAGGCCAGGAGCGCGGCGAGCGCCAGTCCATTCACCAGCGTTCTTGCCGCCGCTGTCCGCACGGTTGCGCCGGCGGTCTCCCAAACAAGGGCGTGTTGACGCACCGATTGAGAGAACGCGGTCGTGAAGGCGATCGCGATGGCGAGGTAGAGCATCTTCATCTGGAACTCGTAGCTTGGCAGTGAGCGCTGCGGCTCGCCGATGATGAGGACGCTCCCGGTCAAAGCCAGCACGGCGACGCCGCTGAAAATCCAAGGAACGAAACGATGCGCCGTCTGTTCAATGGTCTGGGAACGGGTGATGCCCAGGATGCGCAACTCGATCATCACGACCGATGAAAACACCATGGCGACACTCAAGATGTGAATGGTCTGCATCATCGGAATGACCCACAGGGTCTTCTGGATCGCACCGCTCGCTGTCGTCGCGGCAAGCCAGGTTGCGATAGCTTCCATTTTTCGTTCCCCCGTTTCGCATTAGCGCGTGGCGTTGCACGGACAGCGCAGGCGGCGCTTTTGTGTTTCGTGGGCAAGGCATACCGCCCTCGGGCACGCGCTTCCCGATTCGTTATCAGCAGGATGAGGCCCCGGCGACCAAGTGGTAACCGGAGCCTCTGCTCGACCCCGGCGGCTACCCCCGTAAGCGTCGGAGCCTAGCAAGAAACCAGAATGCCAATCCGGGAGGGAGTGCCCTTGATGCAGGTCAAAGCCATCGAAATAATCGATCCGGTTCGCGCGTCGCGGCGCCCACCTGCAGTGGGAGCACCATCAGGATGATTGATATCAGATTACTGGATGCCCCGTTTTCGCGGGGCATGACATCGGATGTTTGGGGAACCTCACCCCGTAAGCGCCGCGTGGGACAGGAACCCGACCATCGCGCCGGGAGTGACCTCAGTCTCCTCCTCGCGCAGTTCGACCAGGCCGTCAGTCTCGGTCAATGACGTGATCAAGCCGGCGCCGTCACGGGGAAATTTCACCGCCTCGACGGCGCCGTCGGCGGCACGGCAGAGCGTCGCGCGCACATATTCACGGCGGCCCTTGCGCTTGCGGTATGCGAAGGTCGCCCGCACCGGCAGCGCGAGCAAGTGGCGCGGTGCCCCGCCGGAGAGTCGCAGCAGCAGCGGCCACACCACGCGCACAAAAGTGACGTAGACGGCGGCCGGGTTGCCGGGGAGACCCACGAAGGCGGCCGCATGTCCAGATCGCTTGCCCGGGACGACGCCCATGGCGACCGGCCGGCCCGGTTTGATGGCGACGCGCCAGAACACCAGGCGGCCGATGCGCTCGATCGCCGCGCGCACGTGATCGGCTTCTCCGGCTGAGACCCCACCTGAGGTAATGACGAGGTCATGACGGTCAGCCGCACTCGCAATCGCGGTCTGCAACGCCGCCGGCTCATCACGCAATATGCCGAGATCAGTCACGACAGCGCCGAATTTCTCCAGCATCCCGCGCAGCAGATGCCGGTTGGCGTCGTAGATCGCAGCCACGGGGCGAACGGCTCCGGGCTCCACCACTTCATCGCCGGTCGAGAACACCGCTACGTGCAGGCGCCGGCGCACCCCAAGATGCGTCAGTCCCTGTGCGGCGGCGAGCGCCACATCGGCGACCGCGAGCTTCCGGCCGGCCGGCAACATGATAGCACCCTTGGGTAGATCCTCACCTGCAAACCGGCTGTTGGCGCCGCGCTCGAGGCCTGGCGGCACGATGACGGCATTGCCCTCGATCCGGCAGTCCTCCTGCATGAACACGGTGTCGGCGCCAACCGGCATCGGCGCCCCAGTGAAGATGCGTATGGCCTCATGGGACGTGAGCGGACGCGCTGCTGCGTGTCCTGCCATCACGCTTTCGGCGACCACCAGCCTGGTTTCGCCCTCAGGTGCGAGATCGGCGTGGCGCACTGCAAAGCCGTCGACCGCCGAATTGTCGAAGGACGGCAGATCGTCGGTCGCAACGACGTCGCACGCAACGACGCGCCCAAGCGCCTCGCTCAACGGGACGTCTTCAACTTCGGCCACCGGCGATACGCGTTCGATGATGAGCCGCTCCATCTCGGAGATGGGCAGCAGTGGACCCGAAAACGCGAAGCAGTCGTCGGTCAGCTGAGCCATCACGTCTCCCCGGCCGCCTCGGCACGCACCCGCGCCAGCATGGTTTCGAGGCGCTCCGCCTTCGCCAGAATCAGCTCAACGACGCCTTCGATGTCGTCGATACCGACTACCGTCCGCCCCGCATCGGGAAACGGTGTGTCGGAAACGATGCCGACCACGTGGGGATTTTCTGTATGGAAAGGCAGCTTGCCGACCTCCTTGCGGTACACCTCGATCCGGGCGTGATGTGCGGATTTGAAGCCCTCAATGAGTACCAGATCGACCGGCGACATTTTCCGCAGCAGATCGTAAATCGACGGCTCGGGCTCCTCGCGCAACTCGTGCATCAGGGCCCAGCGCCTGCTGGAAGCAACCAGCACTTCAGTCGCACCCGCCGTCCGGTGGGTGTGAGAATCCTTGCCCGGCGTGTCAACGTCGAAGCCGTGATGGGCGTGCTTAACCGTCGAAACGGTGAGGCCGCGGGCCACAAGGAACGGGATGACCTTCGCCAGCAGGGTAGTCTTTCCGGAACCGCTCCAGCCGGCCAAACCGATGATGCGCATGCACCCATATATAGCAATCCGCCTGTTAAAATAGGATCATGCAGACCTGGGTCGTCCGCCCGGCGGATGCCACGTCGGGCGAATGAAGCGGAGGCAGTCATCATGACGATGCTCGGAGCCGCAGGTAAGACCTTTGTGGCAACCGCGATCGTGGCGGCGTGCGTGTTCGCTGGCAGTGCCGCACAGAATTATCCGGTGAAGCCGATCAAGCTCGTGGTGCCGTTCGCGCCCGGCGGCCCGGCCGATGTGATCGGCCGAATCATCGGCCAGCAGCTCAACATTATCCTGGGCCAGAGCCTTGTGATCGAGAACCGCGGTGGCGCCGGCGGCACTATCGGGGCGCGCTTCGCTGCCTCGGCCGAGCCCGATGGCTACACCCTGATGTTCGCCAACACCTCGACACTGAGCATCAACCCGGCCGTCTACCGGCATCTCGACTATGATCCCGCCAAGGCGTTCGCCCCGGTGGCGCTGATCGGCACCACGTCCAATATTGTGGTGGTCAATCCGATGCTGCCGGTGAAAACGATCGCTGAATTAATCGCCTACGGCGAGGCTAATCCCGGTAAACTCAGCTATTCGACGCCGGGCGTCGGAACGCCACCCCACATGATCGGCGAGATGTTCAAGCAGCGCACCGGTCTCGACATCACCCACGTCCCGTACAAAGGCGGCGGCGGTTCGACGCAGGATGTGGTCTCGGGCCAGGTGCCGCTGACCTTCGAGAACCCGGCCGTATCGCTGCCGCTGGTGCTGGCCAGTCAATTGCGAGCGCTGGCGGTAACGAGCGATGTCCGCAATCCGCACATCCCGGATGTACCGACCTTGAGCGAAACCATCCCAGGCTTCGTATCGGCATCGTTCACCGGCATAGTAGCGCCAGCCGGGGTCTCGGGCGCTATCGTCAGCAGGCTCAACGCTGCGATCAACGAAAGTCTCAAGGCCCCTGCTGTGCAGGCGACACTAACGCAGCTTTCGGTCGACGTAAAACCCGGGACGCCCGAGGAATTCAGCGCATTTTTGGCCAGGGAAAAGGAGAAGTGGCTGGCGGTCGCCGAGGCCGCAAAGATTCAGCTCGATTGAGTCGGAGACAGCCTCCACTCACCACCTCATACGGCATTGCCGGCAGGCCGGATCTGAAAACCGGTATCGATCCGTGCAAACGTGGTGGTATTTCCCGCTTCGGCCTGATGCTCGCATTGGTCGGCATCAGCGAAGCACCGGGTACCGCCGGCCCGAATGCATTGAAATTTGGTTCCACGAGATCGGACGGGCGGAAGTTCGGCGTATCCGAATTGGTCTCATCAGGGGCAAGAATCTTCTGACCTTCCTAATGCCACTGCATCCGGGTACGCAGCATGGAAAAAATACCAATGTCGGCCATGGCCATATTGCGTTCTCGATCGGGTTGCCTGTACTTGGCTTAGCGGCGCTCATCCGGTAGGCAGAGTTTGCCGGGTGTATGGTTAATGGACGGTTAAGCAGGCGCACCGCGCTGCAGCGAGATCGTGGATCGGTGCGGAAAATCCGCAATTTGGGTATCGTGATCCGAATCTGCCGTCCGGGGACATCCAGGGGGCCGGCAAAATCTGCGAGGCGCCATTAACGCGGCCCAAATTGAAGTCAAATATTATCCGCCGCGGCGGGGGATACGGAGTACCTCAATGGAACTACTATTTGGCGGCATGCCCGAGGCGGCAAGATTTGTCGTCGCATTCATGCTCGTGCTGGGGCTCATCGGCGCGGGGGCGTTGCTGTGGCGGAGGTTTGGCGCCGGACCGTTGAATCCCATCGGGCCCCGCAGCCGTCAACCACGGCTCGCCGTGATCGATGCGACTTCCGTGGATGCCCGCCGCCAGCTCGTCCTGATCAGGCGCGATAATACCGAGCATCTGCTTATGATCGGCGGTCCGACGGATATCGTGATCGAACCCAATATTATGCGCACCGGTGTGGCTTCAGGTTCTCGCGAGCCGCGTCCAATCCCCAGCGGGGATGCCTCCCGCCAACCGACATCGGCCGACCCCGGCTGGACACTGCCATTGGAGCCGACACTGCGCCCGTTGCGCCCGGTCGAGGGTCTCGATGCAGCCCCCCCGGAACCGCCGCCGCGCAACGCAAGGGAAGCCATGGCCGACTCCATGCGGGGGATGCGATCCGATCCGGCGGCTCGGCGATCCTCTGCAGAACTCCGGGCGCCACCCGAGGACGAGATCATGATTCCCGCCCCCGCACCGCAACCAATGTCGGCCGAGGCGAATTATCGGGCGCCAGGGGGACCCGAACCGCGGCGCGCCCCACCACCGTCCCCGCCACCACTTTACGAGCCGGTCTTCCAGACAACGTCGGACATGCAACGGCCATCGGTGTCGGAATCCATGTCCCAGTCAAGCGACGCGGCCGAGTCGAAACGCACGCCCGGCCTCCCGCCCCGACAAATGCAATCGGACGAAAATAACCTCGCCGAAATGGCACAGCGGCTCGAGGCGGCCCTGCGGCGCCCAACTAAGCCGGTCGAGCCTTCTGCACCAGCCGCCTCAGCCCGCCCCAATAAGCCAATCGAACCGCCTGGTCCGCCGGCCGCGGGAGCCCGTTCGACGAGGCCGGTCGAGCCTGCTCTGCCGACCGCGGGAGCCCGTTCCACGAAGCCGGTCGAGCCTGCTCCACCAGTCGCAGCAACCCGTCCGAGTAAGCCCGTCGAACCGCCTGCTCCGCCACCCGCGGTAGCCCGATCCGAGCCAGCAGCGCGGAAAGCAGCCTATTTGGGAAGCGTCAAATCGCCCGACCCCGTTCCGTCGCCGTCTCCGGACCTCAAGATTCTATCAGGTAAGTCGAAGACCGAGCCTCAACCGCCCTTCGAAAGTCTTGAGGACGAGATGGCAAAAATGCTCGGACGTTCGCCCGGTAAATCGTGACGAAAACCCGGACCGGCAGCCGGGTCCGTTTGCGACGGTGGCAGCTGGTGTTGGACTCGCAGCGCTGGTCATCGTGGCGACGATGACCTCAATTGCAAACGTGCCTTCGAGATCGGATTTCTGTTGTTTCTGCCTTTCCTGGTCATGACCTCGTGGTTGCCTCGGTGCTGATGTCGATGGGTATGATGATGCTGCCGCCGGTCGTGGTGTCGCTGCCGCTCAAGCCGATCCTCTTCGTGCTTGTCGACGGCTGGCGTCTGGTGACCGGCAGCCTAGTGAAGAGCTACGGGCCGTGACGGCGTCTCGATCGTCCAGTGGCAAAGTGCCGAGGAGCACGGCCAACACCGCCGTACCCGTCTTCGCCGACAGCGCGGCACCGCGGGCCTGGCAGCGCATGCTGTCGGGGCGCCGGCTCGATCTCCTCGATCCTTCGCCGCTCGACATTGAGATCGAGGATATCGCTCATGGTCTGGCGCGGGTGGCGCGGTGGAACGGACAGACCCATGGTGATCACATTTTCTCGGTGGCACAACACACGCTGCTGACGGAGGAGATCGCGCGCCGTCGCACTGGGGGGGGAGATCGGAGGCTTGCACTTGCATTGCTGCTCCATGATGCGCCCGAATATGTCATCGGCGACATGATCTCACCGTTCAAGGTTGTGATCGGCGGCGCTTATAAGGCGGTGGAGCAGCGCTTGCTCAAAGCGATCCATGTCCGCTTCGGACTGCCGCGCGACCTGCCGGCCGAGCTCGTCAGCATCGTCAAAGCGGCCGATCGCGGCGCCGCATTTCTGGAGGCCACCATGCTGGCGGGGTTTAGCGCCGCGGAGGCGCGACGATTTTTCGGCCCGCGCCCGACCTTGCCGGCTGCCGCCGAGAGGGATTATCTCATCCCATGGCCGGCAGAGACGGCGAAGCGGCGATTTCTCCAACGCTTCGCCGAACTGCCGGAAGTTTGACGGTCCCCGGCCCGCGCGGTATCCAAAAAAGGACGGTGTGATGATCCACGTGTGTTCGTTGGCGCGGCTTCACGAAACCGTCGCGACGACCGGCGCCCGACACGTTGTTTCCCTTCTCGCGCGCGAGGCTAATTTGGTGCGCCCGACCGCGATTGCTCCTGAAAATCACCTGTGGCTGCAGCTGCACGACATCAGTATGCCGCTGGACGGATATGTAGCGCCGCAAATAGAGCACGTGGAAGAGCTTATCGCCTTTGTGCAGCGTTGGCCGCGCGACAAGCCTTTGGTGATGCACTGCTACGCGGGCGTCAGCCGCTCCGCGGCCGCCGCTTTCGTGTCGGTGTGCGCTTTGAGCCCCGTAAGTGACGAGAAGGCCGTCGCCATCGCGCTGCGGCGCGCCTCTCCGACCGCAACGCCGAACATGCGCATCGTCGCGCTTGCCGATCATCTGCTGACGCGAAGTGGCCGCATGGTCAAGGCAATCGAAGCCATCGGACCCGGCGTGATCGTGCCGGAGGCAACACCGTTTCGGCTCGATCTGCCGTTCATTAACGCCACATGTCGTTAACGCGATCTAAAGCATAGTCGCTCATAAAGTCCCTTTTGGGCTTGGCGGAACCCGGCTGTCATCGCGCCGATCTCCGGCCGCGAAAAAGGCACCCGGAATGCCTGGGCGTCGGGGACTTGTAGCGTTGCGTCAGCGTAAGCATTCCGCGTTCCGTCACAGGCCGAAGGGGCGCGCGGCCCGCTTTGCCGTTGCGGTCGCCGTCCTGACGGTGCTACCGGCCCACATCGGCTACCAGGATGTGCGCGCGATGATCGCCAGGCAGCCAGCAGTCGGTGAGAGCTTCCGCGCGCATCTCATCGCGTCGCCGTTCGGCACCATCCACGCCGTAACCTTCAGTCTTCCACAACCAGTCGGCACCGGAATTCCAGCCGGCGCAAGCCTTCGCGCCGCGGCCTACGCACCGGGCAGCGAACTCACGGCCGTGCACGCGCTGCCGACGGCGCCGAACATCGATCTTCAGATCGCGTCTTCAGGCGACAGGTTTCCGGAGATCAACCGCGCCCTGAAGGGACCGCGCCTCGCGCCGCCGATCCGCCCCGACTTCGGCTCTCCTGACACTCCAACCACCGACGGACCGGATCCGGCGCCCGCGCTCCAACCCGTCGGCCGGCCACCGCCCGCAGCCGGCCTCGATGAGGCAGTCACAGACCGCGCCGAAGCAACGAGCATAGCCCGGGCGCCGGGTGACGCCGACTTTGTGTATTTCGACCTGTCGGACTCCGACAACGCCGAGCCATCGGTGATCGACAACGACGGCGCGCCAATCCGCGCGGAGCGACTTTATTTCGGGACCGCATCGCTGGGCGGCATACCGCGGATGTTAGAGCCTTGGGAGCCAGGACACGTCCCCGTTTTCGAGCCGCAAGAAGGTGAAGCCGCCGCGACAGCCCCAGATGTCGCTGCGCAAGTCCGACCGTCGCGCAACGAAACCGTAGCCTCGAAGGGCCAGGTGACCGATGAGGAACATAGACCGAAGAGCCCTGCCGAACGCCTCCGCCTCAACGACGCGGCCCGCGCCAAACAGGAGAAGTGCCTTGCCGACGCGATCTATTTCGAAGCGCGGGGTGAGCCTGTCCGCGGACAAATGGCAGTCGCCCAGGTGGTGATCAACCGGGTATTCTCCGGCCATTATCCCCACAGTGTCTGCGGCGTGGTCTACCAAAACGCGCGCCGCCACCTGGCATGTCAGTTCACATTCGCGTGCGACGGAATCCCGGAGCGCATCAATGAGCCGTCCGCCTGGGAACGCGCCAAGCTCATCGCCCGCGAGGCGCTGGACGGCAAGTTCTGGCTGAACGACATCGGCAAGGCGACCCACTATCACGCTCGCTGGGTGCATCCGTGGTGGGTACGCGAGATGCGCAAACTTGACCGCATCGGTGTGCATACCTTCTATCGCCCACGCAACTGGGGCGATGGTTCGAAGTCGCCGATATGGGGCGATTCGGAGGCAACCGCGACAGCGGCGAACACATTGTAACCGGCGCGCGCGATTGGAATTGACCGTTACATTCCGGGTGCCGCAAAGCGTGAGCTCAAAGCTTCACGTTTCGATATCGAGCCCGATGTCGAGATTGGCCGACGAATGCGTGATCGCGCCCGACGACAGATAGTCGACACCTGTCGCTGCAATTGCGGCGGCACTCGCAAGCGTGATGCCGCCTGAGGCTTCGGTGACAAGGCGGCCGCCAACGAGATCAACCGCCTCCCTGAGCATTGCTAAATCCATATTGTCGAGCAGCACCACGTCGGCGAGGCCAGTGTCCAGCACTTCGCGCAACTGATCGAGCGTATCGACCTCTATCTCAATCTTGACAAGGTGGCCGGCCACGGCCCGCGCGCGCTTCAGCACCGGCCCGATGCCACCTGCCACCGCAATGTGATTGTCCTTGATGAGGATTGCGTCGTCGAGACCAAAGCGGTGATTGAATCCGCCGCCGCAACGCACCGCGTATTTCTGTAAGGCACGCAGTCCCGGCGTGGTTTTGCGAGTACAGCAGACGCGCGCCTTGGTGCCGGCGATCTGGCGCACGAACGCCGCCGTTACTGTTGCGATGCCCGAGAGATGACCGAGAAAATTGAGCGCGGTGCGCTCGGCGCCGAGCAGGCTGCGTGCGTTGCCCTCGACCGTCATCAGGACCGCCTTGCCAGCGACAGCATCGCCATCGCGCGCATGCAGCGCAAGCTTGACGCCAGTGTCGAGCTTGCGGAACGTCGCCTCGACAACAGGCAGGCCGCTGATCACTCCGGCCTCGCGGGCCACCACCACGGCGCGTCCGGCAAGACCGGCCGACACAGTGGCGACGGACGTCACGTCGCCAGCGCGACCCAAATCCTCGGCCAGCGCCCGGTTCACCGCCTCCTCGAGTGCAAGCGGCGACAGGAAGGCGTCGGGGCAAATGGTGTTCGTCATGTCGATCCCGGGAGCGGCCGCACAAGCCGCCTCCTCCAATATCGCCCGCTGTAGGGGCGGGCCTTATGGTCGCCCCATTCGTCGCATCCGGCAACTGGGCGACCACAAGGGTCGCCCGTACATCATTCTTCCGCGTGTCCATTGTTATCGCTTTGATGACGGTCCGATCATTTCAGATTGGCCGAAACGAGCGACTAGCTTGGCATTCGTCCTATCATGGCCAGGCTTGATTTCGAAAAATCCCGGATAGCGGCCATGCGCCAGACCCCGGGATGGCTGCTATGCGAAAAAATGGCAATCTATTCCATAGTTTCGATTTGGTCAGCGCTCCCGGACAGCCTAGATATTTGCTCACGCGCGCGGGAGCTATGCCGTTTGCCATGCAGGTGCGTGTTTTTGCGAATTTCAAATGCTGAGACCCCCGACCATGACGAGCCTAGAAGCAGCATATTCACGCGTGAGCTGGCGCACGCCTGGCGTGATCATCGTTTGCGGTTGCCTGATGGCAATTTTGTCGTTCGGGCCGCGATCCGCGCTCGGCTTTTTCCTGGCGCCGATGTCACAGGAGAATGGCTGGGGCCGCGACGTATTCTCACTGGCGCTGGCGATGCAGAACCTGTTGTGGGGCGCAGCACAGCCTTTCGCCGGCGCGATCGCCGACCGCTACGGTGCGCTGCGGGTGTTGTCCGGTGGCGCCGCCATGTACGTGCTCGGCCTCGCGCTGATGGCGAACGCACACTCGCCCGCCATGCTGGAGCTTTCCGCAGGCGTGCTCCTGGGCTTCGGCCTTTCCGGATGCTCATTCAACGTCGTCCTGGCTGCATTCGGCAAGCTGTTGCCCGAACGATGGCGCTCGCTCGCGTTCGGAGCTGGGACGGCGGCCGGCTCGTTCGGCCAGTTCCTGTTCTCCCCGCTCGCGGTTGCCCTGAAGGATGCTTATGGATGGCAGGGCGCATTGATGATCTTTGCGACCCTGTGCCTCGTCATGCTGCCGCTGTCGCTCGCACTGGCGACTCCGCGCAACGTCGCCACGCCCGGCGCAAGCACGTCGCAATCGCTCAAACAGGCCCTCGCCGAAGCGCTTGCCCACCGTTCCTACATGCTTCTCGTGCTCGGCTTCTTCACCTGCGGCTTTCAGCTGGCGTTCATTACAATTCACATGCCGGCTTATCTGGTGGACAAAGGCCTTTCCGCCGCCGTCGGCGGCTGGACGATCGCAGTCATCGGCCTGTTCAACATCTTGGGATCGCTATCATCGGGCTGGCTCGGCGGTCGGCTGCCCAAGCGCTACATTCTTTCGGTGATCTATCTGATCCGGGCGCTCGCCGTGCTGGCCTTCATCTCATTCCCGGTGACGCCGGCGAGCACGATCGTATTTGGCGCCGTGATGGGACTGATGTGGCTGTCGACGGTGCCGCCCACCAATGGGTTGATTGCCACGATGTTTGGCACGCGGTGGCTCGCCATGCTGGCAGGGTTCGCGTTCTTCAGCCATCAGGTCGGCGGGTTTCTGGGCGTCTGGCTCGGTGGCCTCGCCTATGAGCACACCGGCTCCTACGACACGGTGTGGTGGCTCTCGATCCTGTTCGGAGTCCTGTCGGCGCTGGTGAACCTTCCAATCGTCGAAAAGCCGGTCGCGCGCTTGGCGCAAGCTCCGGCATAGCGCTGGAATTCCGCGGGCCGGGCTGGTAGAGCCCGGCCATGACCAAAGCTCCTGGATGCAGCGGACCGGACATATCCGTCGTGCTGCCGACCTATAATCGCCGGCACTGCCTGCCGCGGGCGATCGCAAGCGTGCTGGCGCAGGACGATGTCCGCTTCGAGCTGATCGTGGTCGACGACGCCTCGCGCGACGGGACACCCGGCTATCTCGCGACGCTCGCCGACGCGCGCGTCCGCGTGATAACGGCGGAACGTAATGGCGGACCCAGCGCAGCTCGCAATATCGGCCTCAAAAGCGCGCGTGCCGGCATCGTGGCTTTTCTCGACGGCGACGACGCCTACCTGCCGCGGCGCCTCTCGGCCCCGCTCGCGGCCTTGGCGGCCGACTCCGGCCTCATCTGCACCCTGAGTTCGGCGGTCCGACACGACCGCAAGGAAACCCGTAACGCCCGCGTGCCGGACGTGCGCCTTGCTGCGCTGGCATTCGAATGGGCGCTGACCTGTGACCTCATTCCGGTCGAGGCGACCAGCATCACGGTGCGGCGCGACGCGGCCCTCACGGTTGGCGGGTTTTGCGAGCAGCTGCGGCTCTCCGAGGATCGCGAATTCCTGATCCGCCTCGCGCGCCAGGGCGGGGCACAGCTCCTCTCCGAGCCGTTATGGGAGAAATTCTGGGGCGATGACAATCTCTCAAATGATTGGGCCAAGGCTGGTAGCGGGCTTGTCGCCTATGCGCGCGAGCGCCCCGAAATCGTCGGGCGTTATCGTAAGATCGGCACCTATCTGGCAACAAAGGTGTTGGTCGCCGATCTGCGGCTCGGCCTATGGCGGGCGTTCTGGCACGATGCCGGGGCGCTGCGCGCGGCCGGGCTTATTGACTTCGATGTGTTGCGTCTCATTCGGGATCATCGCGACGTGCGATCGTATCGACGTGCAATGTCGGGGGCGGAAACGCTTGGCCGGCTCGCGGGGCCGCCAGCAGAGTGGAGGTGAGGCGTCTCGCGGCGAGCCGGGGCTTTCGGATATAGTCGGGCACATGGAAAGGGCTGCACCGCGTGGACCGTAGAAAAGCTTCCGCATGGAACTTGCAGTTAGCAAATTTCGGAACATTCGACGTCGTGCGCAGCGATGAGTCGATGATTCCTTTCATCATGGCAATGGAACGCAATCCAAAATTCGAGAGTCTCATCGGCCGTTGGGATGAAGCACGACATCGCTCCGCCCTTGCCGACAGTGGCTATGCCTACTTCGTAGCTCGGAATGGCTCGGAACCCGTCGGTTTTGCCATCCTGCGTGATTGGGGCTCCCCGGAGCGTGTCACCCTGGTGAAGCGTATCGCGGTTTCCCATCCCGGCCGTGGCTACGGCCGATCTCTGCTGAGCCACGTCATCGACGTCGCGTTCGAGGAACCGATGTGTGGTGCCTTTGGTTGGGCGTTTTCCCGGAGAACATCCGCGCGCGCCGCGCTTACGAAAGCGTCGGCTTCAACGCGGAAGGGATTGCCCGCGGCAGCGTCTCTCTGGGCGGCATCTATAAAGATGAACTCGTCATGGCGCTGCTGCGCCCTGAGTGGCAAGCTGAACGATTCAATTTCCGGCATACTCGGCCACCAGACTGAAGGAGAGCCAGCATGGCCAGATTCAAGGCGATCGTCATCACCAAGACCGAGAGCGGCAGCGCCGCCGCGCTTACGGATTTTGACGAACAGCACTTGATGGAGGGCGATGTCACGCTGCGGCCCGAGTGGTCGACCGTGAACTACAAGGACGGGCTCGCGGTCACCGGCAAGGGTCCGGTGGTTCGGCGCTTTCCGATGATCGCTGGCGTCGACGCGGCCGCGGTCGTAGAGTCGTCGTCGCATCCGGGCTGGAAGCCCGGCGACAAGGTTCTGATGAATGGGTGGGGCTGCGGAGAGACCCATCTCGGCATGTATGCCGAAAAGGCGCGGGTGAAAGGTGACTGGCTGGTGGCGTTGCCGCCGAACCTCACCAGCCGCGACGCCATGGCGATCGGCACGGCGGGCTACACCGCCATGCTGAGCGTGATGGCGATCGAGAGCGCCGGCATCGGGCCACACCGGGGCCCCGTGATCGTCACTGGCGCCGCCGGCGGGGTCGGCTCGGTCGCGGTCGCGCTGCTGGCTAGACTCGGCTATCACGTGGTGGCGTCGACGGGCCGCTTGGCCGAGACCGGCTACCTCAAGGACCTTGGCGCGGCCGAGGTGATCGCGCGCGCCGACCTCACGGGACCAGCGCGGCCGCTGGGCAAGGAACGCTGGGCCGGGGGAATCGACTCAGTGGGCTCGACCACGCTTGCCAACGTACTGTCGATGACCCACTACGGCGGTGCGGTTGCAGCCTGCGGGCTCGCAGGCGGCATGGATTTGCCGAGCTCGGTTGCGCCTTTTATCTTGCGCGGCGTGTCGTTGCTGGGAATAGAGTCCGTAATGGCGCCAGCGGCTTTACGCAACCAGGCATGGCACAGGCTCGCCACAGACCTCGACCGGCACAAATTGGCCAAAATGACCAAGGAAATTGACCTCGGAGGCGTGATTGCGGCGGGTAAAAAGATCGTTGAGGGTAGCGTCCGCGGTCGACTCGTGGTCAAGATCCGGTAAATACGTTCAGAGTTTATCCACCAAATCCGATCATGTTCGTCTACGGTAAGTACGGTTAGGGGCAGCTTGACAAAACCGGTTAAGAGATTCTCGAAAGTGGAGTCAGTCATGTTGGGGCGTAGTATCATTACGGTTGCAGGCATTGTCGCCACAGTGTCGGCGTTTGCGGCGCCGGCGATGGCGGGTGAGCTCAAGCCTGAAGAGGCCAAGCGTTTCGTTGCCGGGAAGTATTTCAGCTACACCTGTTTCGAGGGCAGCAGCGGGGCGGGACGCATCAATGCCGACGGGTCGGTCGTCGGCACGATCCAGGTACGCGGCTCTGGGCCCGTCCACTCCGTCGCTCTGCCGACCGGGACCATCCGGGTACAACCCGATTCGATCTGCGCGTCGCTGCGCGGGATGCCATTCCAGCCCTGCTTCTCGGTGCTGCAGACCGACGCCCGCAGCTTCCGCGGTTCGGTCTTGGGGCTCGGCTTTGCCTACTGCGACTTCAGCCGCCGCAATCCGCGGCTTGACGTCTCGGCGCCGCCGTCGCACCACCCGGCGACAGACCTCGGCATGATGCGCACGTCGATCGGCGAATAACCTTCAGTGTTATTGATTGCGGATTCGGGGCTCGCCGCAAGGTGGCGAGCCCCGAATGAGTAATGGGGCAGCGGATCGCGCTGCGCGCAAACGAGCGGTTTTCGATGAAAAGGTTTACCGGCGCTTATTACCAAGAATCGATTGGCGCTTATCCTTAAGAAAGGTGCAACCGGCCCTTTGTCCTTCCCTAAAGCGAGCGACGGGAGGAGCCACTGCATTGGTGGCCGGCATGCATCGCGGGGATCTGGTCCGATTCCCTGAACGCCCGCAGGCCCGTCGCCAAGCGCTCACGGCATGTTGAGAAGACTAACGCCAAACCAGTTACCGATAAAAAAGCACGCTGTCCCGATGGCGATGCCAATAGCGAGGCACCACGGTGAAATCAATTCCGTGAGCGGCCGCGCATGAAGGAAACGCACGGTCAGCAATCCGGCGGCGACAAAAGCAAAGAAGACCACCAGCGGATAGGCGAACACGCCTCTGCCGAATGGCCGCTCTTCAGCATAAAGCCCGAACGCCACGCCGCCGAGCGCCATCAGGCCAAACCACCACGTCAGGAGATGTGGGGACACTGGCACGGGCGGCGGATCGCCGGAGCGCTGGGATTTGGGGTGGAGCCGAGGATTGTCTGACATGATTGCGGAACGACACGATTCCCAGGATTTTGATCCCCTCCCCGGCTTGCCGGCAGGACAATTGCGCAGAGGCGCCAGTTGCTCCTTGAGGAACTGGCCCGCCCCACTGCACCAGGAACGGAGCGACCGCACTTCAACATTTTGCTGCGTTGCCGTCACCCGCCCCGTACTGTTCCCGCCGTTCGCCTTCCAGAGGACGGTGGCCAGCGATGGCGCCGGTCATTCCTAGCAGACTATGTGAGTTCGGCACCATCGAGGAATTGAAACAATCGGCCATAATGGGCGATTGACTTGGATTCAACGGATCTCGGTCATCCCCTTGAACCAAATCTCCTCCGTGCAGTTATCGAGCCGTGGGCTGTCGGGAGTGCAAGATGGATGAGGCAAAGATCGCTCGGATCGTCGGTATATCGCTTGGGAGCATTTGGATCGTATTGCTCGGATTGCGCATGCTGAGCGGAGGCTAGATTGTTTATTCTCGGTTGACCTTTCTGGAACTGCCGCTTGCGAAGATCGTTTAAGACAGGTTGCGACATCTTTTTGATCCGGAGCACCGACCCGCGGCGCTCAGCCGGTGGACGATGCGACCCATGTCCGGCACGATAGACGCGATAGAGACCTCAACACTGGGATTATTAATAAGTACATAAGTATGTAGACTCAAGCGGCGTATTTGAGGGACGGCTTGTTGAAGAAGGATCGCACTTTTTGAGAGTTGCGCTGCAAGGAGAGCATTGACGATTTCACCTTCGCCTTGAA
>DATGCX010000266.1:0-17027 GCA_035311445.1 Xanthobacteraceae bacterium | reverse complement strand
TGGCACGAGGCACCGAAGCGGACGATCTACAGCTTCATCGAACCGCGTGGCTTTCTCACGAAACCGGGATTCTCGAACCACGATCGCGATCACAGCCATCGCTACAAAGGTTTCCCGCAGCTGAAACGAATGTCATAGGCGTTTGCTTAGAGGGCGATGATCGATGACCCAAACTCCCACGACATTGACATCGACGTCCCCGCCGTCGAATTCGCCAAAGTGACCTGATCACCACGGACGAAATTCAGAAGGAGCAATAGAAATGACCTCGCGATCGCGGTCGGTCCGAACATGCGTTGGCTCATATGACGCCCGCGCGACGCTGACGGCCGTCAGTACGCAGGCGGATGGCAGCTGTAGGGACTGTGATAGGCACCCGCAGTCTTGGAAGCCGGATGCGTAACCACGTGCGAAACGCCGCCCGAGAATGCGAATGCGTCAGCGGTCGGTCCCGCGGTGAGAGCGGCAGCCGTCACGAAGACGATCATGATCTTAGCTAGCATTGGATATGCTCCTTCGGACGGCGCTCTGCGAGATTGGTCAGGGGCAGCGCGTCGCTTCCAGGCTCAGGGCTAAGCCTGTCAAAGGCGCTCCGAACGTCGTCGGCACTCCCGCGATCGTAGGGACACCGGTCTGAGTCGTCGCGCATGTGGGTGTGCTCGGCGCCGCCGACACCGACGGATTCGAGGGTGGCGTCATGCCGCTAAGGGGCGTCAGCGAGCTCGTAACGGGTGCCGACGGATTTGGGCTTAGAGCAACGGACGGAGGGCTGAGGCCTCCGCCTCCCAGTTCGGTGGAGCCCAGCGGAATTCCAGCCGGGCCCACGGTTGACCCGGGACCCATGGACGAGGCCAAGGGCGTAGATGCCGTCGCAGACGCGGCACAAGTCGTCGGCGCGGTTGCGCTCATGCCGCCCCCGTCGAAGAGCGTGCTGCTGGACAGCCCCGTCATCGAGCTTGCCGTGCCGGCAGACGCTCCCGTTATCGAGCTTCCCATCCCAGCAGATGCTCCCGTCATTGGACTGCCCATGGCAGCAGACGCCGGCACCGACGAAGCGCCGGCGCATGGCGCGCCGATCAAGGGCGCCGCGCCGGATGCGGTCGGACTCACGCCCGGCGTTGCGAGCTCGGTCGCGCCGAGGGGAATTCCGGTTTGCCCGACCGGCGCATTGGGAATGCCAAGCGGAGACGTCATGCCGAGCGCCGGGAGGGGCGAGACGTTCATGCGCGCTTGTGCATAGGCAGAGCCGCAGCCCAAGAGAACTGCCGCCGTCGCCATCGCAAAGCGCGTTATCATGGACTCGACCTTCTCATCTTGGCATTCGTGGTGAGCCGCCCCGCGCCGACGGCTAGTAGTACGAGGGCGGATAGCAGCTGTAGGTGGTGTAATAGGGATAGCCGTAGCCGCACCCGTAGTCGTAGTCATAGAAGCCGTCACCAAAGCCCGGCACCAAACGCCGGCCGCGGAAATGCCCTTGATGGCCGAAGTGACCGCGGGCCGCGGCGAAGTGCTGACCCGCAACGCCGCGACCGAAAGCCGTGCCGGCCCCGCCGATATGGCCAAGGCCGCCGATATGAGCGCCGCCGCCAAGGCCGCCGATATGAGCACCACCGCCGAACCCGCCGATGTGAGCGCCGCCGAACCCGCCGCCCATATGAGCGCCGCCGCCGAAACCTCCGCCGTGTCCACCGCCGAAGCCCCCACCGTGTCCACCCCCACCACCTCCGCCGCCGCGCGCAAACGCATCAGCGGTCAGTCCGGCGCTAAGCGCGGCAGCCGTCGCCAAGACGATCATGGTCTTGCGTAACATTGGACATACTCCTTGACGCGCCCGGCGTCCGTTGGATGAAACCTAAGGTCACGACCCAGAGTCGAATTTCGTGACTCGCTCGTACCAAAACGCAGCGCGAAGACCGCGCGGTCTGCGTCAGCGGGATCGACCGCTATCCGCGGGTTGATGTATTCACCGCCTCTGAGGAGCGTTTGCTCGATCTTGCGATCGCTTTCTCCGGCTTGCCCTAATCGGCGTTGCTATCCTGGGTGCAACCGGCTGTGTAGGCGGACCGCCATTTGCACCGATGTCTGACCGCCCCTGCGCGCCAACTTAGGGCTATCGAGATTGCCGCAAGATCGCGGCAAGGACGGCTATTGCGCGCAAGCCGCTCCAGCGCATCAGCCGTAGGTCGTCTGCTTCAGCTCTCCGGAAGCTACTCCAGCGGGCGTCATGACCGGTTTGCTCCCAAGCCCAACGGAACGAGCGGCTCGGCCTACATAACTCCCCCGTACGGGCTCCGCGCCGCCGGCCCGTTGATGACGGGCGGCTGCGTAGGTGCCGCGAGCGGAGCCGGAATCCGGTTTTGGAAGGCGGGCATCCGCGGCGCTGGTGAGCCCAGGAGAGTGGTAGGATTGCGCACGAAGCTGCCACGCTTCACAAACCCGCCGCCGTGCCCCAAGCCCCCGCGGGCAAGGCCGGGAGTAGACGCGACGACGCAAGCCGCCGCCACCAACATTGCCGCAAAAACGCGTTTCATGATCGTTATTCCTCATTTTGCGTCGCCCCTCGACGCCGTTGAATCTAATCATCCCCGGACAACGACGTTTAGTTTGCGTTGCCTTGCTTTGAGCGGTCTTGCGCTCATTCGTAGGCTCATGTGTTAGGCACCGTAGCGAGCAAATCGGTTCATCGGCGGGATTGTTCGTGCGGCGGGAGGTCAGCCGCCTCGCGAGTGCGAGGCGGCTGCCCTGCGAGTTTGAGCCGCAAGCAGAAAGGCTCGCTTGGCCCCGGAAGTTCTCAGTAGCCGTTGTCGCCGAATGCGGGGCTCGCCGGGGACACAGGGGCTGCGTTTGCAGTCTGGGTGAGCGACGGGATCGCGATCAGCGAGATGAACGCGAGAGCAGCGATAAATTTCCTCAGGACACATCTCCTTTTGACGAAACATTGTCACGTTTCCTGCAACAGCACGGCGATGCCCTTGCAGTCAGCATGGAGATAGGTCTTTGGAATGATCGGATAAGTACATTTGAGGATTCATTCGATAACCAAATCGATGACCTGCTACTACTTTGGTTTAGCTTTTGTTGCCGACGCTTGAATGCGCACGTTCGTGACCAACGTGTAGATGCGGACAGTACCGCACGAGCGTCAATTATATCCTTCGCCCTCGCGCAGCTTTCCACTGAAAATCCAGTAGACGAAAATCGTGTAGCCGAAGATGATCGGCAGCATTACCAGCGTGCCCATCAGCATGAAGACATGGGTTGCGGGCGCCGCGGCCGCCTGCCAAATCGTCAGCGACGGCGGAACGATATAGGGGAAATTCGAGATCAAGAGTCCGAGATAGCCCAACAGGAAAAGAGCGATGGTTGCGAGGAACGGCAGCGCCTCGCGTCCGCTCTCGACCGCGCGCCATGCCACGAATGCGACGAGCGCGGTCGCCGCGGGGACCCACCACAAAAACAAAATATTCGGCAGCGAGAACCATCGCACCGCGATGCGGTCAAAGGCGAGCGGGGTCCACAGGCTCACGATCGCCATGAAGGCGAGTACGACGACCAGCAGCGCCTTGGCCGTGGGTCGCGCGCGATCCGCGATCTTTCCTTCCGTCTTCAATATGAGCCAGGTGGCGCCGAGCAGCGCGTAGCCCGCCACCAATCCCAAGCCGCACACCGCCGCGAAGGGGGTGGCCCAATCGAAGGCGCCGCCGGCGAACGAGCCGTTCTCCACTTTGATGCCCTCGATCAGGCCGCCGAGTATCAATCCTTGGCAGAAGGCGGCAAGCGTTGACCCGGCGGCAAACGCGAACGTCCAATGCGGCTTGCTGCTGACGCCGAGCCAGCGGAACTCGAATGCGACGCCGCGAAAGACCAGCGCCAGCAGCATGATGATGACGGGCAGATAGAACGCCGGGAGAATGATCGAATAGGCGAGCGGGAAAGCGACCATCAATCCGGCGCCGCCGAGCACGAGCCAGGTCTCGTTGCCGTCCCAGAACGGCGCGACGGAATTCATCATCTGGTCGCGCTCGCGTTCGCTTTCGGCGAACGGAAACAGGATGCCGATGCCGAGATCAAACCCGTCGAGGATCACGTATATCGCAACCGCGCAACCGATGATCGCGGCCCAGATGACCGGCAGATAGGATTCCATGGGAGAGCCTCACGTCACGCGTTCACTCCGACATCGGAGTTGAGGATGGGTTTATCCCGGCCAAAGCGCCGGCCTGCGGCGCCAGCGTCGGCGCTCTGGTGATCGGCGGCTCTATTACTGGGGCTCGCGGTCCGCGCGCGATCAGCCGATTGATGTAATAGAGGCCGATCGATCCCACGACGCCGTAGACCAGCACGAACAACACCAACGTTGTCACCATGCTGCCTGCCGCGACCGGCGACACCGCATCGGCTGTTCTGAAAACACCGTATGCGACCCACGGCTGCCGGCCGGTCTCGGTGACGATCCAGCCGCAGATCACCGCGACGAAGCCGATCCACCAGGCGTGTTGGGCAGGCCAGAGATACCAGCGCGTCGTGAACAAGCGGCCGCGCCACCACAGCCAGACGCCGGTCAGTCCGGTCAGAATCATCAGCAGGCCGATGCCAACCATGGCGCGGAAGGCGAAGAACGGCGGCAGGACCGGAGGACGATCATTCGGTGGAAAGTCCTTGAGGCCGGGAAACAGACCGTCCCAGCTGTGGGTGAGGAGAAGCGAAGCACCGTGTGGAATGGTCACCGCAAATTTGTTCGTTTCGGCACTCTCGTCGGGCCACGCGAACAGCACGAGCTCGCCCGGAGTACTGCCGTCCCAGTGCGCCTCGATGGCCGCGATCTTCGTCGGCTGATGCTTGAGCGTGTTGAGGCCATGCTGGTCGCCGATGAAGAGCTGCAGCGGCGCGACGATCGCAGCGAAACCGACCGCCATGCGAAGCATGGTCTGGCCGTGCTGCAAATACTTGCCGGCGAGGACGTATCGGGCGCCCACGGCAAGCACCACGAACGACGTCGTCAGATATGCCGCCGTCACCATATGCGCGAGCCGATAGGGGAAGCTCGGGTTGAAGACGACGTCGAGCCAGTCGAGCGGATAGGCGATGCCGTCGCGCATCTCGTAGCCGACAGGCGTCTGCATCCAGCTGTTGGCCGACAAGATCCAGAACGCTGAAAGCAGTGTGCCCCCTGCAACAGCGATGGCCGAGAGCGTGTGCAGCCACGGCGGCATCCGGTCCCAGCCGAAGAGCAGCACGCCGAGGAACGTCGCCTCCAGGAAGAATGCGACTTCAACCTCGTAGCCGATCATCGGCCCGACCACGTTGCCGAGAACGGCTGAGTAGCGGCTCCAATTGGTCCCGAACTGATAGGTCAGGACAAGCCCTGACACCACGCCCATCGCGAAGGCTGCCGCGAAAATCTTGGTCCAGAACCGCGCGAGCTCGCGGTAATGCTCCTTGCCGGTGCGCATCCACATGACGCAGAGCGTCGCGATGTACGCCGACAGCCCGATGGTGAAGGCAGGGAAGATGATGTGCCAAATGATGGTGAAGGCGAATTGCAGCCGGGCAATGAGGAGCGGATCGAGTTGCATGAGATCAATCCTCGAACGAGTGCATCGTCCCCGCTTGTTAAGCTCACTCGGCGAGAGTTGGCTGACGGGTCCTGAGCGAGGCCACGGCCGCTTAGCTTAAGTTTAGTCACAGCGGTTCAGCCGATCTCGGTCCTGATTGCCTGGATTTGTGCAATCTTGCCGTTTCGGTGCAGCGAGCGACCGAAGAGGTCAATACGGGATGCTAGGGGCAACGCGAGAGCTTCTCGTACTTGCCAACTGGGGATATGAGACGAGGGGCAACGGATCAAGCACGTGCAGAAAACAAAGTACTCAATAACCAATGGCCACCCCATCCAGGCGCGGATCGGAAGCGCCGCAGAGGGTACCAAACACCGGATCGATGACGATGGCTTGAGCGCTCCCCATGAAGCTGTGCAAAAAGTCATGCGGCTGGAGCCAATCGGTTGGTGGTTCTTCGCCGGGAATAATCTCATGTCCTAACGAAGCAAGTCGGGCGATGACGTCCGATGTAAATGTTGGTTCGACAGAAATGCGATTGCCACCGAGTACGCGTACGCGAGATGCATCGATCGCTTCTTGCGGGTTCATTCCGCGGTCAATCACGTTGAGCAGAATCTGCACCTGTCCCTGCGGCTGCATGTTCGCGCCCATGCAGCCAAAGGTCATGTACAAGTCATCGTCCCGAAAAACCATCGACGGGATAATGCTATGACGCGGGCGCTTCCCGGGCTCAATTTCATTCGGGTGTCCGGGTTCAAGTGAAAATTCCGCCGCCCGATTGTGCAGGATGATCCCGGTGTCTCCGGCCACCATGCCTGAGCCGAAAACGTCGGAAATGCTAGTGATGAAAGAGACTGCATTTCGGTCCTTGTCGACCACAGTGAAATAACTCGTATCTCCGGCAAGGCGCCCCGTGCTCGCAGCCGAGATCGTCTTGTCCATTCGAATAACGCTGCGCCTCGAAGCAATGAACGGGTCGGACAGCAGTTGTTCGAATTGCACTTGGCCGAAACGAGGATCGCCGATGTAGCGGTCGGCATCGGCGAAACTCAGCTTGAGCGCTTCGAGGATGAGGTGTTCTGCCTCGGCGACGTCGCTCTGAAAAATTCCGGCTATGTCGTATCCCTCCAGGATGCGCAAAGCCATCAAGACGATAAGACCCTGCCCGTTGGGTGGCATTTCCACGATGCGGTGGCCTCGGTATGTTGCGGAGATGGGATCCATCCATTCCGAGTGCTGGCTGGCGAGATCGGGCAACTTCAAAAAACCACCACCGGCATCCGAAGCCGAGACGATTTTGCGTGCCAACTCGCCGGCGTAATAATAGTCCCGTCCATGCTTGCCGAGCTCGCGCCAAGTCCGGGCCAGATTGCGTTGGCGAAAAATTTCGCCGGGCTTGGGCGGCTTGCCTTGCAACAGATATTCCTGAACCGAATGGTCGGACATACGCAATTTGGATGCGCCCCATTCCCACGCATGGGACACTTTCTGTCCAACCGCAAAGCCTTCCTCCGCATAGGCGGCCGCGGGCTCGACGAGATCCGCGAATTTTTTCGAACCGAAGCGCTCATGCAGCGTAAAATAGCCGTCCGGCGCGCCCGGCACGGAAACCGACCCCCAACCCGCCTGCGGCATGCGCTTCCATCCGGCGTTGACGAAGGTATCGCGGGTCATCGCTTCCGGACAGCGCCCGCTGGCATTGAGGCCGTGGAGCTTACCCTGCCAATGCACCAGGATGAAGCTATCGCCGCCTAAGCCGTTCATCATGGGTTCGGTGACGTTCACCATCGCCGCAATTGCGATGGCGGCATCCACGGCATTGCCGCCGTCCTTCAAGACTTGCAAGCCGACTTGAGCAGCCAGCGGCTGGCTAGATGCCACCATGCCGCGGGGCGCATGGGTAGCGGCACGGCGCGCGTCGAAAGGTTCCATCGCTGAACAATTCCATGAGAGAGCTCGATTTCGCGATTGACCCTGTCAATCTCGGGCTGCCCGAGCTGCGACTATGCTGATCGTCTCGGATTTCGCTTGAGAGGAATTGCCGCAAATAGACCGGTCTTGCATGATTTCGGTGATTTGGCTCGGCTGAGCGAGACCGCCGCCGCGACGGCGGCGAAGGCGCCGAGCAGCGCGATGACGTCGCCGCCCGCCGCCAGCAGCTGCGGGGCCTCGGCGTGCAGCGTATTACGGCCGGAACCGGTCAGCGCTGCCAGACGCCACGCGAGCAGGGAGGACGCGCCCGCCACGCCGAGGCTGATGCCGATCGAGCGAATCACGTTCAGAAGCCCGCCCGCTTCACCCGCGAGATGCGGCGGCACCGTGGCCATGGTTGCGCTGTTGTTGGGCGAGATGAACAATCCTTGCCCGATCCCGAACATCGCCAGTGCCGCCATCACGAGGGGCAGTCTGCTCGCCGTGCCATCCATCCCGACGTAGAGCAGACCCAGGGCGCCCATGCAGATGAGCATACCCGCGAACGTCAGGCGGCTGGCGCCGAGGCGGTCGTAGAGGGCGCCTGCGACCGGCGCGACGAGGCCGAGTGCCAGCGGCACGATAGTGAGCCGCAGCCCCGCTCCGAAGATCGACTCCCGGTATACCCGCACCAGGACGAACGGCATCAGGAAGAACAGCCCGAATAGGGCCGCATAGGCGAGAAGGCCGGCGACATTGCCGGTCGCGAACGTAGCCCGGCGAAAGAGAGCGGAATCGATCAACGGTGCCGGTGCGCGCCGCTCGGCGCGCACGAACAGCGTTACGAGGACTAGCGCCAGCACGGCCACGCCGAACAGCGGCACCGTTGCTCCCCACGCATAGCCCTCGTTCAGCAGGGTCACAAGAGCGGTGAGCGCTGGCGCCAGCAGCAGGGCACCTTTCCAGTCGAAGCGAGCGGTATCGGGCAAATCCTCTGTCGGCGGTAGAACGAACCAGCCCATGATTGAGCCGACGAGGCCCACCGGCACATTGATCCAGAACACCCAGTGCCAGTCGAGGACGTCGAGCACCAGCCCGCCGATCGCAGGTCCGGCGCTCAAGCCGATTGCCTGAGCGGCGGACAGCACGCCCAGCGCCCGGCCGCGCCGCTCCGGTCCGGCCGCCGTCACCACGATCGCGATGCCGTTGGAGGAGAGGAGCGCGGCGGCGATCCCTTGCAGCACGCGAAAACCGATGAGCACAGGCAGATCAGGGGCAAAGCCGCAGAATGCCGAGCTCAGCACGAACAGGAGGAAGCCGCCGGTATAGAGGAGCTTGCGCCCGACCATGTCGGCAAGGCGCCCGAAGATCGGCAGGAAGGCCGCCATGGCCAACAGGTATGCGACCGCGACCCAGCTTACCGTGCTCAGCCGGGCATGGAACTCGAGCTCGAGCTGCGGAAGCAGAAGCTGCGCGATACTGGAATCGAGCTGGCCCATGAAGGCGCCGATACAGACGGTTCCGATCACGAACCAGCGGTACGAGCGCAACCGGGCAATTGCCTGCGCCGGGGGCGGCTCGCGCCCGTGCCGGACGACATCCCGCAACGCGGCGACGGAGACCGGACCGATAGCGATCGGGGACATGCTTGCCGAGCTCGCAACCACCGTCAGCTTCTCGGCATGCAGCGCACCCTGTGCCACACGGCATACCTCAGCCTGACGAGATCGTTGCGTCGCGGCGGGGCGCGCCCGGCGCGGCAGCGCTCGAAAGTTGAAAGAAGCGAGGCTCATTCTGCCGGCGTGGCGGCGATCTGCGAGCTCATCTGCTGCTCGCGGGCGAGCCGCGTCAGTCCCAAGTGCACGAAGGCGGCGATCACGGCCCCCACGACCGGGGCTATCATATAGAGCCACGCATCGGTGAAATTGCCGGTTGCCACCATCGGTCCGAGCGCCCGCGCTGGATTGAATGGGGCGCCGGTCAGGGCCCCGCCCATCATGATATTGAGGGTCAGCGTCATTCCGATTGCGAGCGGCGCGAGACTGCGGGCGCGGCCGGCGACCGCGGTGCTGAGCACGATGGTCACCAGGAAGAACGCGAGCACGGCCTCGATCACGAATCCGGCTGCGGGCGTAATCGTGACGGTGGTCGCGCCGAGCACGAGTCCATGCGCGAGCTGCGGCGTCCCCAGCCCGGTAGCCACGCCGCCGAGCACGGCGCGCAATAGCAGCGCGCCAGCAATGCCGCCGGCGAGCTGGATCACGATATAGCCGAGTACGTCGCGGAGGCGGATGGCGCCGGCGGCGAGCACGCCGATGGTGACCGCCGGGTTCATATGAGCGCCCGAAAGGCTGCCATAAGCGAAGGCGAAAACCATGATGGTCAGGCCGTGGGCGAACGCAATCGCGGCGATACCGTTGAGGCCGGCACCATCGCCGACCACGGCCGCCGCGCCGGCGCCGATGAACACGAACGCGAAAGTACCGATGAACTCCGCGAGGAGCTTGGCTGAAAGACGGTTTGGCATGACTGATCCCTCGGAAAGGTCTCTGATCCGTTCCCGCACGCGCGATCGGCGTCGCGGCACGACGATGGACGGGTGGGGGCATTGCCTACGGACGCTTGAAACAGTCAGTAGGCGAAGCCGGATTGGTCACTCCGACCCAGACGCGCTCGTTCTCGGCATTGATGAACGAATAGGTGTGCGAGCCGTAACCGTTCATTCTCCATTCAAATTGCAGAGGAGAAAAAGGTAGTAACCAGGATCGAAAAGACAGTGCTTGAATTGCTTCCGCTATGCGAAACTTGCGATGATATGGCTCGCGTGAAAGCTTTCCGAGATTAAAGAGCGGCCGCGATGGAGAAGTCCATGAGCGGTTGGGCGCACCCGATCGCCAAGCTCCGCTGCGCTCGACCCATATTGCGAGCTCACACGCGGCGCCATCCAGGCTTGCTCGCATCGACGAGTTCGAAGTGCACCGGAGCGATGCCGAAAATGCCGATGACGGCGGGCTCCTTCGCGGAAGGCTTGACGCCGTCGTAATGCGGCGTGTGTGCGACGCGCCGAACGAAGCCTCCTGCGGGGACCGGCACCGCATGCTCGGAATCGAAGTCGGAGCCGCTGTTGACCCACCAAGTGCCGGAAAGCACCAGCGACAGTCGATCGGTCGCATAGCTATGCGGCGCGCTCATGTAGCCGGGATACCACTTCATCAGCACGAGATAAGGTCCGGGCTGATCCAAGCCGCCGTAGAGCGTCGCCATCTCGCTGCTGTGCGGCGGAACCGTCCCTGCGCGCCACGCATCCCATTTGATGGCGTCCGGAAGGGTGATCATCGTCTCCGACGGATCGAGCTTGCTGGCGCGCGCGCCCGTATCCGACAGCACGAGTGGAAGCGCCGCAAGCAGCGGCGCGAGCAGGAGGCTGCGGCGCGACGATAACAGATCATGGTTGGCGGCGCGTATGGCGCGCGAGAACGCGTCCTCGCAGTCGTTGCGAACAGACATGGAGTACCTCTTTTCAGCTCGGCTTGTGGGGCTTGGAGGCGCTGCCGGCATGTTTGCCGTCTTGGGCAAGCTTCAAAGCCCGCTGCAGATGATCTTCGATTTTCGGCAGGGTTTGGCGGGCGAATTGCTTGAGGTCGGGATCGCTGCCGTTTTGGATCTCGTTCCTGAACAATGCAGCATTTCCCTTCTGATACTCGACTTGGCCGTTGACGTAGTCGCGGTCGAAGGCCGCGCCGTGTTCGGCCTTAAGTGATGCCAGCATGGCGTCATAGGCGCCATGCAGCAGGGGCTCGGACGGCGCAGTGATGCCCTTGTGCTGCAGGATCGTGTTCAGCGCATTGACCACCGGGATGTGACTCACCACCATCAGATGGGCGTAGTCGCGCAGGTTGCTGGACAGCGCCTTGCTTTCAGCAAGCCGGCCGGAATCGATCTGGAAGGGAGCACCGAGATTGGCTTGGGCGATGAAATTGTAATCGACAGCGCTCAACAACGACGTCGGCTCGGAAGCTGCGGCGGTCGTGCCGGCGGTCTGCGCGCCGGCATCAGCAATTCCGGCGGCAAGCGGCAGAAGCGCAAGCGCAACCGCCAGATATCTTATTTGGCTCATGGGTGGGCGCCTTTCGTCTATGTGGCCTCAAGGTTTCAGAGTCTCGAGATATGCAAAGTCAATCTAGCGACGGCAGAACCGAGCGCTTGCCCCGGGTTGCCCCGGTTGCTCGATTTTTGCTCAGAAAGATCAAGCCATGTGTGTCGTCGTAAGAAATCGCCGGTGAAACGCGGTGGTTGTCCATCACAGTGAGGTACGCTTGAGCGACAGCGAGTGCAGCGGATCTGATTCTCAGATGCGGAGGTTCGAATCCCGCCGCCTGGGCTGAGAGTCTTGGCGAATTCCCATTCTGGAATGCAGCAGTCCTGTCTCCGTCGTGTCACATGTGAAGACAGCTCAGAACGGCGCGGTAACGCGGCATTTCGCAGATCTCACTTGTCTCATTTGGTCTCTGTGTGCAGAAAATGGCTACCGGAGTGCTGTTTCGGGCGCCTGTCTCCGATGGCCTTTTTTTGGTGTCTCGTTTTCGATTGAACTCACACGCGCAGCACTTCCAGCAGCGGGTGCCGTACGGGCTGTTGAATGCCGGGAGCGTGGTCTTTCGTCGCGCAAGGCATCGGTACGGCGTTGATCGAGCCCGGCAAGCCTTGGCAGAATGTGAATTCTGCTCGGCTCAACGTACATTACAGGCCGCGGCAAGTCGGTCGATGGCCGATAGCGCGAAGCGTAAATTCGGCTGGTCAACCAAGCGGCCTTGTAGGATCTTTTCGGCAACGTTGCCGATCACGATTTGCGGGCCGGTCACGATGCGCGCCGGGATTGCCAGCAGCGTCTCGTGGATCTGGGCCTGAGCGCGCACGCCTCCCGTGAACGCGGGAGAAACAGACATGACGAGAACTGGCTTCTCGATCAGCACCGAACGTCCGAGGGGCCGAGAGGCCCAGTCGAGTGCATTCTTGAGGACACCGGGAATGCCATGGTTGTATTCGGGCGTTGCGATCACGATGCCATCGCTCTGATCGATCGCCCGCCGGAACTGCCGGACGATCTCCGGCGCATCGGCACCATCTTCATCTTCATTATAGAGCGGGAGACGCAAGTCGCGGATCTCGAACTCTGTAGCGGCGCCGAGCTCGACCTTGAGGCCCCGGAGGACGGCACGGGAATAGGAGGCCTTGCGCAGGCTTCCCGGCAAGCCGAGAAGTCGCATGCGTCTGACAGCTTGATCCATGACAGCACCTGTTTGGTTCTAGCCGGCGTCAACGAGCGTGAGTCGACATACCGCCGGCCGCCGCGGTCTGGCGCGACGGGCTATCCTTGGAGCTCTTATTGACCTTGGCGCTGTTGTCGGAATCAATGTCCTTCACCGTTCCACGTCAGATTTTCCTCCGGTCTCGGGCGCCCGGGGACATATGGGTTAGGTCACTCGGCTGCTTGATCGAGTTTGAGGCCAAGTGCAGCAGCGACACCTGCACCATAAGCCGGATCGGCTTTGGTGCAGTTGGCGATGTGGCGTAGCTTGACTTCAAGTCGGGCATCACCCATGGCGCGGGCGGTGTTCTCGAACAGAACCTGCTGCTGGGCGGGGCTCATCTTCCGAAACAGATTGCCGGGCTGTTCATAGTGATCGTCGTCGACGCGATGGTCCCAATACGTCGCATCGCCCTCGATCGGCAGCGGCGGTTCGATCAGCGCCTCGTTGCGGTCGATCCAGGCGCCCTTGCTGTTGGGCCAATAGCTCGGTGTGGCGCCGAGATTGCCGTCGGTTCGCATCTTGCCATCGCGGTGATAGCTGTGGAACGGGCATTTCGGCGCGTTCACCGGGATATGGTTGAAGTTGACCCCGAGCCGGTAGCGCTGCGTGTCACCATAGGAGAAGAGGCGACCTTGCAGCATCTTGTCGGGCGAGAAACTGATACCCGGCACCACATTGGCCGGCGAAAAAGCAGCCTGCTCCACCTCCGCGAAGAAGTTGTCCGGATAGCGGTTGAGCTCCATCACCCCGACCTCGATCAGCGGATAGTCGGCCTGCGGCCACACCTTCGTCAGGTCGAACGGATTGAAGCGGAAAGCCTTGGCCTGCTCGTCGGTCATCACCTGGATGAACAGCGTCCAGCGCGGAAAGTCGCCGCGCTCGATGCTCTCGAAGAGGTCCCGGCCGTGGCTCTCGCGATCATTGGCGATGATAGCCGCAGCCTCCTCGTCGGTGAGGTTCTGGATGCCCTGCTGCGTGCGGAAGTGGAACTTCACCCAGACACGCTCATTGACGGCGTTGATCATCGAGAAGGCATGGCTGCCGTAGAGGTGCATGTGCCGGAAGCTTTTCGGGATGCCCCGGTCCGACATGGTGATGGTGACCTGGTGCAGCGAATCGGGCTCCAGCGTCCAGAAATCCCAGTTGTTGTCGGCCGAGCGCATGCCGGTGCGCGGATCGCGCTTGATGGCGTGGTTCAGGTCCGAGAAGCGTAGCGGATCGCGGAAAAAGAACACCGGCGTGTTGTTGCCGACGATGTCCCAATTGCCTTCCTCGGTGTAGAACTTCAGGGAAGTGCCGCGAATGTCACGCTCGGCGTCGGCGGCGCCGCGCTCCCCGGCCACGGTCGAGAACCGGGCGAACATGGGCGTCTTCTTGCCGATGTCCGAGAAGATCTTCGCCTTGGTGTAGCGGGTGATGTCGTGCGTGACGGTGAAGGTGCCGTGCGCCCCCCAGCCCTTGGCATGCATCCGGCGCTCCGGGATCACCTCGCGGTCGAAATGCGCCAGCTTCTCGATCAGCCAGATGTCCTGGAGCAGCGCCGGGCCGCGCGGGCCCGCCGTCTGAATGTTGGTGTTGTCCACCACGGGCGAACCGGTGGCATGGGTCATGGGCGGGGTATGGTTAGTCACAACGATCTCCTTTGCTAAGATTCTTTGAACTTTGCTTGGCGGTCGAGCCTTGGAGTCCTTGAGTCGCGTCAGTACGCGTCGCCGCCCGGAGGGTATTCCCGCTGAAGCTGACTGCGAATATTGGGGTCGGGATCGCGACCGACGATTTGCCCATCTTCGATCACGTCTCCCGGCCGCACTCGGACGGGCGGACCGTACTCTCCGCTCTCCCAGGAATCATCCGCCGTGGCGGGCGCGCGATGCCGATACGTCTGAGCAGAAGCGGTGTCGGCAGCCACAATGGTCGCGAGCAGCGCGGAGCTCACCAGCATCTTGGTTACTAGCATCTTCATGTTACATTCTCTCTATGGATGGTTGATGCAGATTTGCTCGGTTGAGATAACATCTGGGTACGGAGATGCTTGGTGAGGCTTGTCGTGTCTTGTCTGAAATTGCGGGATCGTGCTTGAAACCGATGTCTCGGTCGCGGTCAGCCGTTTTGGTTTGGCGGTAGGGACAGTGGTTCGTCGGAGACGAATTCATGGGCCTATGTCGTCCCAGTGCAGCACGCCGATCCGACACCTAGGTATGTGTCTCTCAGACACGCGTGTCATGTGACTCAACCTGCGTAGAATGGACTCGTGCATCCCGATCGCCATGTTGAGGGGATCACAAGTGCTACGTCGACACTGCAAAGTTACCGTCCCAGCACTCCAACATCATGCGAGGGCGTAATGATGTCGTTGAAACTCGATCTGTCGACTCCGCGTGCAGAGCGTCGCGATTTCCGTCCTGACGTGCTGCTGCTGAAGCCGGTAGGCTCTGCCGTTCCCGACAATCTGGATCTGCGGGCGAGGCCGGAGACTTTGGCATCGCGCATGCGCCAGTTCCCCTTCCTTGCCCGGTTTGCCGTCATCAACCTGGTCGGCGTGGCGCTGTTGGCCGCAGCTTGGGCGGAAGGTCTGTTGCTGAAGCCCTATCGCGCCGATGAATCGGGAATGTGCTACCTTATCACCGCCCTGTTTTTGGCTGGACTCGTCGCGGTCGCGCGCAAAGACTGGCAGACGGTGCGCTGGCTCGGCAACGCGCTCGTCTATCTCGGCATGGTCGGCACGGTGCTCGGTCTTATCATCACTGTCTCCGATCTCTCGGTCGACAAGGCGCAGAACTTCGAGAGCTTCAAGACGATCGTAACCGCGATCTATGTCGGAGCCGGCACCGCGCTCTACACCAATCTGCTCGCCTGCATCGGCTATCTCTGGCTCGGTACCAACGCCCACCTGCTCGCCCGCCAGGAGGTCTAGCGCCATGTGGCGGGGGATGAATGTCTCCTTCCGAGACATGCTGTTCTTATTGGTCTTCGCCTATCTGGTGATCGGCGCCCTCGCCCTCGCGCATGTCACCAAGAATGACGAGGAGCAGAGCAAGGGGCAGACGGCCCCCGGCAATGTCATCGTCGAGATGTTATGGGACAAGGCGATCGATGCCGACGTTGATCTCTGGGTGCAAGCGCCGGGCGACGTGCCGGTCGGCTACTCGAACAAGTCCGGCGTGATCTTCAACCTGGTGCGCGACGACCTCGGCAAGGGTGGCGACCCCAACTCGATGAACTACGAGGTCTCCTATGGCCGCGGGCACTGGCCGGGCGAATATGTCGTGAACGCTATGCTGTATCGCTCGCGCGATCACAAATATCCGGTCGGCGCCCAAATCAAGGTATCGCTGCAGAATCAGGAGGGACTGGTGCACCAGGTGCTACAGTCGAATGTCGAACTCGCTTTCGACGGGCAAGAGACGACCGTGTTCCGTTTCCGCTTGGATGAGAAGGGCGAGTTCATCGCCGACAGCATGAACCGCATCCACAAGAACCTCCGCGCGGCAGGCGGCTCGTGACCAGCTTCCTCATCGCCTTCCTCTCCCTCGCCCTAATGCTCGGCGCCTTCGCCTATGTGGCGGTGCCGGCGGCGAGCCGGGTGCGCCGCGCTATCATCGCCGGCTCCTTCGCGGTCATCCTCGGCGTCCTATTCTTCGGCTATTCCGACATGCTGGGACGGCCGAAGTCGACGCAGCTCGAGGTGTTTCGCGCGAACATGCCGGACGCCAAGGTCATCGGCTCCTATTTGAAGGGGAACGACGGCATGTATCTCTGGCTGCAGCTGCCCGGCTTGCACGAGCCGCGCTACTATAAGCTGCCTTGGGATGACAAAGTGGCGAAGGGGCTGCAGGACGCGATCGCCGAGAACGAGCGCCAGCATGGCAGCGGCGTCGGCATGGTGCTACCCTTTGAGCGCGGTTGGGACCGGGAGGAGCCGAAATTCTATGCGCTGCCGCAGCCAAAACTCCCCGATAAGCCCGGGGAGAGGCCGCCGGTCACTGTCTACAAGGCACCCGAACAGGGGATCTGAGCGCCTGCCTGCGCAGCCGATCGTGTCCGAGCGAGCGTGGCAGTCCAACGAGTGGTGTGCTCAACCGGACCGCGATCGAGGAGATGCTTGCGCGACCCCTTGGAACGACCAGCTCGCTCCCTAACCGTGCCGGACTTGAGCGCGCCCGCTCAATCAGCTCATGAGTGAAGGACTACCGAGTCCTTCTGGATCTCTAACAGGTTCGCACTGGTCTCTCGACGTTCTGCCTCA
>DATGCX010000265.1:0-2583 GCA_035311445.1 Xanthobacteraceae bacterium | reverse complement strand
GCCATCCTCGCCGCCGACGTGGCGGGGTACTCGTGTGCAGTGTCTTTTCACACGGTCTCGGTCTGATCTTGGAGTGTAGTAATCAAATCATCGGCATCATCGGTTGGAGCCTCAGAACGGTGGAAACCGAGGATATTCGTCGGGCGGCGGCCGGCCGCGCCTATGGGCGTCGCTGCGGTTGTGCGGCCGCGGCGGCTTGCCGTAGTTGATCGCGAGTTGGATTGCGGCGAAGATCAGCGCGAACAGGATCGCGACGATCGCTGCCGTGATAGGGTCGATGTTCATCTGAGAGCCTCGCCTGTAGGCGCGCCATCCTGGTCGGAATTGTCCGCTGCGCCGCCAGATGCTTTTCGTGTTCTTCCGGCGGCAACGCTCCAGCTGCCCTCGATCGCATGGCGAGGACGGCGCGAGTCGTTATGATGTCCTATTAGGTAGTCACGGTGATCCGTCCGGAACGAAGTCAGCTTCTTTGCGGTTCGGGAGAAGAGAACGGCGGCACTCAACGACGTTCCTTCTTGAATACGATCTCAGTGCCAGGTTCGGCTGCCGATTACGCCCTTTGCGCCTCCGGCTCCCAGATGCTCATCTTGCGAGTCTCCGGCATCAGGAATAGACCGAGCACGAAGCATACCACGGGAACAGCGATCGGGTAAATCAGAGCAGAGGCGAGACTACCCGTCGCCTGGTACGCCGCTGTGGTGATGAACGGCACCAAGCCGCCGCCCCAGCCATTGCCGATATGGTACGGGACGGATACCGATGTGTAACGGATCCTCGCGGGGAAATACTCTGCCAGGAACGCGCCGATCGGTCCGTAGACCATCCCTACATAGGCAACAAGAATCGCGATGATGATGATCGCGATCGGATAGTTGATATTGCCTGGCTGCGTGACCGATCCGAGCCATGAATACAGCGGATAATACGTGACTGCCGCCAGCAGGAAGCCGCCCAATATCACCGGCTTACGGCCGATGTGATCCGACAGCCAGCCGAAGAGAATGAGCGTCGGCGTCCCGATCACGAGCCCGACTCCGACGAGATAGGCGGTGGTTAGCGCATCCACCTTGGTGACCTGCTGCAGGAAGTAGAGCGCCCAGAACTGGCCGCTGTACCAGACCACGCCCTCCCCCAACACTATGATGGTTGCGATCAGAACGAACTTAATATTGGCGCTGAGGAAGGCCTCCTTCCATGGATTCTTGGTCATCGCCCCCTTGGCCTTGATCTCCTCGAAGATCGGCGATTCCTGAAAATGCACCCGGATATAGTAGGCGATGAACATCAGCAGGAAGGAGAACAAGAACGGGATGCGCCAGGCCCAGTCATTGAACGCGGCCTCGCCAAAGTAAGTGCGTGTTACGATGATGACGAGGAGCGACAGTACGATTCCAAGGGTGGGCGAGGTCTGCAGCCAGCCAGTGTAGTAACCGCGGTGTTCGTCCGGGACGTGTTCGGCGACGTAGGTGATGGCGCCGCCGTATTGTCCACCAAGGCAAAGGCCCTGGATCATTCGCAAGCAGAAGAGAATGACGGCGGCGGCCAACCCGATCGACTCGAAAGTCGGAATCAACCCGATCGCTCCGGTGCCCAGGGCCATACCGCTGAGGGTAACAAGGAACGTCACTTTACGGCCGACACGGTCGCCCATCCAGCCAAACAGGAATGCACCCAATGGTCGGATTAGGAACCCAGCTGTGAACAACGCGATTGTGCTGAGCAGTGCCGCAACGGGATGGCTTTTCGCAAAAAACTTGACTGACAAGACCGCAGCTAAGCTCCCGAAAATATAGAAGTCATACCACTCAATGACGTTGCCACCCGCCGCGGCGGTGATCACGCGTCTAAAGTTTGGCGGAATGCGAGTAGCCATAGTCGTCCTCCCCGCTCGGTCTTGGGGCCAGATAGCGGCCGATGAACGCTTATACGACTTTTGTAGATTAGTTGCCCCCTTTGCTGTTGCGTCCGATGATGGCATTCGTGTTCTTGAAAAAGCCCGGCGGAAAACGGGGCGGCGGCGGGACTTCCGCAAGCGCGCCGGCGCGCATCATCTCCTCGTCGTACGACCGATACGATCGACCGGTTGAGAACTCGATCCGTGGCCGGGTGCCAGGAACGGCGTCTGTACGGCCGGGGTGAGCCCGCCTCCCGCGCAGGCGATCCTTTACCTTGTCACTCGCATCCTCGATGGTCTTGAGCAAGCGATCGACGATGGCAAGGGCTTCCGGGCCGCCTTCGAGAATGGCGAGCAACGGAGTTGGGGATCCAACTCGACAGCGTCGGTTGCCGCAGATCCCTGACCGACGACAAATTGAGGATCTCGTCACCGATAACGGCGCCGGATTGACCCTCGTAAGAACTGTCGATCGTCACCAATCGCATTGGTCTTTTTCCCTATGCGGCGCGTGCCGGCTTGCGAGCGCCGGTTGCGGCTCTACCGACGGCTCTTTGCCATCTGCCAGCGGGCGAGCGCCTCGTGCGGTTTCGACAGCGCTGGGTCGATCATCTCTTGGTGCACGCCAGTGTCGGCGGTCAACTCGACGATGTAGCCATTCGGGTCGCGGAAATAGATCGACCGGCAGA
>DATGCX010000264.1:0-3678 GCA_035311445.1 Xanthobacteraceae bacterium | reverse complement strand
TTCATGCACCAGGGGTTCGTTAGGATAGCCCCAACGAAACAGCCTTCCTTCGTGAACCGGATGAAGCGTGTCGATAGCCACATGGGCGCGACCAAGCGGAATCCCAGCCGTGACGAAACGGTCGCAGAACACAGAAACGATGTCAGTTTCAGAAGTGCCGGCTAGGCCGGCTTGAGTCAGCCATGCCAGTAATTCGATAGAGAGGTTTTCATTCATACCGCGATTATAAGAAATTTACTGTCTACACGTGTGTCACAATTGTGCGTGCTCGTCGACTTCGGGGGCTTATGTCGCGAGGAGTCAATGGGTGTCCGGGTCAGTTTCTCGCTAACGTCGATCAGGCGCCGTACTGCGCGTCACTGACGTGTTCCAGCCAATCGACGACCTTGCCGTCGAGCGCTTCCGCAATCGCAATGTGTGTCATCGCTGTGGTCGGCGCCGCGCCGTGCCAGTGCTTTTCGCCCGGCGCGAACCAGACGACGTCGCCAGGCCGGATTTGCTCGACCGGCCCGCCCTCGCGCTGCGCGAGACCGCTGCCGGCCGTCACGATCAGTGTCTGTCCCAGCGGATGCGTGTGCCAGACCGTGCGCGCGCCGGGCTCAAACGTGACGCTAGCGCCGCTGACGCGCGCCGGATCGGGCGCCTTGAAGAGCGGGTCGATGCAGACCGTGCCGGTGAACCATTCCGCCGGCCCCTTGCCTGACGGCTGTGTGCCATTTCGCTGGATATCCATCGCTTTAGTCCTTTGGTGTTGGCTGCCTTGCCATGATGTAAGCCGCGCCCGCTCGTTCAATTAGCCGGTATAATCGGTATGGACTTATGAGCAGGAGCCATGAATGCAGCGGGCCCACCTGGACGACCTTCTCGCGTTCCTTGCCGTGGCGCGGGAGCAGAGCTTCACCAGGGGCGCGGCGAAGCTTGGGGTGTCGCAATCGGCGCTCAGCCACACGATGCGCGAACTTGAGGCGCGGCTCGGCGTGCGGCTCCTCACCCGCACCACGCGCCGGGTCGCACCGACGGAAGCAGGCCAGCGGCTCGTGCAAACCCTTGGTCCGCGGTTCGAGGAGATCGAGGCCGAGCTTGCGGCCCTGGCCGAGCTCCGCGACAAGCCCGCCGGCACCGTTCGCATCACGGCAACCGAGTATGCGGCTGACGCGGTGCTGCTGCCAAAACTTTCAAGGCTGTTACGTGACTATCCCGACATCAAAGTAGAAGTCACGGTGGATTACGGCCTAACGGATATCGTCACGCAGCGTTACGACGCCGGCGTTCGCAGCGGCGAACAGGTCGGCAAGGACATGATCGCGGTGCGCATCGGGCCGGACATGCGCATGGCGGTGGTCGGCGCCCCAGCCTATTTCAGGAAGCGGCCCGAGCCGAAGCGGCCGCAGGACCTGATCGGCCACAACTGCATTAATCTGCGGCTCCCTACGCATGGTGGTCTATATGCTTGGGAGTTCGAGAAGGCCGGCCGCGAACTAAAAGTGCGCGTTGAAGGTCAACTCACCTTTAATGCCACGGCGCAGATGCTCAATGCAGCGCTATCGGGCCTTGGCCTGACCTATGTGCCGGAAGGACTGGCGCAGCCCCATATTGTTAAGCGCCGATTGAAGCGAGTGCTCGAAGACTGGTGTCCGCCGTTTTCCGGCTATCATCTCTGGTACCCGAGCCGCCGGCAATCCTCGGCGGCCTTCGCACTAGTGGTCGAGACGCTGCGATATCGAAACTGAACGTTTCAAGCTCGCTCTCAGTCGCGGACGTTCAGACAGAAGAGTAACCCGGCTTTTTATAAATCTGCTCCGGCTTGCCGGTGATGTCTGGCTTATAGACCTTGTCCATCCATGCGTTCGGTTTGACCTCTTCCATGGCGACCGACACCGATTCCTCGCCGTAGTTTAGAACGGTCATCACAGCCCTCGTGATTTCCTCCGCGAGTTTGGCTTTTTGCTTTTCCGATTTACTGGGCCAAAGTTTTACGATGACATGAGGCATTGCTCTCTCCTTTCGAAACAGCCCGTAAAGAGCACGCGCAGCGCGATCGCGGAGGCGCCGAGTGCGATCAGCGCGCTGACGAGAAATGCCGCATCGAGGCCAAACCGGCCGGCGACCAGGCCGAGCGTAGGACTGCCAAAGCCGAGCGCCACATCGAGAAAGACTGTGTAGGCGCCCATGGCGAGGCCGCGGCTTTGCGGTGGCGCGCGACGCACGGCTTCGGCGCCAAGGCCGGGGTAGACCAGTGAATAGCCGAAGCCCGCGAGCGCGGCTCCAGCTGTGGCCCATGCACGGTCTGGCGCGAACCAGATCAGCGCAAGACCAACCGCTTCGATTAGCATGCAGACCAGCGCCACTCTGGCGCCGCCCAGCCAATCCGGAACGTGACCGAGCAGCAAACGCGCTGCGACCAGCGAAACCGCGAAAGAAGTGAACACGAGCCAGACCGGGCTCCATCCGCGTTGCGCGGAGAGGAGCGAACTGAAAGCGATGATCGCGCCGAAGCCGATGCTGCTCAGTGCCGCACCCAAACCGGGCAGCCAGACCGCGGCGGCCACCGTTCTGAGTGACGGCCGGGCGCCATGCTGCGGCGAGACGGGCAACAATAGAGCGACGACCAGGACCGTTAGGAACGGCATTAGCGTCGTTGCGATCGCGACACCGGCGAAGCCGCTGGCAGAATAAAGCGCGGTCCCGAGCGGCGCCCCGAGTGCCAGCGCCGCGAACATTGCCATGCCGATCCAGGCGATGACCCGCCCCGCATTCTTCTCGCCAACGAGAACGAGTCCCCAACTGATAGCGCCGGTGATGATGAAGCTCTCGGCCCTGCCAAGGAGCGCCCGCCCGAACAGCAGGATTGTCACCGAGAGCCTCGGTACGCCGGCGAAATAAAGCGACAGAAAGTAAAGGAGCCCGGCCACGATGGCCGTCATCAAGCCGATGACGACCGCGCGCTTGGGCCCCCGCCTGTCGGCGTAGTGACCCGCCGACACGCGCGACAGCAGCGACGCGCCGAACTGGCTGCCGGTGACGAGGCCGACAATGAATGCGCCGAAGCCGAGATCCTGATGGACGTGAAGTGGCAGTACTGGCAAAGCAAGGCCAATAATCAGAAAGGCGATCAACACGACCGCCATGATTGGTATTAGCGCCGTGATGAACGATTTCGTCGTGATCGCGGGGCTCGAAACGATGATTTCGTCTTCGCGGTATCTGTACATGGCTAATGCGATCCGGCTTACGGCTATGACCGGAGCGCTCGGGATTGCTAGTTGGCGCTCGGCCGCCCCGCGCGTGCGATGCGACCTACGCGGGACAGTCTTTTTATAAGGACTGTGCCGACGTCCGATTAGCCGGCAAAATACGCATGTACTTATGAGGTCACTTCATAGATCGGGTGGGAAAAACAACAACCTGCCGATATTCGCTGTTGTCCGCTGTTGGCACTTAGCGGACATCGCAGAGCACTTAGCTGATGTCTGCTTTTGGGGGCAAAGCGGACATCAATCGGAGGTTCGCCAATGTCCGCTTTTGACCCATAGCGGACATTCGCGGTCAAAATTTGCTGTGACGCACAAGACCGCCCCCCGGCCGCTTCCGGTGTGCTAGTTTGAACCGGCACGATGCCTTGTCCTGAGCCTCGGGGGAGGCAATGAGACGGCGCTCCATAGCAGGCGGCGGCAAAGC
>DATGCX010000263.1:0-2207 GCA_035311445.1 Xanthobacteraceae bacterium | reverse complement strand
GAGCCGAGAAGAGCACCCCAACCCTCACCAGCGGGGGGTAACCTCAATGTTGCTGGTGCCCCTTTTCGACACTTGGCTGAGCGTTCCCACGGGTCGGTACGGGGTGGGGAGCGGGGGTGTGCGTATTGTCGTCAACGAGGTGTTGCTCGCTACGTCGACGATGGTCGCTTTCGGCGCGTCTTTCTCGTTGCCTCATCTTTTGGCGAAGGTCTCTTCACTGAATGCGGAACGGCCACTCCGCCTTGGCGGCACGAACTGGCCGTCATGCCCCACAGCAGCCGCTCGCGCCTACGACTCTCGGCGGCTCACCTGCCCAATCTAGATCGCTGTCCCTGTCGGCGCCAGGAATTGAGGCGCCGCCACCTCATTCGATGGGACGGAAGGGACCCACTTCATTACTGCCGACCGCTGGCCGGTCTCCTCACCGTTGACACGCCCCCGATTTCTTATACAGCGTCTCACCGTAGCGGTGCGGCCGCTTAAGAGCGGACAGGGCGAGGTGCGATGTACCCCGGCGAACATGCGAGGCTGCGGCCGGATCAGCCGGCCGTAATCATGGCCGGCAGCGGCGAAACATTGACCTATGGCGAATTGGAGCGGCGGAGCAACAGGCTGGCGCATCTGCTGCGGGCGAACGGCCTCCGCCGGCTCGACCACTTTGCGGTCTTCATGGAAAACAACATCCGTTATGCCGAGTGCTGCGCCGCCGGCGAACGTGCTGGCCTCTATTACACCTGCATCAACTCGTACCTGGCTCCCGACGAGGTCGCTTACATCGTCAACAACAGCGAAAGCAAAATCCTCATCACGTCGCGGGCAAAGCGCGCGGTGGCGCTGGCAGCATTGGAGCGATGCCCAAATGTCCGGCTGTGCCTGATCGCTGACGGCGACGGAGATGGCGCCTTCGTTCGCAATCTCGACGAGGCGACGACCGGAATCCCGGACACGCCGATTGCCAACGAGGCTCTCGGGACCGCAATGCTTTATTCCTCCGGCACCACCGGCCGGCCGAAGGGCATTTTGCGTCCGTTGCCAGACCAGCCGCCGGCCGAGCACCTCCCGATCTTCGATTTTTTTAAGAAAACATGGCGTTTCCGCGAAGGCACGATCCACCTTCAACCGGCGCCGATTTATCACGCGGCGCCGCTGGCAGCAGTCACGCTGACAATTCATACGGGCGGCACTGCGATCATCATGGAGCATTTCGACCCGGAGCAGTTCCTGGCTCTCGTTGAACGCTATCGCGCGACACACACAATGCTCGTGCCGACGATGTTTTCGCGCATGCTAAAGCTCCCCGAAGAGACGCGGCCGCGCTACGATTTGTCGTCGCTGGAAACCGCGATCCATGGCGCGGCGCCATGTCCGCCGCAGATCAAGGAGCAGATGATCGAGTGGTGGGGGCCGATCATTTACGAGTACTATTCCGCCACCGAAGGCCTTTGCCTGGTATTCTGCAATAGCGACGAGTGGCTGGCGCATCGCGGCACGGTCGGGCGGGTCATTGTCGGCGATGTTCACGTGCTTGATGCAAAGATGCGACCGTTACCTGTCGGAACGCCAGGTACGCTATGGTTCAAGACTGCAAGCGAGTTCGAATATTTCAACGACGCGGAAAAGACCGCCGAGGCCCGTTCGGCTGATGGAACGATGAGCACGGTCGGCGATGTCGGCTATGTCGACGCCGACGGCTATCTTTATCTGACCGATCGTGCGACCTTCATGATCATCTCCGGCGGCGTCAACATCTACCCGCAGGAATGCGAGAACCTGCTGATCACCCATCCCAAGGTCGCCGACGCGGCGGTATTTGGAGTGCCGAACGCCGATCTCGGCGAGGAAGTCAAAGCGGTGGTGCAGCTGATGCCCGGCGTCGATGCCGGTGCCGAGTTCGCCGAGGAACTGATCGCGTTCTGCCGCGAGCATCTGGCACACATCAAATGCCCGCGCTCGATCGATTTCACTGCGGAATTGCCGCGCTTGCCGACCGGCAAATTATATAAGCGCGAGTTGCGCGACCGCTATTGGGCGGGGCATACCAGCCGTATCGTGTGAGGCCGCGCTGCGGCGCCCCGGTTGAGCCCGATGGGGTCCGACCCCCTCGTATGTAACGCTTGCCACGCCAACCCCTCTGCACCGGTCTGCGCAAGGCCAGTCAGGCCGGGGATGACCCTACGTTGATCAGAACAGATCGAACCCCCATGGCA
>DATGCX010000262.1:0-2216 GCA_035311445.1 Xanthobacteraceae bacterium | reverse complement strand
GATGGCGCGCAAGGCGGTCGAGGATTTCGGCGCCGCCGCCAAGGGCATGAAGGTCGAGATCATCGGCGGCGATCACCAGAACAAGCCGGACATCGGCTTGAGCATTGCGCGCCAGTGGTTCGACGTCGACAAGGTCGATGCGATCGCCGACGTGCCGACCTCCTCGGTCGCGCTCGCGATCAACGAGCTCACCCGCGAGAAGAACAAGGTGTTCCTCGCCGTGGGCCCTGCGACCTCTGATCTCACCGGTAAGGCGTGCTCGCCCAACACCGTGCATTGGATATACGACACCTGGGCGCTGGCGAACGGCACCGGCAACGCGATCGTCAAGCGCGGCGGTGATACCTGGTTCTTTCTCACCGCCGACTACGCCTTCGGCTACGCGCTCGAGCGCGACACCGAAGCGGTCGTGGTGAAGAGCGGCGGCAAGGTGCTGGGCAAGGTGCGCCACCCATTCCCCGGCACCGATTTCTCGTCGTTCCTGCTGCAGGCGAAGGCCTCGAAGGCGAAGATCATCGGGCTTGCCAATGCCGGCGGCGACACCATCAATTCGATCAAGCAGGCATCGGAATTCGGCATCGTCGAGGGCGGCCAGAAGCTTGCCGGCCTGCTGATTTTCATCAACGACATCCATGCGCTCGGGCTCAAGACCGCCCAGGGCCTCATCTTCACCGATCCCTGGTATTGGGACCAGAACGACAGCAATCGGACATTCGCGCGCGAATACTTCGCCGCCCTCGGCCGCATGCCCGGCTATACCGTGGTCGGAGTCTACTCGGCCGTGATCCACTACCTGCGCGCGGTCGACGCGCTCGGCAGTCATGCCGACGGCAGGGCGGTGATCGCGAAGATGAAGGAACTGCCGACCGAGGACAGGCTCATGGGCAAGGGCTACGTGCGCATCGATGGGCGCAAGATTCACCCGATGTACCTGTTCGAGGTGAAGAAGCCCGAGGAGAGCAAGGCACCCTGGGACTACTACAAGCAGCTCGCAACCATTCCGGCGGCGGAGGCGTGGCGTCCGCTCGACCAGAGCGAGTGTCCGCTGGTGAAGAAATAGATCGGGACGCGCATGAGGGTGATGGGCGGCTAAGACCTTGGCCGAGTGCGGGCCCTGGCTGCTCGCGCTCGCCGACGAGGTGATCGAGTAAATCATGGGCAACCGTGCAGGTCGTATGTTGCGGTGCACGAGTCGGGTTTTGGCACTAAGCGGACATATAGAAACGTCTGCTGTTTGTCCGCTTTCGGGGGTAAAGCGGACAACATTTGCTCAGGCTAAGCCTTTCCGCTTTTGACCCAACCGAGACATCGGCATCGAATATTGCTGTGACGCAAAAACACTGCTCCACATCTCGATGACGTGGTAGAATGGTCAGGCATCAACACGTCG
This sequence comes from Xanthobacteraceae bacterium, assembly GCA_035311445.1. GTDB lineage: Bacteria > Pseudomonadota > Alphaproteobacteria > Rhizobiales > Xanthobacteraceae > JAJPKK01. The sequence continues at coordinate 826 of DATGCX010000262.1, read as the reverse complement.
TATCTCAGCACTGAAACCTGGCTCCCGGAGCACTTCGCGAGGGAACAAATCCCGCGACATCCGCGTTTGCTTGGGTTCCTCTCCGTCGCGAGCGGCACGGCGAGCGGCGTGTTCCGCAGGGACGCGTCGGTGTTTGTCTCCTCACGGGTTTGTATGATGCACGCGCGTTGAGGCCAGATTTTTTCTCACTTGTATTCGCATTTAGGGGTCTCCAGTCGTCAACAAGGGAGGGTAAACCGTGAAGATCGTCGTCATCGGCGGCACCGGCCTGATCGGCTCGAAGACCGTTGCCATTCTGCGCCAGCGCGGCCACGATGTCGTCGCCGCCTCGCCCAACAGCGGCGTCAACACCATCACCGGCGAGGGGCTCAAGGAGGCCATGGCCGGCGCGCAGGTGGTGATCGACCTCGCCAATTCGCCCTCATTTGAAGACAAGGCGGTGCTGGAATTCTTCGAGACCTCCGGCCGCAACCTGCTCGCGGCGGAGGCCGCAGCGGGCGTCCGGCACCATGTCGCGCTATCCATCGTCGGAACCGACCGGACGCCCGACAACGGCTATTTCCGCGCCAAGGTCGCCCAGGAGAAACTGATCGAGGCCTCCGGCATCCCCTACACCATCATCCGCTCGACCCAGTTCCTGGAATTCCTCCGCGGCATCGCCGATTCAAGCGCGGCTGGAAACAGAGTCAGGATTTCGCCCGGCCTGTTCCAGCCCATCGCGGCGGATGACGTTGCTGCCAACGTTGCCGATGTGGCGCTCGCGCCGCCGCGCAACGGCATCGTCGAGATCGCCGGCCCGGAACGAGCACCGTTCAACGAAATCGTC
>DATGCX010000261.1:0-12103 GCA_035311445.1 Xanthobacteraceae bacterium | reverse complement strand
CCTCCTCCGCCACCATGTCCGCCCCCTCCACCACCGCCGCCGCCACCACCGCCGCCGCCACCATGTCCGCCACCGCCCACGTTTGCGGCAGACGCATCGGTGACAAGCGACAGGCTGCCAAGCGCGAGAATTGCAGTCACTACCAAGATTGATTTCCGCATCATTTTTGGTCCTCCCTGCGCGTCCCTTTGCGAAATTTGCGCATTTCTTGTGTCTTGTTCGAAAAATCTAGAGCAAATGCAATGAACCTCAAGTGCGATGTTCGCAGCAACGCTGGTGCAAAATCCATCAGCAATGTTGCGGTCAAAGCGGAGGCTGCTGAAGCGAACCACGCCGGCGGGAGCGCACGGCTTCCGAGGAGCCTCGTTCCGCTCGTTGCCAGGAGAGAAGGCCTGGATTAGGCTATGGTGCGGTCGAGAGGACTCGAACCTCCACGAGTTGCCCCACTAGCACCTCAAGCTAGCGCGTCTACCAGTTCCGCCACGACCGCATCGGGAAGGACGTCGGCCCACAGGGGCCGAAGCGTCGGGGCACCGCCGCAGCATGTAACAAATCGGTGATGCAGGTACAAGAGCGGCGCAACAGGGGCGGACCGAGATCAGCTCGGCACCTGGTAGCAAAGCACTGCAGCCCAAGCCAGTACGGACGCGGCGCGCGGCGGCTGGCCGCGTAATGTCAACAGCAACGCTGGTATTGCTGGAGCTTCGTGGTATCTTGCCGACGTTATGCAGCAGCACCTTTCATTCGACAAGATAGCAGCCGCGATGAGGGAAGCAGCGCAAGCTGTTGCGAATTACGATGCCCGGATTTCCCGCACATATGCCGAGATGACGGAAACGGTAATCGCGACGCGAGAAATGATCGCTCGATCGCGCGCGTTGATGTCCGAGGCTGACGCTGTGCTCGCCAGGCGGGACTCGCGGTTCTCCGCATAGTTCCGACTCGCGAGCGCTCCCAAATTCGTGGTAGGCTTGCTGGATCACCGGCAGCGATCCAGTGGGCGTCGGTGGCTGAGAGACCGGTCGCGCTCCCGCCTGAGCAGTGAAGGGGGTCCGACATGTCGCGCTTCTCGCCGCCAGATTTCGCGCCGCAGGATTCCGAATACAATGTTCAGGAAGCTGCTGCCGTCGCGCGTGAGCACGAGCTGCGGCTGTTGCGTGCGAAGTCTGAAATCATGGAAGCCATAGTGACAGGGCGAGAGACCATCGCCACGTCGCGAGTACTGTTAGCTCAGGTCGACCTTATCCTCGCGAAAAGATATCTGCCCTGATTCCGCTCAATCGGTGTTGCGCCTGCGAGGCTACCACGTTGTTTGCGGACCGCGCTGGACCGCCGCAGCATTGTCGTGCAGGCGGTCGGCCACCGCTCAAGGGTAGCTATCCTTTAGGCTCTCGGCGCGACCCGACTGGAACAACATGATCATGCTTAGCGAATGATTAACACGCGCGACAACATAGCGGCGCGGCGTTCCGCTCCCGCTGGCATGCCGGTGACGTGGCGCGTCGAGGCTGCACCGGTCACCTATGAAGCGGCGCTTGCCGCCATGGAGGCGCGGGTCGCCGCCATGGCGGCCGGCGCGGCCGACGAGCTCGTTTGGCTCATCGAACATCCCCCGCTCTACACTGCCGGAACCAGCGCGCGACCAGAACATCTGCTCGACCCACGTTTCCCGATATTTTCGGCCGGCCGCGGCGGCCAGTTCACCTATCACGGACCGGGCCAGCGCGTCGCCTATGTGATGCTCGACCTCAAGCGGCGCGGCAGCGACGTGCGCGGATTCGTCGCCGACCTGGAGGAATGGCTGATGCGGACGCTGGCAGCCTTCAATATTCGCGGCGAGCGCCGGGAGGACCGTATCGGCGTATGGGTGCGCCGCCCCGACAAGGGCGAGGGCTGCGAGGATAAGATCGCGGCGATCGGCATCCGGGTGAAACGCTGGGTGAGCCTGCATGGCATCAGCCTCAACGTCGATCCTGACCTGAACCATTTCGCCGGCATCGTGCCGTGCGGAGTCGACCAGCCGCGCTTCGGGGTGACGAGCTTTGTGGATCTCGGCCATGTGGTGAGCATGCCGGAGGTCGACATGGCCCTGCAGCGCGCGTTCGTCGACGTATTCGGGCCGGTGCGCCGGGACCTTTGAACCGACGGAAGGATTGGACTCGTACAGATGCCAGTAGGGGCGACCCTCATTGGCGCTAACTTACGCTGTGCCGTGCCGCTGGGACTCCCTCCCCCCTTGCTTGGGGAGGGTTGGGGTGGGGGGTCGTGCCGCAGGGCACGGCCTTGCTCTACTCCTCGACCCCCACCCCCTCCCCACAAGGGGGAGGGGAGGAGTTCGCGGCCCCGTTGGAGCGTAAGTTAGCGCGTATGGGGGCGACCCTTGTGGTCGCCCTGTTGCCGGGTGCGACGAATGGGGCGACCACAAGGGTCGCCCCTACAGTGGGCGATCTTTGCCACCCTACCCGGTCGGAAGAAGCGAAAACGTCTCGCTCGCACGGCGATAGCCGAGGTCGAGCGGAGATGCGTTCTCGATCTCGACGGAATCCACTTTGGCGAGCGGCGGCCCATGCCGGCAGTGCTCGATCAGCTGCGCCACGGCGGATGGCGAGCCGGAAACCAGGACCTCAACGGAGCCGTCGGTCCGGTTGCGGACCCAACCCTTGAGGCCGAGCCCCAAGGCCTTCCGTTCGACCCATACGCGAAAACCGATTTTTTGGACGACGCCGCGGATCATCAGCCGTTTGACCTCGCGAGGCTCAGTCGCCATGAAAAACGCTCCGGTTGAGGTTGCTTTCCGCCGAGGCCCAGCGGGCCAAGCTGTGCACATAGTGTGGCGGAAACCCGGCATCGCGTGCCGCCTGTATCACGATGTCTAGGTACCCAGGCCGCGGCCGGCCACACGTCCGATCGCACCCAATATAGATCAGCGCGGCGCGATGCCGACGGTGCGCCACCACCGCTATCGTTAGTGCCCGGTAGAGCCCGCCCTCGAGGTTCTCGTAGGCGTTGAGCGCGGCCACATCGCGGGGCGATAGTCGCCACATCAATCCGTGCACGCAACCGCCCGGCGCCGGCGCCACGGACGCATAGCCCGACCGCATGATGATGAAACGATAGTCCGGCAGACACGAGTGGCTTTCAAGCCGTGCGTCGGGGCACCGCTGCCGCATCAGCGCCGTGCACATGTTGGAACCGTAGGCGAAATGCAGCATATCAGGGCACACCGTGCGGTTGGGCGCGACCTCGCTCATCGTGCCGATCGCCCGCAGTCCCACGCATTGGCCACGCCCATTTGAATCCCCGGCAGGACCTGATAAACCACGCGGCTTCAAGGATCATATCCGCGGAAGCAGAAATCCGGTACTCAACAGCGCATCAGAACCATGACCACCTTCAAATCCGAATTTCTCAACGTGCTGTCGAGCCGCGGCTTCATCCAACAGGTGTCGGAGCCGGACGCGCTCGATGCCCTGACGCGGGAGCGGCCGATCACGGCCTATATCGGGTTTGACTGCACGGCTCCGTCGCTGCATGTCGGCAGCCTGGTGCAGATCATGCTGCTGTACTGGCTGCAGCAGACCGGGCACCGGCCGATTGCCCTGATGGGCGGCGGCACCACACGGGTCGGCGATCCGTCCGGCAAGGACGAAAGCCGGCGACTGCTGACCGACGAGGCGATCGCGCAAAATCTCGCCGGCATCCGCGAGGTGTTTGCAAAATTCCTCTCCTTCGGCGACGGCAAGGCCGTGATGGCAAATAACGCCGATTGGCTCAACAATCTCGACTATGTCGATTTTCTGCGCGACGTCGGCCGCCATTTCTCCGTCAACCGGATGCTTGCCTTCGATTCGGTGAAGTTGCGTCTCGACCGCCAGCAGGAACTGTCGTTCCTCGAGTTCAACTACATGATCCTTCAGGCCTATGACTTCGTCGAGCTGTACCGGCGGCACGGCTGCGTGCTACAGATGGGCGGGTCCGACCAGTGGGGCAATATCGTCAACGGCATTGATCTCGGCCGCCGCATCGCCAACGCGCAGCTATTCGCTCTCACCTCCCCGCTCCTCGCCACCGCCTCGGGCGCCAAGATGGGCAAAACCGCCGCCGGCGCAGTGTGGCTCCATGCCGACCTGGTGAGCCCCTATGACTACTGGCAATACTGGCGCAACACCGAGGACGGCGACGTGGTGCGCTTTCTCAAGCTATTCACCGTGCTGCCGCTCGATGAGATCGGCCGGCTGGCGGCGCTGCGCGGCCAGGACATCAACGAGGCCAAGAAGGTGCTGGCGACCGAAGCGACCGTGCTGGTGCACGGCCGCGCGGCGGCCGAAGAAGCGGCCGCCACGGCGCGAAAGACCTTCGAGGAAGGTACGCTTGCGCAGACGCTGCCGACGGTCGGTTTCGCGCGAACCAATCTCTCTCAAGGACTCAGTGTGCTGGAAGCCGTGATGTGTTCAAATCTCTTTTCTTCGAACGGCGAAGCGCGGCGTCTCATCCGAGGTGGTGGCGTCAAAATCAATGATCAGGTTGAACATGACGAACATCGGCGCCTCACCACGAAGGACCTGAGCCCCGAAGGCGTGATTAAACTGTCGTTCGGGAAGAAACGCCACGTGCTGATCAAGCCTGTGTGATCCCGTAGGATGGGCAAAGGCGGCCGAGGTGGGGCCGGTTTAGCATGGTGCGAATTCCGCCATGCCCATCGCTGCGCCTCACTCCGGAACACCTTATCGAAGGTGTGATCAAGCTGTCGGCGGGCAAGAAGCGCCACGTGCTGCTCAAGCCGGCGTGATTCCGTAGCGTGGGCAACATCGCCATCAATGCCAGCGCAAAATGATTTCCACATGCGACGAGCGATTTTGCCTACCCGCGCCCCTCGCGTGATAATGTCCTCGCTTGCGACCGCCCCGGGGTGACACTATGATCGACCGTCGTTTGCTCATCGGCCTCATGTCGGCCGCCGCCGCGGCGCCCGCCGCGTTCTCTCAGCAAGCGGGAACTCCTGTGCTCAAGCGCGCGCGCACCAGTGTCCTGGAAATCGCCTATGAGGAGAGCGGGCCCGAGGCCGGCTTTCCGGTGTTGCTGATGCACGGATTTCCATACGATCCGCGCTGCTTCGACGAGGTGGTTCCACCGCTGGTCGCGGCCGGATACCGGGCGATCGTGCCGTATCTGCGCGGCTACGGGCAGACGCGCTTTCTCGAAGCCGACACGCCGCGTTCTGGCCAGCAGGCGGCGCTGGGCCGCGATCTCGTCGAACTGATGGATGCGCTGGCGTTGCCGAGCGCCGTGCTCGCCGGTTTCGATTGGGGTGGGCGCGCCGCCTGCGTCGCCGCCGCCCTGTGGCCGGAGCGCGTGCGTGGCCTCGTGTCAGCGAACGGTTATAACATCCAGGATATTGCCGGATCGGTCGCGCCGGCCTCGCCGCAGCAGGAGCACCGGCTATGGTACCAGTATTATTTTCACAGCGAACGCGGCCGTGCCGGCCTGCAGACGAACCGGCGCGAATTGTGCAAGCTGTTGTGGCAACTGTGGTCGCCGAACTGGAAGTTCGACGACGCCACCTACGCCCGCACTGCAGATTCCTTCGACAACCCGGATTTCGTTGACGTGGTCATCCACTCCTACCGCCATCGCTTCGGCTATGCGCCGGGCGATCCGGCCTACGACATGTTCGAGCGCCAGCTCGCCGAACGGCCGCCTATCACGGTGCCGACCGTCGTGCTGCACGGCGAAGGCGACGGCATTGCGAGGGTGGCCGGTGGAGCAGCGCAATCGCGTTTCTTTACCGGCCCCTACCAATATCGGCTCATCCCGGTCATTGGCCACGACGTGCCCCAGGAAGCCCCGAAGGAAACCGTGGCGGCGGTGCTGGAACTGCTCGGCGCGTCCCGATAGCGACATGCCAGATAATCCGCGTTCCCTCTTGGCGCATCGCCCGAAACGATGGGATGATGCGCAATCAGCTTGGAGCACCGCGCATGGAATTCGGCATCCTGTTCACGTCTCATCCCAATACGGATAGCGAGCCCTATCCGCATCGCGACGTCCACGGGCGGGTGACCCGCGAAATCCTGCGCGCCGATGAGCTGGGGTACGACTATGCGTGGCTGGCCGAGCATCACTTCAGCAATGAATACGGCATCATGCCGGACGTGTTTGTCTATGCCGGCTACCTCGCGGCGCTGACCAGGAGCATCAAGATCGGCACTGCGGTGGTGACGCTGCCGCTCGCCAATCCGCTGCGGGTCGCCGAGAATGCCGCCTTCGTCGATATTCTCAGCGGCGGTCGCTTCGCGCTTGGGCTCGGCTCCGGCTATCGCAAGTACGAGTTCGACGGCTTCGGCATTGATTTCGAAACGCGGCGCGACATCCAGGAGGAAGCCCTGCCGTTGCTGATGGAGCTGCTCACAACCAAGCGCACGGCGCATCGCGGCAGGCATTTCCAGTTCAAGGTCGACGGTGCCTACGAGTTGTTCCCCCACGCGGTTCAGGAGCCGCATCCGCCGGTCTTCCTCGCCGGCGCAACCGAGCGATCGATCGCGGTCGCCGGCCGCATGGGCTTCGGCCTGATGCTGTCAAGCTGGACGCCGTTTGCCGAGCTTGCCCGTCAGACCGCGAAATATCGCGCGCACCTCGAGGAGACGCCTGCGGCGTTGCGCGCCAATCCCGGCCGCGGCCACATCGACATTGCGCGCCTCGTCTATGTTGCCGAGACCGACGCCATTGCGCGACGCGACAGCGAGCCCGGCATCCTGCGTCACTTGAGCCACTTCGCCAGCGGCCACACCTCGGGCTATCTCGGTACCGTCCAGGAAAAGACCGTTGGTGACCGGGCCGGCTACGATGCCCTCGCCCGCGATATCATCCTGCACGGCTCGCCCGCGACGGTCACGGAGAAGATCGCACATCTACGCGACACTACCGGGGCAACCTCGATCATGGTGCATTATCCCCCGTGGTACGGGGCGGAGAAGGCGCTCGCCTCGCTGGAGCTGTTCGCCACGGAAGTTGCGCCGAAGTTGCGCGCCCCCGTCGGACGGGTTAGCGCGGCGTAATCCACCGCTCCGCAGGGGCAAACACCCTGCGCTGTTTGCGCCGTATCCCATTTCGTATTTCGGACCGCAGGTGAAAAACTGAAACTATTCGCACCCTAAATATCCGTTGACGAATATTATGTCTAGGGGTATATGCCGCACATGAAGCGGCTCTCAAATCCGTTGGCGCTCGCGGTGTTGGCGCTGCTGTTTGAGCGGCCGATGCACCCTTATGAGATGGCTGCGACCCTGAAGCATCGGCACAAGCACGAGAGCATCAAGCTGCGCTACGGCAGCCTTTACACGGTGATCGAATTGCTGATCGGGCGCGGCTTCATCGTGGCCAAGGAAACCTCGCGGGGTGGCAAACGACCGGAACGTACGGTCTACTCCCTTACCCCGACTGGCTGCGACGAGTTGCGGGACTGGATGCGGGAACTTCTCAGTGAGCCCGCGCAGGAATTTCCGCAGTTCGAAGCCGCCTTGTGTCTGTTGCCTGTGTTGCCACCCGACGAAGCGGTGAGGCAGCTGCGCTGCCGCGCCTTGCACCTCTCGGGCAAGATCGCCCAGTTGGAAGCCCATTTGTCGCACGTAGTTGAACAGGATTTGTCTGCGATGGCCGGACCTGAAGAAAAGCTGCCGGCGCAACTTGCCGGGGAGAAATTTCCGCCGATTTTCCTGGTCGAAAGCGAATACCGCCTCGCCCTGATCAAGGCCGAGCTCGACTTCGTGAACGATCTGGTTCGCCGCATCACCGAGGACGGCTGGGGACCGGTCGGGATGTGGCGCGAGATTCAGGCGTCGATGGAACGTCAACACGCGGAGGCATGAGATGTTGCGTTCTGACCATTCGACGTCGCTGCTGTCAGGCCAAGTACATGCAAAGCATTGCGCGTCCGGAGGTCGCAGCAGTGCTTGCGTCTTGGGGGCACGACTTAACCAAACCGGGCCCGATGAGCCGCGATTTTGGCCGCGGGGTCACGAAGTTGCTCAAGTTCGCCCGCAGAACCGGAACACATTTCGTGATGGTGCACATGGGAAGTGCTGACGATAAGGCCAAGTTGCTTCGTTCGCTCGCCATCGACAGGAAGGCAGGCGATGCGCCGCGCGTAGCGCCACGGCGCTGGCCCGTGTTGATCGCAGTCGGAGGTGTTGTGGCGGCTCTCGTCATCGCCGCGATCGTGGCGATGCAATTGCCTGTCGACCGCTCCGTCGATCGCGCAGCCTCGCAGCTGCCAACCCCGCCCTCCTCGCAAGGTGCGGCAGCCGCAGCAGAGCCGCGCCGGACCGGCAGCCTCGCCGCGTCGGGCTACGTGGTGGCGCGCCGTAAGGCGACTGTTGCAGCTGAGATCACCGGCAAGGTGGTGGAGGTGCTGGTCGAGGAGGGCAATGTCGTCAAGGAAGGCCAGGTGCTCGCGCGGCTCGACAGCATGCTTGCCGAGAAGGACTTGGCGCTCGCCAAGTCCCGCATCGAATCCGCTGAAGCTGCGATCGCGGTGATCTCGGCCGATCTCGAGGACGCCCTGCGCATCGTGACGCGAGCTCGAACGTTGTCGCAGAAAAGCGTCATGAGCGAAGCCGATCTGACCAAAGCCGAGGCGCGCGCCGGCGTGCTCAGTGCCCAGCTGCGTCAGTATCAGGCGCAACACGAGACGGCGCGCCTTGACGCGCAGCGCAATGCCACGGTGCTGGAGAAGCATCAAATTCGCGCGCCGTTCGACGGCATCGTGGTCGACAAGAGCGCCCAGCCCGGCGAGATGATCTCGCCCCTGTCGGCCGGCGGCGGCTTCACCCGCACCGGCATCTGCACCATCGTCGACATGGATTCGATCGAGATCGAGGTCGACGTCAACGAGGTATTCATCGGCCGTGTCAGCGCCGGCGGCGCGGTCAATGCGGTGCTCGACGCCTATCCGGACTGGACCATTCCGGCCTACGTGATCGCCATCGTCCCGACTGCGAATCGCGAGAAGGCGACGGTGCGGGTGCGGATCGGTTTCAGGCAGAAGGACCCGCGCATCCTCCCGGACATGGCTGTCAAGGTGACGTTTCTCGAAGATACGACCGCGGCGACCGGCCGCGAAGCCGCTGCGAATTAGGATGGATTTTCGATCGGTTCGACCACAACCAGTGTCGTCGCCGGGCTTGTCCCTGCGACCCCGAACCGCAGGACACGGAACAAGGATAATCGAGGTGGCCGGGACAAGCCCGGCCACGACCCGGGAAAGCAGGAGGTGCTGCGAGATGACTGAAAGCCACTCCACGTGCAGCGTAACTCGATCTTGATCAGGAGAGTAGGAAATTGGCCGCCGACACCCCGATGGTTCGTCTCGTCCATGTGAGCAAGCGCTTCACCAAGGGCCGGGAGACGATCTCGATCTTCGATCAGCTCGATCTGACCATTCCGCGTGGCGATTTTGTCGCCGTCATGGGCCCATCGGGCTCGGGCAAGACAACGCTGCTCAACATCCTGGGCGGCATCGATCGGGCTGACGCGGGCGAAGTGAACGTCGCCGAGCGGCGCATCGATGGATTGTCCGAGAGCGAGCTCGCACGCTGGCGTGCCGCCAACATTGGCTTCATCTTCCAGTTCTACAATCTCATGCCGATGCTCACGGCGGCGCAGAACGTCGAACTGCCGCTGCTGCTCACCCGGCTGCGCAGCAAGGAGCGAACCGCCCATGTCGCAACCGCCCTCTCCATTGTCAATCTTTCGGACCGTCTCAAGCACTATCCGCGCGAAATGTCTGGCGGCCAGCAGCAGCGCGTCGCCATCGCGCGAGCGATTGTGTCAGACCCGAGCCTGCTCCTGTGCGATGAGCCGACCGGCGATCTCGACCGCACTTCGGCCGACGAGATTCTTTCGATCCTCCAGCTCCTCAACAAGGATCTCGGCAAGACCATCGTGATGGTGACCCACGATCCCGCTGCGGCGCGCTACGCCGGACGCACGCTGCATCTCGACAAGGGCAACTTCATCGAGCGCGAGCTTGCCGCATGAATGCTCTGACGCTCGTGCGCAAGAACCTGTTCCGCCGCAAGCTGCGCGCCATCCTGATGATCGTGTCGATCCTGATCGCGTTCCTGATCTTCGGCGTGCTCGCCGGCGTCTACGCATCCTTCACGGCGGGCGAAGACCGGGCCGCCGCCGACAGGCTCGTCGTCGTCAACAAGGTCAATTTCACGCAGCCCTTGCCGATGGCCTACTACAATCGTGTGCGGTCCGTGACAGGCGTGCGCCAGGTCACCCATGCCAACTGGTTCGGCGGTTATTACCAGGACCCGAGGAATTTCCTTATCGTCATGGCGGTCGAGCCCGAAACGTACACCGATGTCTTTTCCCGCGATTTCGACTTTGGGCCGGAGGCGCGACAAGCGTTCATCCGCACCCGCACTGGCGCGCTTGTGGGCGAGGCCATGGCGCGCAAATGGGGATGGAAGCTTGGCGACCGCGTGCCGATCGCAAGCAACATCTTTTCCCAGCGCAACGGCTCCCACACCTGGGACTTCGATATCGTCGGCATCTTCACCGGCAAGACTCAGCAATCCGACACCAATCTCATGTTCTTCCAGTACGATTATTTCGACGAGACGCGTTCCTTCGGCAAGGACACCATCGGCTGGCTTGTGCTGCAGACCGCGAACCCGGCCGAGAACGACCGCATTTCGAAAGCGATCGATGCAATGTTCGTCAATTCTACCGCTGAAACTGCGACCGACACCGAGAAAGCCTTCAATAAGGCGTTCGCGGCGCAGTTCGGCAATATCGCGCTCATCGTTGTCCTTGTGGTCGGCGCTGCCTTCGTCACCATTCTGATGATCGTCGGCAACACCATGGCGCTCACCGTTCGCGAGCGCACGCGCGAGATCGGAGTGCTCAAGACACTGGGCTTCACGGGCGGGCGCATACTCCGCCTCGTCCTCGGCGAATCGGTCCTGCTCTCCCTCCTGGGCGGGCTCCCGGGGCTTGCGCTCGCTGCGTTGGCAACGGCCGCGCTGCGTCCCAGCGTCTCCAATCTGCTGCCGGGCTTTGCGCTGACGGTCGACATTGTCGCGGAGGCGATCGTTCTGATGCTCGCGCTCGGACTAGTCACCGGCCTCATTCCGGCACTCAACGCCATGCGGCTCCAGATCGCGACCGCGCTCGGACGAGGCTGATACGCATGCGTTCGCTCCTCCTCCAGATCGCCGCGGTCACCACCATTAACCTCAAGAGCATTCCCCGTCGTGTGTTGCTATCGCTGTCGACGGTCGTTGCGATCGCTCTCGTTGTCATGGTGCTGCTCGCCTTCCTCGCGATGGCGAACGGGTTTCAGCGCACCATCGCGGGTTCCGGTTCCGATGACATCGGCATCGTGCTGCGCGGAGGATCGCAGGCGGAGATCAACAGCACGGTGACGCGCGAGCAGGTGCGCCTCGTCGAGGACGGGCCAGGCATCGCGCGCGGCGGCGACGGCAAGCCGCTGGTCTCGCCGGAGCTTTATCTGGTGGTCGACGGTATTAAACATACGACCAAGACCAAGGCCAACCTGCCGCTGCGCGGTATCGGCGAGCAGGGTTTTGCGCTCCGGAAAGGGATTACCATCACGGCCGGCCGCATGTTCAACCGCGGCTCGAACGAGATCGTCGTCGGCAAGGGACTGGCGCGGGAGTTCGATGGCTTTGATATCGGCAGCACCGTCGCATTCGGCACCACACGATGGACCGTGGTGGGCACTTTCGAGGCGGACGGCAGCGTGTTCGAGTCGGAAATCTGGGCCGACCTGCCGGTCGTGCAGAGTCTGTTCAACCGCAACAATATCTTTCAGACGGTGCGGGTACGGCTAGCGGAGCCGGCGACCCTCGACGAACTCAAGGGCTACAACGACAACGACCCGCGCATGAAGCTCGACGTAAAATCGGAAGCTGCCTACTTTGCCGATCAGTCGTCGCAGACCACCGATCTCATCCAGAAGCTCGGCTGGCCGCTGGCCATCGCCATGGCGTTCGGCGCGCTGGCCGGCGCGCTCAACACCATGTATTCATCCGTGGCGGCCCGCGCCACCGAGATTGCCACCTTGCGAGCGATC
>DATGCX010000260.1:0-3160 GCA_035311445.1 Xanthobacteraceae bacterium | reverse complement strand
CAACCTCGCTTCCGGCCGTGATGCTCACGCGCTTCGGCTTCAATCCCGCTTGCACGAAGATGTCGCCAACCGCCCGGCCAACGCCGGTCTCGTCGATCACCAGCTCGGTGGGGCTGTCGTTCAATGGCGGCCGCGCCAATGTGTCGGCGACACGTTGCACCACGTCGGGATAGCTCAGCCCGAGCGGCAGCCGTTCGAGGTGACGCACATCAAGGCGCTCGGCCGGCTTCTGCGGCAGCAACCCCGTGCCAGTGTGGCGCTCGGCCTCGGAATTGAAGTCGAGAACGCCACGAATGTGCTCGATCACGCAAATGGCCGTCGGGTCGGTCGATTGCCCCAGGTCAACACCGACGACCCAGCTGGTCGAACGGCGCAGGAACACGGCAGGCGAAGACGGGGCCGATGGCAAGGCTAGCCCATCTTATTCAGCCGGTTTGGAATTTGAGCTGACGGGTGTGGCGCAAAGCGTTGAGCTTGCGTAGGGAATGGGTGTCAAAACCACCCTGCGCGCGTCGCGCCTCACTGCCACACCCGCCATGATCGACGATATCCAACTCAGCTTTAGCCTGCCATCCGTTTTGCGCAAGAAAGTCACAGCCGCGTTCGATGGTGGCCGACTGTCCTCGGACAGCGGCGTGATGTTGCTGGCGCTAGCCGATCGGCGGCGCCGAGTTGCCGACAGGCTCGCGGTGTTGATTGCCGACCATCGCGATCCCGCGCACATCACGCATACGGTCGCGGATGTCCTGCGCGCCCGCATGCTGGCGATTGGATGCGGCTACCCCGATGGCAACGACTTCGACCGGCTGCGGTTTGATCCGGCTTTCAAGCTCGCCTGCGGACGCCTGCCGGAGACCGGGGCGGACCTCTGCTCGCAACCGACCATCTCGCGTTGGGAGAATGCACCGTCGCTGCGCGAGATCATCCGCCTCACTTACACACTCGTCGACATCTGGTGCGGGAGCTACGCGAAGCCGCCGCGGTCGGTGATGCTGGATATCGATGATACGGTCGACGTTGTGCACGGCAAACAGCAACTGGCGCATTGGAACGCCCACTATGATGAGCGCTGTTTTCTGCCGATCCATGTCTACGATGCGGCGACCGGTGCGCCGGTCGTTGTAATCCTGCGGCCTGGCAAGACGCCGTCGGGTGTGGAGGTTCGCAAGCTCCTCAGTCGCCTGATCGGGCGCATCCGCCGGCACTGGCCCGACACCTGCATCAGCATTCGCGGTGACGCTCACTATGGCCGAGACGAGGCAATGACGTGGTGCGAAAACAACGGTGTCGACTACATTTTCGGGCTGCCGGGCAATGTCGTGCTCGACCGCCGGGTCGAGCCTGTTGCCGATGATATCCGGGTGCGCCGCGCTCTGGACCAGGCCGAGGTTCTGCGTGGCTTTGCCGAGACGCGCTATGCAGCCAAATCGTGGCAGCAGGAGCGGCGGGTCGTGGCCCGGATCGAGGCCAGCGCCAGTCATGCGGACGACATGCTGCGCCGAGGCATCGACATCCGATACGTCGTCACCTCGTTGCAGCAGAGCGATGCCGAGCATCTCTATGAGACAGTCTACTGTGCCCGCGGGCAGGCCGAGAACCTGATCAAGCAGCACAAAGCGCAACTTTCGTCCGATCGCACCAGTTGCCGTTCGGCGCTGGCCAACCAGATGCGACTCATCCTGCACACCGGCGCCTACTGGCTGCTGCTCGACCTGCGCGCCGCGATCCCGAGTTGGAATCCGCTCCAGCACACAGAGTTCGCCACCATCCGTCTGCGTCTACTCAAGATCGCCGGCCGCATCATCGAGACCGCAAGCCGCATTCGCATCGCGCTCGCCTCATGCTGCCCGGAGGCCGAGACATTCAGTCTCGTCGCGCTCAAGCTGCAACCGTCTGGGCCATGAGCAACCGGGGCGCAGATGCCCCCCGCGAGCCCGTCCAGTCACCTCCAACGCGTCGACAGCGTCCTCAATCCGATTAATCTGCTGGCGGGCCCGCGCAGAATGCATCCGCACGTCCACCAAAATTGGCGTTCAGATCATATCTTCGCGTGCATAAGGTCGGCTAGAGTGATTTCACAGCAGCGGAGTCTTAACAATGCGCCCTGCCGCCCCTGCTTGCCACGTGTTTTTGCGCTGCCTCGGGGTTCTCTTGGGCACGACGTTATTGATGGTCATCGCTTTGGCGCCGGCAGCGGCGCAGAAGGGCGATCTCGAGGTGATCGTGAAGCGATACGATCAACTCTTCGACGCGGGCAATTATCCCGCGGCGCTCGTGGAAGCGCAGAAGCTCGAGGCCGGGGTGAAAGCGCGATTCGGCGTCAACAACGCCATTTATGGCGTTGCGCTCCGCAGCCTGGCCAACGTGTACTTTAAGCAAGGCAAATACGCCGACGCCGAGGGTCTCTACAAGCGTGTGCTGGCGATTGGTGAGAAGGCGCTCGGCACCGACGACGCAGCTTTGACCCTCCGCAACCTCGCCGGCGTATACAAGGAGCAAGGCAAATACTCCGACGCCGAGGGGGTCTATAAGCGCGCCCTGGCGATTGCTGAGAAGGCGCCCGGTAAAGACCACACCGACGTGGCTGAAAACCTGTACAGCTTGGCCATTTTGTATAGCCGCCAAGGCAAGTACGCCGACGCTGAGGAACTCTACAGGCGCGCGCTGCCGATCTATGAAAAGCTCGGTGCCGATGACCCCAAAGTGGCTAACGTCTTCGTCAGCCTGGCAATTGCATCTGCGTTTCAAGGCAAATACGCAGATGCCGAGTTGCGCTACAAGCGCGCGCTGGCGATCTATGAGAAGCTCGGTGCAGATCACCCCTCCGTGGCTTACGCCCTCAACGGCCTGGCCGAATTGTATAGTTTGCAGGGAAAGTACTCCGAGGCAGAGGGGTTGTTGAAGCGCTCGCTGGCGATCCGGGAGAAAGCACTCGGCGCCAGCCACCCCGACGTGGCCCAGACGCTCCGCCCCCTAGCCGGCGTGTACCGCGACCAAGGCAAGTACGCCGAGGCCGAAGGGCTCTACAAACGCGCATTGGCAATCCAGGAGAACGCACTTGGCGCCGACCACATCGACGTGGCCGTAACCCTCAACAACCTGGCCAATGTGTATGACGATCAGGGCAAGCACGCCGACGGCGCGCGGCTGCACCAGCGGG
>DATGCX010000259.1:0-2247 GCA_035311445.1 Xanthobacteraceae bacterium | reverse complement strand
GGCAATAGAATCCGAGCAGTCCCTTGTAGGTGTTCTGCGCGGTGAAATCCACCCTGTGATCGTGGTACCACAACGTGCTGAGCGATTCATTGATGTCGCCGTTGGGCTTGAAGTCCGAGTTGAAGCCGGAGAGCACGTTGGGATAGTACTGGTCGCAGAAATTCCCGATGCCGTAGAAGTCGCATGGATTGCCATCGCTTTCCGACGGCGTATGCCCGTTGTGCAGATGGGTGGTGACCGAGGGCATGCCGAAGCCGCCATTTTGGCTCGCGGGCGGAAGCGCGTTGATGTTGCGCGTGAGTTGCGGGCGGCCGTAAAAGGCCTGATACGTCGGGCCGGGGCTGCTGGCGTGTCCAGGAAGGCCGGAGTTATCGTCGAACCCCCATACGGTCTGCGTCGGGAGCTGGGGCGAGTGGCTCACGCTGATCGCATGCTGCGTCATCTGGTAGAGCGTGCCAGGAACCACCGGAAACCGGGTCGAGTCGATAAGTGGCGCCTGGAAGGGCGCCGCCCGAACCTCGCCGGCCCCCGTGTTCGGGTTTTCCGTGGGCGCCGGCGTCAACGACGGAACCGTCTGTGCAATCGGCATGACCGGAAGCGGTTCAATGAAGGGCGTGGTTGGTGGGCTGGCGGGCTGATTGTTGGGCAAACACATCTGGTTTGTCCCGCCATTCACGGTCTGGCCGTAAGCGCGCGAACTCAAGCCGCTCTTGGCCACCAGCATGCCGCCCGCGGTCAGCAATCCCATCTTGAAGAGGTCCCGCCGGCTGGTCAGCCCGGCGGCGATCAGCTCGCGTCGGTTCTTCGCGGCGTTGAGCATCTCTCGATACCGTGCACGAGACACCTTTTCGCCGAATACGTTGTAATACATGGAGGCCTCTCCCTTTCCCTCGTGTGGCTACCGATCGCGAGTGTTGAGCGAAGTCGTAAAGCGATAGCTTGCGGGACGACGGAGGCCTATCGCGACGCCGACGTGCGTGATGCCGTCCGCGGCACGCTAGAGGGCCATGCGTGTGGCACGGCCGAAAACTGAATTAAGATCGCTGCCCCTCCCTATGTCCCTCTACGTATTTTTTGCATTTTCGCGCGCCCAATTAGGAACAGGGTTCGACCCCTAGGGGAAGTGCCCCGTGCGGGGATTTGTGGTGCAGGATTTACTGACCCTATAAGAGCCGCCAAGGTACAGGTACCGAATTCTGATCAGGCACGTTCATACCGGCGCGACAGAACATCTTCGGCGCGTACAATGATGGACATAATTGGTTGCCAAATGCGATCGGAGATGTGAGATTTCCTGCCACGACGACGAGATCGAAACTCATGATGCCGTGCCTGAGCAACTGCATTCGAGCGTTCGGCGTGATGCTTGTGATGCTGCCGGTCGCCTTCGCTCAGGAGCCGCCGAGAAATTTTATCTTGCACGAAACACCTGAACCAGGTGTCGCAATCCGCTTCGAGGATGATCAAGGTCAACCGCGAAGCCTCGCCGACTTCCGGGGGAAGATCGTGCTGCTCAATGTCTGGGCGACTTGGTGCGCGCCGTGCCTCAAGGAAATTCCCGCGCTCGATCGTCTCGCGGCGGCTTTGAACGGCGCGGAGTTTGCAGTCGTCACAGTGTCGATCGACCGCAAGGGGATCGACGCGGTCCGCAAAATGTTCGCCCAATTCAACGTGCAGAAGCTTCCGATGTATATTGACAGCTCCGGCCAGGCATTGAGGACGGTGCGCGCGATTGGCCTGCCGACATCACTGTTCATCGATCGCGAGGGGCGGGAGTTCGGACGTGCCGTCGGGCCGGCCGAGTGGGACGGCGCGACAACGATCGCGTTCTTCCGGCACGTCGGGTCATATGAGAGCCAAACCAGCGGACCGGATCGCATCTCCGCCGACCCGAACAGGTGACGCCTCCTGCCTGCGTTTTGTCTTGACCTGCCAAGGACATCTCGTCAGGGGTGGCGCGATCGCTCGCTGCAAGCACTTGAAGCATGCTGCTGCGTCGGCCGCGGCCAAGGCGGCTTCACGAGGGCTATCTGTCGTCATCGCTGATGTGTTACAGTAGCGTTGATCCGGTTTTCGCTCGGGACAGCATCGGCATTGGATGCTCCAGCTATTGAGGGGCGGGGATCGCATTACTGGCGCGGCATTGAGCCGCCAGCCTATCGTAGCGATCCATAACTATGCCGCCGATCAGCGGCCGAGAAGAAGACGCTCGGGGGCGGGGATTGCTCATTTTGGGGAATGGACTCA
>DATGCX010000258.1:0-3028 GCA_035311445.1 Xanthobacteraceae bacterium | reverse complement strand
ATAATTCAGGACGGCGCGGCTTTCCTCTTTGGGAAGCCCGTCGATATGGGTGGTAAATCCCTGATTGACGAACAGCGCCTTGCGCTTGGTCACGGGATGGGTGCGTATGACCGGATGCGACGCCTTCGGAAAGACCTTGCCCCGGTCGTCGCGCCCCACCAGCACATTGGTCGCACGATAGACGTGGTCGCCCGAATGCGTAGCCGTGAGCCCTTCGAGGTAGGTTTTCATGCGCGAAGACAATGCGTCGTAGGCTGCATACTGGCTCGCAAACAGCGTATCTCCCCCGACAACTGGCACAGTGTGGAGGTATAGAATGCTGCCCAGCGGCGGCTCCTCGTCACATGAGACGTCGGAATGCCAATATTCTCCGGCAATGCGCTTGGAATTGGCGTCAGCATGGATGGGAAGGATCTCGGGATGCCCCTCCGGACCGGGCGTGTTCGGGTGAATGTGCAACTCGCCAAAATATCGGCCGAGCGCCTTGTGGCTTTCCACGTCAAGCGGCTGATCGCGAAAGAACAGGACCTGATGCTCCGCAAGCGCCTGGTGCAACTCCTCGACCTGGCGATTGCTGAGCGGATTGGCGAGCGTCAAGCCGTCGACCTCGGCGCCAATGCGGGGCGTGACCGGCGCGACATTGATGGTTTCATAGCTCATGGGGCGACCTTTCCATGCGGAAAAATAGACTACATTCGGTTACGCGTCACAGCCTACCTGGCTGAAAATCTTTTGTACCCGCAGACTGGTGCCAGGGCCTCGTGGTCAGGAGCGTGTTCACGCCTACCTTTTATACAAACTCCGCTGACGGCCTATTCTACGTTTGCCGCCCTGATGATCGGCCTCTAGCGGAATTTCCCGATGACGAGACGTGCTGCTGACGCGGCTCTCGCTCGATCTCGCACCCTAATCCGATAGCTTGATGCCCGCCTCGCGAATGACCTTGGCATATTTTTCCGTGTCCGCCGCATAAAGCTCCGCAATCTCGCCAGCACTCATTGGCTCCATCGGCTGGAGGGCTTGCTTTTGCAGCGCCCCCCGGACGCTCGGAACCTTCATTACTTCGTTGAAACCGGCCACGATCGTGTCGATGACCGGCTGCGGTGTGCCGCGTGGGGCGCCGTACCCATACCAAGGCACGACATTGACCTCGGGATAACCCGCCTCGCTCATCGTCGGCACGTTCGGCACAAGCGGCGAGCGAATCGTGCCGAGCACAGCCAATGCCTTTATTGCACCCGAGTTGATGTGCTGCACGACGAGGCCGAGCGGAAGCATCGTGAGCTGCACCCGGTTAGCCATTAGGTCCAGGATCGTCGCCGGCGCGCCGTTGTAAGGCACGGCCACCACGTTGAGCTTCGTCGCGTTGAGAAAGATGGCGATGTTAAGATGTGGGCTGCTTCCTATGGGGGGATGGCCCAAGTTGAGAACGCCCGGATTTTTCCGGACATGGTCTACGAACTCCGTGACCGTATTGACCGGAAGGCTCGGGTGAACAACGAGGGCCGACGGCCCCCAGACCGTGGCGCCGATTGGAACCAGCTCTTCTCGCTCCAGCGAAGTTTCGCGTATATGCGCGGGTTGGCCATGGTCGCGGTGCCGAGGAAAGTCCAAGTATATCCGTCAGGCTTGGCACGCGAGACCTGATCCCAGGCGAGGTTGCCGCTTGCACCCGGCTTCGCTTCGACCACGATCGGCTGCTGCCAGATCTCGGAAAGCTTGTCGGTAACGATGCGCGTGGCGACGTCGACGATCCCACCCGCCGGATAGGGCACGACCATATGGATCTGCCGGTTCGGAAAGTCGGTTTGCGCATGCGCTGCGCCTGTGACCAATACCCAAGCGACCGCCGTGCTACCGAGGAGCGTGATGAACTCGCGTCGCTTCATTCAATGACCTCGTCGGCGCGGCCGGAGAGCGGCAGCGGGACGGTGATGCCGAGCGCCTTGGCGGTCTTGAGGTTCAGGAACAGCTCAACTTTCGTGCCCTGCTGGACCGGCAGCTCGCCAGGCTTTTCGCCTTTGAGAATGCGGGCGGCGTAGACGCCGGCCAGGCGGTATGAATCTGTAAGGCTGCCGCCATAGCTGACTAGGCCGCCGGCTGCGACGAACTCGCGGTCTTCGTAGGCCGTCGGCACCGCGTGGCGGAGTGCGAGTGCGGCGAGTTGTTCGCTGCGAGCGGTGAAAAACGGACTGGCGCCGATCACGAGCCCGCCTACCCGCAATTGGATCAATTTTGCGAAGACTTGATCGAAATCGCGCTCGGTGCTGGCGTTGAGGACATGGAGCTGCAGGCCGAAGGCGTGGGCTGCCGCCTGCAAGTCTCTTGTCGTTGTCTCGGCATTAGTGGGATCGGTCGGATCGATGAGGAGCGCCATGACGGTCGCCATGGGAAGAAGCTCGTGCAGCAATTCCAGCCGCTTCGGCGCTACCACCACGTTCAATTGGGTTACGCCCGTGACGTTGCCGCCCGGTCGGTTAAGGCTGACGACGAGGCCGAGTCGAACCGGGTCGCCGCCCGATTCGAAGACGATCGGAATGGTCGTGGTCGCCGCCTTTGCAGCGAGGGCCGCGACAGTCGTGGTCGCGGCAATCACGCTCACCTGACGATGAACCAGATCGGCCGCCAATGCAGGCAGCTGTTCGTTTTTATTTCCGGCGAAGCGATATTCGATCGCGACATTCTGACTTTCGACAAAGCCTGTGTCTTTCAGGCCTTGACGGAAGGCGGCCAGGAGTTGCGGAGCGTCACCGGATCCCCGGGAGGTGAGGAGCCCGACCACCGGCATCGCCGGCTGCTGCGCGCGCGCCGCGAGCGGCCACGCCGCTGCCGCGCCGCCGAGCAAGGTAATGAACTCGCGCCTTTTCAGTCGATCGAATTGCATGCGGTCCCGCCAGCCTGCGCAGGATTGGAGGATACCGATTTCGAGGCGGTCAGTCAGCGGGCACGCCAGCCATTCTGCAACCGGGTGCACTGCACACCCGAGGTCTCCTGTGGGTCAAAGGCGGCGGTTACCGCAGCGCAACCT
>DATGCX010000257.1:0-2083 GCA_035311445.1 Xanthobacteraceae bacterium | reverse complement strand
ACGGCATCCGCAAGATCGCCGCCATGCTCGGCGTCGGCATAGGCACCGTGCAGCGGATCAAGGCAGAAATGTCGGCAGCCGTTTGAACCTAAATCCGGGAGCTGGCGGCCTGCGGCGGTTTGGCAAATCGCTGATATCATGAGGTATGGGCAGGAAACGCGGGGATTTGCCGCCGCTACCGGCGGGTGAGCAACCAGTGATAGAACGGATGTCGGCCGGGCCTGTGGTGGCCGACACCTTTGCGGGACGCATCCATGTGGAGTGGGACAACAGCGCGACGGTGACGCCGCTCGGCCAGCTGCCGTTCTTTATCGAATTCGTCAAGCAGGGATCGCTGTTCGACAGCTGGGTGGCGGATTGCCCGCTGCATTACAGGAGTCCGAACGCGCCGAACAAGCGAGACGTTCTCGGCACGGTGCTGCTGTCGGTGCTGGCCGGACATTGGCGTTACGCGCACATGACGACGTTGCGCTGTGACCCCGTCAATCCGCCGCTGTTGGGAATGACGCAGGTGGTGAGCGAGGATGCGGTGCGCCGCGGCTTCGACAAGATCGAAGAGCAGGCGGGGTTGGATTGGCTCCAAAGGCATCTCGATTACACCACGCGCCCGCTTCTGAGCGAGCCTTGGATTCTCGATATCGACACCACGGTGAAGCCGCTCTACGGTCACCAGGAAGGGGCCGTGGTGAGCTACAATCCGAACAAGCGAGGGCGACCGTCGCACAGCTATCACTGCTATATGATGGCTAATCTGCGCCTGGTGCTGGCGGCGGAAGTTGCGCCGGGCAACCAGCATACGTCTAAGCATTCGTCCCCCCGCTTGTGGGCGTTGTTGGATGGGCTTGCCGCCGGACTGCGGCCGTGGCTGATCCGTGGCGATGTCGGTTTCGGCAATGAGCCGGTGATGCGCGAAGCCGAGCGGCGGCATCAACCCTATTTGTTCAAGCTGCGCCTGACCAAGGGGGTCAAGCGCGCGGTCGAGCGGGCGATGGGCGAGCAGGATTGGCAGAATGCCGGTGCGCGCTGGCAGGGCAAGGATGGCCGCTTGCGCCTTGAGGGCTGGAGCCGGTATCGCCGCATCGTGATCCTGCGACGACGCATCGAGCGCGAGTTGACGCTGAGCGAACGTGACGGTGACGGTCAATTGCGGCTCGGCTTTGCCGAGATCGACGAGGCGCGCGAGGTCTTTGAATATGCCGTTCTCGTCACGTCGCTCGATAGCGAGATATTGTCGCTCGGTCAGCTCTATCGCGATCGCGCCGATTGCGAGAACAGTTTTGACGAATTGAAGAACCAGTGGGGCTGGGGTGGCTTCACGACGCGCGACCTCAAGCGCTGCCGCCTGATGGCCGGCTGTGTCGCGCTGGTGTTCAACTGGTGGAATCTGTTCGTCCGTCTGGCTGATCCTGCTCATCATCGCGAAGCCATCACCAGTCGCCCCCTGTTGCTCCAGGCGATCGGCCGACAGACCAGCCATGCCGGCCGCACCACCGTCACCATCACCTCAAGCCATGGCGAGCATGCGCGCGCCCGCGCCGCTCTCACCCGCATCGCCGGCTTTTTCGCGCACCTGCGCAAGACTGCGGAGCAGTTGACCGCACTCGAGCGGTGGTACCGAATTCTCAGCGAGGCGCTGAAAAAATTTCTGCGCGGACGAAAACTCGTGCCGCCGCTACAATTGCCGGCAGGAGCTGCCAGTTACAGTTGAAGGAGGTCAAAATAGCTCGGCGCCAACAGCCGAACTCACGGATTTAGGTTGATAGGCGCAGAGCCGGGTTCCCCTTCGACCACCCACGCGATAGGCTGCCGCCATAGCGGCCTGGGAGATGTCCGATGCGGCGGCGAGAATTCATCGTAGGGCTCGGGAGCGCGGCTGCGTGGCCGCTCGCCGCGGGCGCCCAGCAGCCCGAGGGGATGCGGCGCATCGGCATACTCATGCCGATTTCTTCCGAGGACCCGACCGGGAGTGAGCGCGATGCTGTCTTCCTGCGTGCACTGCAGGAGCGAGGCTGGATCGAAGGCCGGAACATCAGGGTCGACCGCCGCTGGGCGCCATTTGAGCAGGACCTCGTGCAGAAATATG
>DATGCX010000256.1:0-12709 GCA_035311445.1 Xanthobacteraceae bacterium | reverse complement strand
GCCGAGAGCCTGTTCCGCAAGGCGGTTGGTGATGGGCCGCAGTCAGTTTTCTGCGCGCGCCCCTACGGCCAGTTCAGGGGCACTACGCAGGCGGACGGTCTCAAGTAGCCACGACAATATCTGACCAAACGTTTCTGCCGTTCGATGCCTGTTGGTACACCTGTTGATGTCAGCTCTTGGCCCCACAGCCGCCGCACGCGCTCAGTCCGGTTTTCGGATTGCTGCGGACTACCGATAACTTTCCGTCCGTTGCGCAATCGCGCAATCCTGCTTAGTTTCCATCGTCCAACAGGAAGCACGATATGGCATATGTGGTAGCGATCATTGCGCCGGGTGAAATGGGATCAGCCGTGGCGGCGCGACTCGCCGAGCGAGGCGTAAAAGTCACCACTTCGCTGGCCGGCCGCTCGGCCGCCAGCGCCGCACGGGCGGAGCGCGCCCGCATGGTTGCGGTCGCTGACGACGACGCGCTAGTGGCGGAGGCAGATTTTTTCCTGTCGATCTGCCCGCCGGGCGAGGCCGTCGCGCTGGCGCAGCGGTTCGTGCCGGCGCTCACGCGGGCGCGTAAGAAGCCCATCTACGTGGATTGCAACGCCATCTCGCCGGCGACCGCGCTTGAGATCGGCGCGGTCCTTGAACCCACCAGCTGTCCGTACGTAGACGGTGGCATCATCGGTCCGCCGCCACCTCCGAATGCGACCGGTACGCGCATCTATGTGTCAGGTGCGGCCGCGAAGGAGGTCGCCCGGCTGAGCGAATTCGGGGTCGCATTTCCGCCCCTCGACGGTCCGATCGGCGCCGCGTCGGCGCTCAAGATGTCTTATGGCGGTATCACCAAGGGGTTTACCGCGGTAGCGGTCGCCATGGTGCTCGGCGCGACGCGTGCGGGCTCTGCATCGGCCCTTCATAAGGAACTCGAGTTGAGCCAGCCGCATCTCCTCGCCTGGCTGACCCGGCAGGTGCCGCGCATGTATCCCAAGGCCTATCGCTGGGTCGCTGAGATGGAGGAGATCAGCCATTTTCTCGAAAACGGCACCCCAAGCGGCGACATGTTCGAAGCGATCGCACGGCTCTACGAAGATATCGCAGCGGTTGCGCGCGAACCGTCGTCCGGTGATGCAATCGCGCAGTTGTCCGAATTCTTCGTCAAGCCTGAGGAGTCTCAGGAGCGCAAGCGGGCGTGAATAAATCGTATCATGTCCGGCCGACAGTAAGGTGGGCAAAGGCGCATGCGCCGCGTGATGCAATTTTCGCAGCCTCGCATGCGCCTTTGCCCACGCCGCTGGGCGCCGCGCTCTGATCGCGTGGGCAAAGTCGCGCGAGCCCTTGCGTCACTCGTCAGCTGTGGCAGGCGACTTTGCCCACCCTACGGATCGGTTTTTAGATCGGTCTACTGCTGTGTTCGTTTGAAGTAGCTCAGGTCCGGCGGCGCCTGATTTTTCTTGGACGGCATCAGCTTGCCGTCGGCGCTGCGAAAATAATTTTCATTCCCGATGCGCACATGGGTATTGTTTTCCGAGCAGACGTCCGAGAACCAGACTGGACGGGGATTTGGGTTGCGGGTGGCTTTCTGGACCTTGGTGTAGGGCCGCGTCAGCGCATGATCGATCACGGTGATCTGGTCATAAAGGGTGTTGCGGTCGGCCTTGTCGAGATAGATGCGCTCCTTGATGACGGTCTGGTTGTCCTTGTGAAACGGGATGCCAGAGATGTCGTAGCCGCGCGGGTTCTTGAGGAAGCGCGTCTCGACTTCGAGCACGTCGTACTTGCCGTCGCCGTCCTCGTCGACCCACTGGCCGATCGAGTAGCCCGCATATGTAAGCGCGGCGTCGGTCGGCCACTCGCGGCCATCGGTGTAGATCCGTCGATACGAATCGTCGTTGTGGCTGATCAGGATGTAGGTGGTCTCCGGCAGGACGATCATCTCCATCGGATCATAAAAGCTCATCATCGCCGGCATGCCCGCCGGTATGCAGAAAGTCGACGGCCAATTGCCGGGCCCGCCGGCCTTCAGGTCGGCCTGAATGTCTTCCCATATCTTCTGGTACTCGGGTGTCAGCGGAGGCTGGCCAGCAAGCGCGATCCAGTTATTCGGATTGCCGGTGCGGACCCATTGGCCCTTGAAGTTGGGGTACTTCCCAAGATCAACCACCTGGGCAGCAGATGGCGTCGCCAGCAGCGCGGTTGCCAACGCAACTGCACAGATTGAGCTTCGGTAACCCATGGACATCCTCCCTAAGATCCGCCGATGGTTTGCGGCAATCGCACCATCAGCGATCATGTCATCAGCCGCTGAAACAAGGACCGGCAGATCGGTGCTGCCTCGGCGCGATCGGCTCGCAACCGTAGTGAAGGCGACCGGACCTCAGTCTCATCCAGCAATGGGTTGCGAGGATACATCAGCCGCCGCCGGGGGCGAAAGGGCTTGGCTGTCGGGTTGTTGGCTGTCGTTTGGGCCAGAAACAGTCCGGTTGCCGCCAAGGTCATCGCTTCTGTCGCCGCGCCAGAACGCGATCGACCATTTCGCCGGCTTGGCCGAGATAGTTCGCGGGATCGCAGAGCTTTTCGAGAGCGGCGCGATCGAGGTGCTTGGCAATCTCGGAATTCTCGGCGAGCAGATCGACCAGCGGACGGCCGGTGGCGATCACCTGGCGGCAAATATCGTAGACGAGGTCGTGAGCATATTGGCGGCCCATATGGGGGCCCAGGCCCATCATCACGGCTTCGGACATGATCAGGCCGCGGGTGATGTCGAGATTGGCCCGCATCCTCTTTTCATCGGCTTGCAGACCCGAAACCATGAGGCGGGTTTGCCCCAGTGCACCGGCCGCCAGGCAGAAGATTTCAGGAATCGCGATCCACTCGATCTCCCACGGGCCGGTGGCGCGCTCGTGATCCTCCACCATTGCATCCAGCAGCGCAGCCACGTGCTGACGCACCAGCGACGTGGTTGCCGTGACGTAGACCGAGGAGATTGGATTGCGCTTCTGCGGCATGGTGCTCGATGAGCCGCGGCCTTGGTGAAACGGCTCATAGGCCTCCTCGACCTCGGTCTGCATCATCAGTTTCACGTCGAGCGCAATCTTTCCGCAACTGCCGGTGACGAGGCCGAGGAAGCACCCGACTTCCGCAATGCAATCGCGCACCGTGTGCCAGGCGATATCCGGTTGGCCAAGGCCGAGTTCCTGCATTAATGCGGTCTGGACTTCGAGGCCGCGAGTGCCGAGCGACGCCAGCGTGCCGGCAGCGCCGCCGAATTCGCCCACCAGAACGCGAGGGCGCAACTCTTTGAGGCGCTGGAGGTGGCGCTCGAACGCCGCCAGATAGGTCGCGACCTTGTAGCCGAACGTGATCGGTACCGCCTGCTGGAGATTGCTGCGGCCCGCCATCGGTGTGTCCCGATGGCGCCTGGCGAGGGACGCAAGCGCATCGGAGATCGCCACGAGATCAGCCTCGACGAGATCGAGCGCTTCGCGGATTTGCAGGACGGTGGCCGTGTCGGTGATGTCCTGGGTAGTGGCGCCCCAATGGCACCACTCACCGAGCCCGTCCCGGCACAAGGCAACGAGCTGCTGAACGACGGGCAGTACCGGATAGCCGATCCGTTCGGTCTCGGTCTTGAGCTTGCCGAAATCATATTCGGCGATCGAACAATGGCGAACAATCTCGTCACACGCATTCTGCGGAATGATGCCCAGATGGGCCTGGGCACGTGCGAGCGCCGCCTCGATATCGAGATATTTCTGGATGCGATTTTCGTCCGCGAAGATGCGGCGCATCGACTCGGTGAAGAAGATGTCTCCAAAAATCCCGGAACTCAGTCCAACGGCGGTCATTCTTTGGCCTTTCGCGAATAGCTCACTTTCCCGTCTTCGCGCTCGTGCGCGCCAGGCTGGATTACCTCACGTGCACCGAAAACCCAGCAGACCTCGCGCCAATGACATGTCCCTCTGCGCTCTCCCCAAAAACGGGCAGGAATCGGTCGCCATACGTATGAGACAGACGATCCGCCGTCCATGTCTGGCGATCCGGAGCCGCCAGTTGATTAGAATCAATGTACTCTACAGTTTAGAACGATTTCATTTCATAGTACTTGCCGGGCGTTATCGCAAAATGGCAAGGATACGTTCTCGTCCGGATAGGAATCGGTTGCATAGGTGCATAGATAACAGGTGCACAAGTAGAAGTCTTGGAATGGCCGGACAAACCGGGGGCAACTTCGTGATCGTGTGTTCATGCAATGTCATCTCGGACCATCAGGTCCGGTCGGTTACGGCGGAACGCACTGTGCGAGGGACAAGCGAGATCTATCGTTGTCTGGGATGCAGCGCCGAATGTGGCCGTTGTGCCCGCACAATCCGGCGGATCGTGGAGGAGGCCCTCAGCGCGGCGGCATCGCCCGCTGGGGCACACGACTGCGTTTGCGCTGTGTCTAAAACAAGGTCGTCAGGAAATTCGATTAGCATCGCCCCGGCGCTGTCCCCTTCAACGTGACTTCAACGGAAACTCCGCGCGCAGTGTCGCGATTGACAGGAGGGGCAGCTTTGGATTGGCGAAGCTGAAGATGCTGCATTAGAATTGATATAAACTGCTTAGCAGTACCCCTCCCCCACCCTTGCCGAGCGGCAGCCAGCAGCGAGATATCACCATGCGCGGAGATGCAACCGTAATTGAGTACCTGAACAAGGCGCTGCGTCACGAACTCACTGCCGTCAATCAGTATTGGCTGCACTACCGTTTGCTTGAGAACTGGGGATACCAGACTCTTGCCAAGAAATGGCGCAAGGAGTCCATCGAAGAGATGGAGCATGCGGACAAGCTGGTTCACCGCATCATCTTCCTCGATGGCTTCCCCAACATGCAGGTGCTGGATCCACTGCACATCGGACAAACCGTCAAGGAGGTGTTGGACTGCGATCTTGCGGCCGAAATGTCGGCACGCGCGCTTTACCAGGAAGCGGCGACTTATTGCCACGGCGCAAGGGACTACGTCACCCGGGATCTGTTCGAAAAGCTGATGAGCGATGAGGAAGAGCACATCGATTTCCTCGAAACGCAGCTTGAGCTCGTTGCCCGCCTTGGCCTTGAGCTTTACGCCCAGTACCACATCGGCGATGCCGGATCGGAATGAAGGGGTCGAGATCGAGGGTTCGGCCGCGTTATCAGCGGGCTAAATGGCGCTCAGGAGAACCCAGCGTTGTATGCCCTGCGAGGGCGGGGCACCTCAGCATCCTGGTGGCCTGAACTGTTGCACCTAATCGAAGGTCGCGTGGTACCTGAATCTCCTGCGCCTTCATGGGCGACGACATAACTCTTTCACATGGTCATTGCTGGCGGCAGGCAACGACGCCGATGCGCATTGGACACGACCTGGCACTCAGGTTGCAGCAAGCCGTGAGTTCACCTGAGCGCGTTCAGGAGTGTGTTTCGTCACGCTTCTTGGCATTGTAGTCTGTTCCCGGGGAGGGGCGAGGCCAGCGCGAAGGAGACAGGCTCGCGTGAAAACCGACTTGATAGAAAAATCGTTTATAACGGTACCAAATATAGATCGGAAACAACGACGGTGGCGGCGGCGGTTTGTCGGCCTCGCAATCATCCTTTCGGTCGCGGCGGGCTATCTTTGGCTTTATGCGCCACAGTACCTCCCTGCATATTTGGCCCAGTATCGCCAGGCACAAATTCAGGCCAGTGAGGCCAGCGTACGCGGCGGGCGGGGGCTGCGTGGTGATGCTCCGGTGCCGGTGCTCGCCGCCGTGGCCAGGAAATCCGATGTTCCGGTTTACTTTGACGGCGTCGGCTCCAGTCGCGCGCTCAACACCGTCACTGTACGGACGCAGGTCGACGGCAAGCTGATGAGCGTGAACTTCAAGGAGGGCCAGGACGTCGATCAAGATTTCGTGTTGGCGGAAATCGATGCGACCATCTACCAGGCGCAATACGATCAGGCCGTCGCCAAGAAGGCTATGGACGAGGCTCAGCTGGCCAATGCTCGCCTCGACCTCGAACGTTACGCCCGGCTGATGCAGACCAACTCAGCCACCCGTCAGCAGCATGATACCCAGCGGGCGCTGGTGGCGCAGCTTGAGGCCCAAGTGCAGGCGGACCAGGGCGCCATCGACAACACGAGGGCCATTCTCTCCTATACGAAGATCGTTGCGCCGCTCGCCGGCCGTACCGGCATTCGACAGGTCGATGCCGGCAACATCGTGCATCCGACGGACACCACCGGCGTCGTGGTGATTACGCAGGTCAGGCCAATCGCTGTCATCTTTACTCTGCCGCAGCAGCGCCTCTCTCAGGTGAACAAGGCCTTCGCGCAGGGGGGGTTGAGCGTACAAGCGCTCGGCGACGACAATCGCACGGTCATCGATCACGGCGCGCTTACTGTGATCGACAATCAGGTTGATCAGACCACCGGAACCGTGAAACTCAAGGCCGAATTCCCGAACCCAGATCTACAACTCTGGCCGGGCCAGTTCGTGAATGTGAAGCTCCTGGTCGATACGTTACGACAGGTCGTTGTGGTGCCCAGCGCTGCGGTCCAGCGAGGCCCGAATGGAACTTTCACCTACATCGCAAATGACGACAACACCGCCGTCACGGTGCGCCCCGTAACGGTTGCCCAACAGGATGATGTTCAGGCCGTGATCGCGGACGGCATCGACGACGGCGAGCGTGTGGTGACGACCGGGTTCGCGCAGTTGACGGACGGCGCCAAGATTACAATCGGAACGCAGGAAGATCTGCAACGACCGGCCGGAAGCGAGCGTCGCCGCGGCCCACCGCGCGGGACCCCTTCGGTCCGATCTGAACCGGCTCCGCGGACCGAAACGGTCGCTCGGCCGGCCGAGACGCCCTCCGGCGGCGCCTCACCGCAACCGGCAGCATCGCCGGAGCGAGCCCACGACACCGCGCGGCGGACCCAATCCAGCGGAACCGCGACCGCTACACCATGAGCGTGTCGTCGCCATTTATTTTCCGGCCGATTGCCACCTCGCTGCTCGGCGTCGCCGTGATGCTGGGCGGAATTCTCGGTTATTGGTTGTTGCCGGTGGCCTCGCTGCCGCAGGTCGATTTTCCGACCATCCAGGTGACGACCCAATTGCCGGGCGCAAACCCGGAGACGATCGCGTCACTGGTGACGGCGCCCCTGGAACGCCAGTTTGGCCAGATTCCGGCCTTGTCGACCATGACCTCGTCGAGCTCGTACGGTGTGAGCCAGATCACCCTGCAATTCGACCTCAATCGCGAGATTGACGCCGCCGCGCAGGATGTGCAGTCCGCCATCAATGCCGCCGGCTCGACGCTACCGCGCAACCTTCCCTATCCGCCGGTCTATTCGAAGGTAAATCCGGCCGATGCGCCGATACTGACGCTTGCCCTGACATCGCCGACGATCTCGTTGCGGCAGCTGAGTGACCTCGCCGACACGTTGATAGCGCAGCGGCTCAGCGAAGTGACCGGAGTCGGCCATGTCTCGGTCCAGGGCGGCCTCAAGCCCGCGATCCGTATCCAGGCCGATCTAGCGCGGCTCGCTTCTTACGGCATTGCGCTGGAGGACCTGCGCACCGCCATCGTGGCAGCCAATGTGGCCGGCCCCAAGGGGTCGCTCGACGGTGCCCAGCAGTCCTATACGATCGCCTCCAACGACCAGATCACCGGCATCGAGACGTATCGGTCGTTGATCATCGCATATCGGAGCGGTTCGCCCGTCATGCTCAGCGATGTCGCCGATGTGATCGACGGGCTGGAAAACAGCAAGGTCGGCGGCTGGTACCAGGACATGCCGGCCGTCATCATCGATATCCAGCGCCAGCCGGGCGCCAATGTCATCGACACGGTTCGCCGCGTCGGCCTCGAGTTGCCGCGTCTGCAACGGGTCATCCCCAAGGGCGTCTCACTGGCAGTTGTTCAGGACCGCACCGGCACCATCCGGGCGTCGGTGCATGACGTCCAGTTCACTCTGATATTGAGCGTCGGTCTGGTCGTGATGGTGGTACTCATTTTCCTGCGTAGCATGCGTGCGACCATCATCGCCGGCGTGGCGCTGCCGTTATCGTTGATCGCCACCTTCGCGGTGATGTGGTTCTGCGGCTTCAGTCTCGATAATCTTTCCCTGATGGCGCTGACCGTCGGCACCGGTTTCGTAATCGACGACGCGATCGTCATGATCGAAAACATCGTTCGCCACATGGAGGAAGGCGAGCGGCCATTCGAGGCGGCGCTCAATGGCGCCAAAGAGATCGGGTTTACGGTCATTTCATTGACGGCGTCGCTGGTCGCCGTGTTCATCCCCTTGCTGTTCATGAGCGGTATTGTCGGCCGCATGTTCCGCGAATTTGCGCTGACGCTCACGGTCGCGGTCATCACCTCGGCGGTGGTTTCGCTCACCCTGACGCCGATGATGTGCAGCAGGCTGCTTCGCAGCAGCGGCGATTCGCTAGGGGGAACACTGACGCGGCGTCTCAATCGCGTCGTCGAGCGCGCTGTCGACGGCTATCACGCGAGCCTCGCATCGGTGCTGCGCCATCAGGCCGCGACTTTGGTCGTGACCATCGCCACCCTGATTGGCACCATCTGGCTTTATATCATCATCCCCAAAGGGTTCTTGCCGATTCAAGACACCGGCTTGATCAAGGCCGTCACTGAGGCAGGGCCGGAAGTTTCCTACGCGGAAATGCAGCGCCTGCAGCAGAGCATCGTCGATGCGATCCGCAGGGATCCGGATGTAACGGGCGTCGTATCGGTCGTAGGGGTTACTCCAATGAACCCGACGCCGAACGCGGGCCGCCTCGCCATCACGTTGAAGCCCCGCGACCAGCGAACGAGCTTCGTCACCGACATTATTGAGCGGATGAAGCGCGTGATTGCGTCTGTTCCGGGGATGATCGTCTATTTCCAGCCGGTGCAGGACATCCAGATCAGTACGCGGACGTCACGCGCTCTCTATCAGTACACCTTGGCCGCTGCCGATGCCACGGAGGTTAGTCATTGGGCCGGCGCGCTGGTCGCCCGGCTGCGTGACGATCCGCTGTTCCGTGACGTCGCTTCGGAGGC
The DNA here is from genome assembly GCA_035311445.1 of Xanthobacteraceae bacterium. Lineage (GTDB taxonomy): Bacteria > Pseudomonadota > Alphaproteobacteria > Rhizobiales > Xanthobacteraceae > JAJPKK01. The sequence continues at coordinate 3,652 of DATGCX010000256.1, read as the reverse complement.
GCAGGAGGGAGGACTTCGAGTCGACATCAAAGTCGATCGGGAAAAAGCCGGCCGCCTGGGCATCTCCATGCAGGCAATCAGCGATACGCTCAATGATGCATTCGGGCAGCGTCAGATTTCGACAATTTTCGGCCAGGCCAATCAGTACCGGGTGATTCTGGAGGCCAAGCCCGAATTTCAGCGCGATCCCAGCACGCTCTCCAAGCTGTATCTGCCGGCCGGAACGACCACGACGCAGGCGACCCTTTCGAGCTCGACATCGAATCTCGCATTGTTGCCGACGAATTCGACCAACCTGGTGCCGCTGAGCGCGGTGGCGGCCATCGAGCGCACCACCGCGCCGCTTGCGATCCAGCATCTGGATCAGTTTCCGGCCGTGACCATCAGCTTCAATCTCGCGCCGGACGCCTCGCTTGGCGACGCAATCGCGGCCATTTCGGCCGCGGAGAGCGATATCGGTCTGCCGGCTTCGGTGGTCGGCACCTATACGGGCGACACCGCCGAATTCGCATCGTCACTTGCCGGCGAGCCGTGGCTCATTCTCGCCGCGGTGGTGACGATCTATATCGTGCTCGGCATGCTCTATGAAAGCTTCGTGCACCCTCTGACGATTCTTTCCACCCTGCCTTCTGCCGGCGTGGGTGCGCTGGTGGCGCTCATGGCGTTTGGCCAGGACCTGTCGATCATTGCCCTGATCGGCATTGTGCTATTGATGGGCATTGTGAAGAAGAACGCCATCATGATGATCGACTTCGCGCTCGAAGCAGAGCGCACCGATGGCCTGGCGCCCTCGGACGCGATCGAGCAGGCGTGTCTGCTGCGGTTCCGTCCGATCATGATGACGACGCTTGCTGCCCTATTCGGTGCCTTGCCGCTTGCTCTCGAAACCGGCACGGGCTCCGAGCTGCGTTTTCCGCTTGGTGTCACGATCATCGGCGGGCTGCTGCTGAGCCAATTACTGACGCTCTACACGACGCCGGTCATATATCTGATGTTGGACCGCCTGCATCGCTGGCTGCGAGCATCATGGATGCTGCCGGGGGAAGATCCCGCGTCGCCGTTGGGCGTCAACATCGATTGAGGTTTTAGGTGTAGGATGGGTTGAGCGGAGCGAAACCCATCAACGGCCTTGCGACCCGGCGCGTCGCTTGATGGGTTTCGCTCCGCTCAACCCATCCTACGGGCGCTAAACACCCAGGAGCCGGAGGACGCTAATGAAAATCACCGGTTTGTATCGCACGGCTCGCGCGATCTGGCTGACGGCCCTGGCGCTTGGCTCAGGGTGGAGCCAGAGCGCCCTGGCACAGAGTGACCCGGCGGCGAATTACCCCAGCAAGACCATAAAGATCGTGGTCGGTTTTGCGGCCGGAGGCGGCAACGACATCATCGCCCGTATCGTCGCCCAGAAGCTGCAGGATGATTTCGGCCAGACGGTAATTGTCGAGAACAGGGTCGGGGCCGGCGGCAGCTTGGCGGCGCTCTCGGTCATGGCCGCTCCGCCTGACGGCTATACGCTGCTGGTCGGCGCCAGCGGCGCCATGAGCATCATTCCGGCGATTTCGGTAAGGCCGCCTTATACGACGCTCAAAGATTTCGCTCCGATCTCCAACCTCGCTTCGTTCCCGCTGATCCTTTCGGTCCACCCATCGAATCCAGCGAAAAACGTGGAGGAACTGGTGGCGTGGGCCAAGGCCAATCCGGACAAGACCAACTATGCCACCTCTTCGTCAGCATTCACGCTGGCGTCAGAACTCTTCAAGCTGAGGACGGGGGCGCCCGGAACCGGCATTCCGTACAAGAGCAGCAATGAAATGCTGGTCAGCGTGATCGGGCAGCAGTCGGTGTTCACCATCACGGATCCGCCGCCAACAACACCACAGATCAAGAGCGGACAGGTCCGCGCCCTCGCAGTCACCTCGGACAAGCGACTGGAGGACCTTCCTGAGGTGCCGACCATGGCGGAGGCCGGCGTGTCCGGCATGGAAGTCGGCTTATGGAGCGGAATATTTGCGCCCGCCGCAACGCCGCCCGGCATCGTTCGCAAGCTCGAAACCGAGTTGCGCAAGATCATGCAGATGCCGGACGTGAAAGAGAAGTTCAAGGCGATGGCAACGCCGACGGTCGGCAGCACCGCAGCGGAATTCATTCATCGCATCGACACCGAAACCAAGATGTGGGCCGAAGTCGGCCGCACCGCCAACGTGAGGCTCGAGTGATGCCGAGCGATTCGTGTAGGGCACGCTGGAAGCCGATTGGCTGTGATCCTCGAATTTCCCGCTGGCAAGGCAATTGCGCACGGCCTATGCCCCTTTGGCGGCCCGGAAACCGCGTTGATTTCGTTGGGAATTCCAAAATTAGTTCGTTTCCACAAAATCAGCCCTGATTGCGTAGTGGTATTATTATACGGTGTTCAGCGATTTCGAAGTTCAAATCATGTCGCGCGGCGTGGAACTTTCCGCGCCAGGCCAGCGATTTTCTTCGGCAGGCAGGGAACTCCTCTTCCGTGACCGACGTCACGAAATCAAGCCGTGTGTCGTGACGCAATATCCCTTAATCACTTTCGGCCTCAGCGCATTATTGGGATACAGATATCCGACCATCTCATATATCAGGATAAGCGTGAACGCGAGGACAATTGGCAGTCCGCTCTGCCTCTGATGACAGCTTCAGCCTTGGGCCAACAACGGACTTGAACCGACCGGAGCGGCTATGGTCACGGGGCATTTTTGTATATCCGCCCGTCCTTCATGATAACCTTGAAGTTCTTCGCGGGGTCGGCGATCAGGTTAATATTCTCCAACGGGTTGCCCTCGACCAGCAGCAGATCGGCGAGCGCGCCCTGTTCCACGACGCCGAGCTTCCCTGGATAGGGATTCCGCTTGCCAGACAATGCAAGTAGTTCAGCATTAGTCCCGGTCGCCATGGCGAGCGCTTCAGCCGGACTGTACCAGCGGACAAGCGAGGCCAGAATTGCCCCCTGTTGCTGTGCCAGCGCTTGGGAGAACAGGACATCGGTGCCCCACGCCGTCTTGATATTGTATTTCCTCGCCAGCGCGTAGGTCCGCTCTATGCCGGGCCAGACTTCTTCAGCCTTGTCTCGTTGGACTGAGCCTGGCGGAAAGCCTTGCCTCAACTCCTCGGGGAGAGGCTGCGGACTTAGCCATACGCCTCGATCGGCAATCAGTTTGGCGGTGGCGTCGTCCATGAGGAAGCCGTGTTCGATACACTTCACGCCGGCGGCAATGGACCGCTGGATTGCCGTTGGCGTGAACGCGTGCGCTGTAACGTAAGTGCCCCAATTCTCAGCCGCCTCAACGGCCGCCCGCAGCTCCGGCTCTGTGAAGGTCGACACGTCGATCGGACTGAATGGCGAGGAAACCCCACCACCGGCCGTCAGCTTGATCTGGGAGGCACCCTGCATAAGTTGCTCGCGGACGCGAACGCGGACCTCGTCGGGGCTGTCGGCCACCATGCTGGCGCCAATCTGCTCCATGCGGCTGGGCATGCCGCCGATGGTCCGCGGCAGTTCCGACAATTGGCGGAAATCCCCGTGTCCGCTCGTCACCGTGATCACTGCTCCCGAGGGATAAATCCGAGGCCCCGCGATCAAACCCTCGTCGATAGCGGCTTTTAGTCCGAATGCGGGACCGCC
>DATGCX010000255.1:0-2735 GCA_035311445.1 Xanthobacteraceae bacterium | reverse complement strand
CGATCAATGTCTGCATCGGTCGGCTTTGGCTTTGCTTTGAGCAGTGCCGTGACGGCCATGATCATGCCGCTCTGGCAGTAGCCGCACTGCGGCACGTCGTTGTTGATCCAGGCCTGCTGGACCCTGGTGAGGCTGCCGTTATTGGCGAGCCCCTCGATGGTGACGATCTCTTTGCCCTCGGCAGCGCTGGCTGGGAATGAGCAGGACCGCGTCGCTACGCCGTCGATGTGCACCGTGCAGGCGCCGCATTGCGCAATGCCGCACCCAAATTTGGTACCTGTCAGACCAATATTTTCCCGGATCGCCCATAACAGCGGCGTGTCGGGAGCGACATCCACCTGATAGGTCTTTCCATTCACGTTAAGTCGAGCCATCCGCGCTTCTCCTTTATCGAACGATATCAAACCGTATTTCCGTGACGCAGGCCCAAGCGTCTCAAGTTCGCCTGTTCCAAGTCACGAAATTGGCGGGCACCATAGCCTGTTTCGAACAACTCCAAAATGATCTCGCAATCAGTCTTTCGAGGCATCGTTCACAGTCACGTGACTCTGCTTGGAGAGATTTAAGGCGCCGTTGCGCCGAACACGGCGGCGGCAAATTGTGGAATAAACTCGGCCAATTGCGGCGCTGCGATGTGACGCAGCAATCACGGCGGGTCATCGGTAGGGGGTGGCGTGACTTGGACAATTTCCGGGCAGTCGTCGTTAAAGCCGGTCTGCTCTGCGACTTCCGCAATGCTATTTTCCGGATGACTCGGTAACGGCCCGCATTAAATAGAGGCCGCTTTCAGGCATCCATCGGTCATTTTATCGTGCTAGTTTTGCCTTACAGATACATTCGCAGGTCGCACTGATGGAGCGACACAGTGTGTCCGTGGTTCACAAGAACGGAGGATCAGCCATGAGGTACGCGTTCATGATCTCGGCGGCGCTGCTGATGGGCGTCGGCCAGGGTCAGCAGGCATCCGCCCAGTCGGGGCCCCTCGACTTGGTCAAGCAAGCCGTCGACGCGCTCGGCGGCGCCGATGCGTTGCGCGCCGTCAAGACTATCGTCCTGAAAGCCGACGCCAAGCATTGGGAACCCGGCCAGTCCAACAGCGTCAACGGCGAGTCGCGCTTCCTCGGCGATTCGACGGTGACGACCACGGTCGACTACGCGGCCAAAGACGGCGCAAGCGTCCGCTACGACTGGGATCGCGACATGAAATATCCCGCCGTCGAGAAAGTGAAATACAGCGAGATCCGATACCCGACCTACGGCGCCGTGATCGACGAGAAGGGTGAGGCCAAGCCGATGTCCGGCATCCGGATGGCGGCCAATCTGCGCGAGGGCGGCCGCGGATCGCCGCTTCTGATGCTGGCGGTTTTGAACGCGCCGGAGCGGGTGTCGGCAATCGAAGACCAGAAGGTCGGCACTCAGACCCTGCCCGCGATCGCCTATACCAACGGACCGGTCAAGTACATCATCATGTTCGACCGCGCCACCAGGCTGCCGGTAGCGGTGCGCACGCGCGACGAAGACAATATCTGGGGCGACGCGAATTATGACCTGATCCTGAGCGACTGGAAGACGGTTGGCAGCATCAAGGTCGCGGCCACGCGGTCCTACAAGCTCAACGACATGGAAGTCCAGCACATCACCTACAAGGAGATCACCCCCAATGCGCCGATCGCGCCCGGGACGTTCGCGATCCCCGATGCCGTGAAGGCGGCGGCCAAGCCTGCGGCGACCGCCAACGTTCCCTACCAGTGGGTGATCCGCCGCATCTTCCTCGCCCGCTTCACCGACAGCGACGCAGTCTACTTCCCGGCCGGCGGCAGCTTCAAGCTCGTCGAGCTTGCGCCCAATGTCCAGATGGTTCAGGGCGGCGGCGCCAACAACCTCATCGTCAACATGAAGGACGGCCTTGCTGTGTTCGACGCGCCGACCGATGAGGGGCAGTCGAAGTGGGTCATCGACGCCGCCAAGGCCAAATATCCGGGCAAGCCGATCAAGTATCTCGTGCTCACTCATCACCACATGGACCACACCGGCGGCATGCGCGCCTTCGCCGCCGAGGGCGCGACCGTGATCGTGCCCGCCCCCGACAAGGCCTATTTCGAGCAGGTCATCAAAGCCCCGCACAACCTTGAGCCCGATGCCCAGCAGAAGGCTATGAAGTCGGCGAACGTGCAGGAGGTGAAGGACACCTTCTCGATCAAGGACGATGCGGCCGAGATCAACCTCTATAACATCCCGAACCCGCACGTGGATGGCTTCCTGCTCATCCACGTCGTAAAGGACAACGTCCTGTGGGTCACCGACCTGATTTCGCCGCGCGGTACAATCGGCCGCAGCCCCGCTACGGTGGCGGTGGGCGAGGCGCTGCGGAAGCACAACATCACCGGCGCCATCATCGCCGGGGGGCATGGCACGACCGCCAAGCAGGCCGACATCGCGGCCGCCCTCGCGACGAACTAAGACTCGTCCCAAATCATGTCAATTTGCCAGTCGCCCGCGGGCTCGACCCGCGGGTTTATGCTCTTCGGTTTGGAGGGGGCAAGCACGGACATCGCCGGCGATCGTCATCGAGGGACTAGCGAGAGCCAGGACTTTCGGATGCCGCTGGTTCCGCCCCGTCAAGACAAATCGAACGATGCCGGCTTCGCCGTCCTCGGTCCAATGGCCAGCGCAGCGCCGACCGCGTTCCGCTTTGGCTGCCCACATGCTGGACGACTTCTCACCGCATCATTGGT
>DATGCX010000254.1:0-2526 GCA_035311445.1 Xanthobacteraceae bacterium | reverse complement strand
CATCATGCGCTGCGATAGCACGTCGGAGCGCTTGGCAAGGATGCTCGGCAATTCGGCACGCAGAAAGCGCAGCCCCTGGCGCACCGCAATTCCACGCTCCAACAGGAAAGCACGAATCTGGTTGATGATGCCGGTGCGCTGGCTGACCAGCCGCTCGCGCACCCGGTGCAGCGCCTGCAAGTCAAGCTGATCCGCTGTCTTGGTGGCGACAAACTTCATCGTCGGGCGCTGCACCGCTTCAGCGATCGCCTCGGCATCGCGGAAATCGTTTTTCTGCCCTTTGTTATATGCCCGCACATATTTCGCCGGCATCAGTCGCGCATCGTGACCGTATGCTTGCAGCTTGCGGCTCAAGTGATGTGCGCCAACGCAAGCTTCCATGCCAATCAGGCACGGCGGCATGTTGGCAATCCGCGCTTCGATCTGGCCGCGTGACCACTTCTGACGCAGCACGATCGCGCCGCGTCGATCGAGGCCGATGACGTGGAATGAATTCTTGCCAATGTCGATGCCCATGGTGGCAATGGTCGCGATTGATTTGTTGGACATGGCGGTGCTCCGCTTGACACTCGCCCCATCCCAGCATCACTCGCCGGTGGGGCAGGAGCACGGCCGGACCATTCCATTACCGGCTGTTCGGCCGGTTGATGAGTCGCAGATGATCAGGGCCACAACTCTTTGCCCTTGGCGCTCTATTCGATCACTTCGTCGGCGCGCAACGACGGCGATGGGGCTGCGTCACGCCGGCAAGGTTATGACTGCGCCGACACCCGCGTGATCGAAACGCGCCCCGTAGATGCGCACCATCTCGGCAAAGGCGAACTGGCCGGTGCAGTGGCCGGCTGCCATGCGCTCGATCCGCCACTTGTCGCGGAGCCGCATGATCATCTCGGTCACCTCGGCATCGGACCCATCGACTAGATGGAAGCCGCCGAGCACCGAATAGATGTGCGGCTCGATCTTGGTCACGGCGTCGAGGATCTTCTCGATGCCGGGATGCGAGCAGCCGACCACCACGACGCCACCCATCGCCGTTCTGATGAGGAGCGAGATCTCGTTCATCTCCCGCGTCCCCGCCTTGTCAGATTGCGTTGCGATGAGAAAGAACCCCGGCAGCACTTCCCTGGGCGCCGTGATCTGGACGAAATGTGCGCCCTCCCATGGCGGGTCGGCGCGGTTGTCGTCCGGCGGGTTGCCGTCGTAATAGCGCAGATCGTCCGGCAGCGCGGTGACTTGGCGCTTGACCATGGTGGCGAGCCCCGGCGGCATCGGCGAACCGAAGCCACCGCCCTCGAATGGCGTGTAAATCGTCACGGATGGATTTTCGCGCAGCACGTGGTTGAGGCCGGCCGTGTGGTCGTTGTGCCGATGACTGAGCGCGACGAAATCGAGCTTTTTCAAATCGACGCCGAGCGCGGAGGCGTTGGCCGCAAAGTCTTTGGTGTTGCCGCCGGTGTCGAACAGAATGCGCCTCCCGCCGTGCTCGATGAAAGCGGAATAGCCCCAGCCGCGCTTGAGCCCGGATGGCGCCCCGAATGCATCGAACAATACCGTGGCCCGCGAGGTCTGCTCGGCAGCGCCGGCAGCGCGGAGGGAGAGCGGGGCAAAGGGTACGGCGAGGCTGGCCGCCGATCCGGCGAGGAGGTGGCGACGCGTCATCATGGAGAGTGCTCCTTGGTACAATTCAGGACAACAATATTGTCCTCGAAAGCGTATCAAGACCCGGTTGAAATAGGAAGTTTGCTCCAACCGGTCGCTTATGATGTACGCAATTTCGTCCGCACCTGGGGTGATTCCGGACTCGGCCTCTCAAGCCTCGATCTGACGCGGTTGACCCTGAGCCCGACCATTAGTGCTCAGCGGCGGCGAGCCTGATGCCGAGATAGATGAGCAGAGAGCCGACGGCCCGAACCAACGACGGAGGTCACGCCTTTTGCGGACCGCGGTCGCTACCCGAGCAGAAAGTGAGGCAACGAAGAGATTCCACAGTGTACCGTTGAAATCGAACAGCAAGCCGAGGAATAAGAAAGCCAGAACCTTCGACGGAGCATCGGCGTCGACAAACTGAGGCAGAAAGGCGAGAAAGAAGAGCGCGCACTTGGGGTTCAACACGTTCGTCACGAACCCCTGCCAAAAGACCGTCGACAACCTTATCGAGCGTTGGTCGAAGTCTAATCCCGTCCCTTCGCCGCTCCTTCGAGCCAACAACATCTTTGCGCCGAGATAGACGAGGTAGGCGGCGCCCAACAGCTTCACAATCGTGAAGGCAGTAGCTGAGGCGGCGAGCAATGCCGACATCCCTACAGCTGCTCCGGTGACGTGAATCAGCCCTCCGGCTGCAATCCCGAGCGCTGCGGTGGCCCCCCCTTCCAGCCGAGCTGCATGCTGCGCCCCGCAATATATGCGATGTCCGGCCCCGGGGAGATATTCAAGAGCAAACCCGATAAGACGAAGAGGCAAAGATCGTGTACGCCCAACACAGTTTCTCCGTTTCGTGTTGCGGTCACCGCGATGGTTCATACCCTG
>DATGCX010000253.1:0-3353 GCA_035311445.1 Xanthobacteraceae bacterium | reverse complement strand
GACCTCGCTGACCGCCTCGACTGCTTCCCGTCCCTTGTCCTGGGCGTCCGAGACGACACTTCGGACATTCGCACGTGCCACCATGGCTCAATCCTTTCGTACGCAATTGTGTGCTGTAAAACCAAATGTGGACACAAAAGTTCCGCGCTCGGCGTTCCGTGCGCACTACGCCACCGTCGTCCCTCCCGCGCTTGGATGGCGAAGCTCGAGGCGGGCCAAAAGCCACCCGACCAGCAACGCTGCCAGAGCGGCGGCGTAGGGACTGCGTTCGACCGCCGCGTGGACGTAATGGTCGACACCCGCGTCTGTCGGCCGATCATCGGACGCAGACATGTTTCCAACGGCGCGGCGTTGCGCGTAGGCGCGCGTGAATTCCGCGCCCATCAGCACGAGCTGCGACGAGTAGTATACCCAAATCAGCAGAACGACGAGGGAGGCTGCCGCGCCATAGGTCGATTCGAGGGCTTGTTTGCCGATGTAAAGGCCGATGAGCACCTTGCCGATCTCGAAGAGCGCGGCCGTGACCGCGGCGCCGGGCCAGACATCGCGCCAAGCGACATAGGTGTCCGGCAGCCACTTGAACATCATCGCGAACAGGAGCGTGACCATCCCGAAGGAGACGGCGCTGCCAAGTGCGTGCATCGCAATTTCCGGCACGTAGGGAGCAAAGTACCGGCCGCCCGCGGCCAGCGCGGCCGTCAGTAGCAACGACACCAGCAGCAGGAACCCGAGCGAAAGCAAGGCCGCCAACGAGACAATATACGTCCGAACGAAATCCCAGATACCGCTCCTCCGCGGAGGCTCCACCTCCCACACGGTATTGAGCGCGTCCTTGAGCTGGACGACGAGGCCGAGCGCGGCCAACACCAAGGTGCCGACGCCGAACACCGTTGCCAGGATCCCTTCCCGGGGTTGGCTGGCTCCAAGCAGCATCGCATTGACCGCCTGGGCACCAGTATCGCCGAGCAGTGCCCGCAGCTGAGCGCTGACTTCGCCGCGCACTGCTTCCTGCCGACATGCGAGCGCCGCAACCGCAACGGCGATGACCAGCAGAGGTCCGAGCGAAAAGATCGAATAATAGGCAAGCGCTGCACCGAGCCGTGCCGCCTTATGCTTGGACCAGTTCGCCGCCGTGTCTTTGAGAAGGGACCACACCGCGATGGCTCCTGACGAGCTATGTCCGGCGCTAAAGACGCGTGCCGATAACCGGCATTGTTGGCTGCTGCGCCCACGCCGCGAGCGGCCACGCCGCCGCGCCGATGAGCATCGCAATGAACTCGCGCTGTCTCACTGCCCAATAGCTCCCATGCTTCCCGAATGAAACGAATAGCACGCCTAGCGCTGCTGCACTGCGGGATTTTCGACCCCTCGATGTCCGCTTTGGGTCTTGGTCGTGTCAAAACGCTTGGACGGCAGCAATGGACGCTTCGGCCTCGACAATTGCGGGGTTTTCGGGGCTGGAAACGGCCCTGATTGAACATCAGGTCTAGGGTGATGCTGCAGCAGCGGAGGGATGTTTGGCGGCTACGCCCTCATCGCTGCCAGAAGCGGTCGGACGCCCATGATGCTCATGACGCGCGTCATGTTGTAGGCGAGGATGTGCAGCGCCATCTCTGTGGCCACTCGCGGCAGCGTCTTCATCAGGAAGTGAGTGGCGCCCATTCGGGCTTTGATCGTGCCGAACGGGTGCTCGACCGTCTCGCGTCGCTGACGCATTTTCTCCGGATGCTCATCAAGCCGCCGCTGCACAGCTTCGAGAACATGCTCATGTTCCCATCGAGTGATCCGTCGCTCCTTGCTGGTGGTGCAGGCGCGCTTGATGGCGCAGCCCTGGCAGGCATTGGTCCAGTAGCGGCGTAGGATCAGTCCGTTTTCCTCGTTTGTGTAGCGGTAAGGTAGCCTTTCACCGGCAGGACAGATGTAGACGTCTTCCTCGGCCACATAGCGGAAGTCCTGCTTGCCAAAGCGTCCTTCTGCCTTTGAGTTCGATGTAATCGGCTTGGGCAGGGTGGTCGTAATGTCCGCTTTCTCGCAGGCCAGAATCTCTTCGCCATTGAAGTAGCCGCGGTCGGCAATAGCGTCGAGCTTCTCCGCTCCCAGCGCCGCCTTGGCCTGCTTGGCCACGGACGACAGCTGCGAGCGGTCAGTTCCGGCGTTGGTTACTTCGTGCGTGATGATCAGATGATGCTTGGTTTCGACAGCGACCTGGACATTGTAGCCAACGATGCCGGAGCCGCGGCCGCTCGTCGCCATCGAGCGGGCATCCGGATCAGTCAGCGATATCTGCTGGTCAGGGGTAGCGAGCATTACCGCCTGTAGTCCAACAAGGCGCCGCATCTCATCCTTCAGCTTCTCGATCTTCTCTTTTAGACGGCTCGTCTTGGTTTTGAGCGCCTCCGACGGCTCCTGCCGGTCGGCAGTGTCGAGTTGCTGCAGGTAACGGGCAACGCTCTCCTCAATCTGAGCCATGCGCCGCTCCATCTTGGCATGGGTGAAGTTCTTGTCTCGGTTGTTCACCGCCTTGAACTTGCTGCCGTCAATCGCAACGCTGGCTTCCGTCAACAACCCCATGGCGCGGCAAAGCGCGACAAACTGGCTACAGACCTGCCGGATAGCGCGGCCATTATCCTTGCGAAAGTCAGCAATCGTCTTGTGATCGGGCGCAAGGCGGCCCACAAGCCACATCATTTCGACATTGCGTAAAGCCTCACGCTCAAGCCGACGGCTCGACTGAACCCGATTGAGATAGCCGTAAATGTAGAGCTTCAGAAGAACTGACGGGTGATATGAAGGGCGGCCAGTGACCTCAGGTTCGACCCCGCTGAATTCAAGCTCGCTCAGATCGAGCTCTCCCACGAAGACATCGATCACCCGAACCGGATTGTCCTCATCGATCCAGTCTTCCAGATATGCCGGAAACAGCGTGCTCTGCCCGCGATCTGTACCCTCAATGAAACGCTTCATCCGGTCCTCCAGCAGCCGAGAATCAGCGCTGCGAGAATCACATGATGCAGGGCGTTTTTACACAGCCAGGGTCATAAGCAGACATCACCCCGTCAATCGGCTATGCCCGCTTTACCCCCGAAAGATGGGGTAATCGGCCGGCAGCTTGTGGATAGCTGAAAAATAGGGTGCTGCGCTTCAGGCTGATGGTGAAACGAGGTCCGCATATGCGGCCTCAAGCATCAGAAGGAGAAGCGCAGCATGGACTGTTTTGCTGGACTTGATGTTTCGGTCAAGGAAACGAGCGTCTGCATTGTGGATGATGCGGGCAAGATCGTGCGGGAAGCGAGGGTGGCGAGTGAGCCGGAAGCTCTCCTGCAGGTTCTGACGAACACCATCTATCGCTTCAA
>DATGCX010000252.1:0-3836 GCA_035311445.1 Xanthobacteraceae bacterium | reverse complement strand
TATGACAACTCACCGAGCCAACTGTCCCACCTGAAGCGCCGCGACAGATCGAACAGCGCCGGTAGTGCCGCCACGACCAAAATGTAGAACTTGTGGTTATCCAAACTGTCGATGTATTGCTGAACGAGGACCGTACCAATGAGTGTGGCGCCGATGGCCACGGAAACGGGAAGCCGCATCAGTCCACGCGAATTCACGTACGCGTAGGCTCGATGACTGAGAACCCCGGCAAGAAAGAGACCGATTTCGAACGGGAAAAAGCGGTACGCGAAGCCAGAGCCGTTAAGTCCATAGGCAACAGCCACCGAGCGCAATACGTAGGTCGTGACAATCGTGGCCACCAACACGAGCCAATGACGTCGCACCAAAAACGGCGCCAACGCGTAGAACATCAGTTCGAGCGACACGCTCCACGCCTGCGGTATCACTTCGAACGTGCCGAGGTGCGGGTTATGCAGGTCCGAATTCCACACCGGGATGATGGCGCCGCTCTGATAGACGAGCCACATCGACCATTCCTGGGTGAGAATGAAAATATTGGAGAACAGCAGATAAATGCGGGTAGGCAGCGTCATCTCGGGCCAGTGCTGCGCAAGTGCAGCATCCGCCCCGAATCGAATGCCGAGAGCGCAATAGATGAGCACATGCACGCCCAAGATCATCACGCAGAACGACCAATAGGGCACAAAAATTCGCAGCGCGCGGTTGCTGTAGAACAGCCGTCGGCCGTCAGCGGTGCCCGGGTCATACTTGTGCGACAGCACCAGCGAAATCAGAAAGCCTGAAATCATGTAAAAGCACTGCACGGCCATTCGGCCGTTCATGATGTGATAGCCTCAGACGGTTCCGAAATGACTGAGGGCAACCGACAACGCGAGCAGGAATCGAAACGTGCCCAATATCGCCCCCCTCGAGCGAGATACCTTAAACAGGACGCCGCGCTGAAAGCAAACTTAGTTGCCCCTCGCTGCTTGATAGAACGGACCGGACGTTGCGGAGCGAAGCCCCCAGAGCCGTGGCATAGGTCCACGCCGAAGCCAGGCTTAAACGAGGACACGGACGGCAGCTCCACCCCGGCGGCACTGGCGGCGCGCTGCGGGCTCGGTTGCGAAAGCGCGTTGGCAAAATCTGGCTTTGCACGTCGATTCCGAATTTCGCCGATTGACAGGCGAGCGGCTTCTGCGGCACCGATGGTTCAGGGGTCGTCAAGCTCATCCCCCGTCGAATGGACGCGCAGCGTTTTGACGAGAGAGAAACCGTAGTGACTTGCCAGGAGCAGCGCCGAGCGATCGATGGACACCTGCGCTTTCTCGAATGGCTCGGAAAACCTTTGCAACCCGGCGCGCGCGTTCTTGACTTTGGGTGCGGCATCGGCCAAGCGGTCGAAATATTATTGAACATGGGCTATGACGTTCACGGGGTTGACGTCGTCGATTGGTGGCGGCGCGACGATTATTGGGACAAGAGCTACGTCCCGCAGGCGCGCGTGACCGAACGATTGCAGTGCATGGACGAATCGAATTATCGCATCCCCTTTCCCGACGGTCATTTCGAGTTCTGCTTCAGTGATCAGGTGATGGAGCACGTCCGCGACCATGCATTGGTCTTTGGCGAGATCATGCGCGTACTCAAATCCGACGCCGTCTCGGTGCATCGTTTCCCCGGACCCAACATGCTGATGGAGGGGCATCTATTCGTGCCGTTTCCCGTGCTCTGCTACTACAAGCCCTATCTCGCAATGTGGGCCATTTTGGGCCGTCGCTCGCCCGACCAACGGGCTCTGACCTGGCGTCAGGCCTTGGCGTCGAACGTGGAATTCATGGGCAAAGTCAATTATCCCCGTAAAACGCGCCTGCGGCGGTATGCAGCCAAGGCAGGGGTCGAGATTGCATTCCTCGAAAAGCAAGAGCTTCTGCTTCGCGATTTCGGGAATGCGGGCAGGCTGGTGAGCAGAGCAGGGCGGCTCGGGCTAGATCGCCTCCTGGCCGAGGTCCTGGCCCCGTTCGCACAACGTTACATGGTGCTCGCGCGCCGCACGCTTGGCCCCGGGGATGCGGGTGGATCGGGCGATAAGTGTAATGCTCGCGCGATACAATCTAACAGAGCACGGGGCCATTTTGGCAGGACAAAACCAAAATGAGCAAAGGGGGGTCCTCTTGCGAAGCTGGTTGGCTTGCAGTTCGTTGCTGAAGGGAGTGACCGGATGCGGCGGTCTCGGGAGCCATATTGGCGTAAAAGAACGGTCCTAGACCCTGTCGAAAACGTCGCCAAGGGCAAAACTCCGGACAGCATTTCATGCGAATAGCGATGATGGGTACTGGCTACGTCGGGCTCGTGTCCGGCGCCTGTTTTTCGGATTTTGGGCACGTCGTAACCTGTATCGACAGGGATGCAGCGAAGATCGGGGAGCTCCAAAACGGAAAGATCCCGATCTTCGAGCCTGGTTTGGACGCGCTCGTTGCGAGCAACGTCGAAGCCGGCCGGCTTTCATTTGCGACCGAATCCGCCGCTGCCATTCGCGCGGCGGATGCGGTATTTCTCGCCGTCGGGACGCCGTCCCGGCGCGGCGACGGTTTTGCCGACCTCTCCTACGTCCATGACGCCGCGCGCGAGATCGCGGCCGAAATGGACGGCTTTACCGTCATCGTGATCAAGTCGACGGTTCCGGTCGGAACCAACGATGAGGTTGATGCCATCGTCCGCAAGCTGCGCCCCGATGCGGACTTCACCGTAGTGTCTAATCCGGAGTTTTTGCGCGAGGGCGCGGCCATTGAGGACTTCAAGCGCCCCGATCGCGTCGTGGTTGGCACCGACGACGAGCGGGCGCGCCGCGTGATGCGCGAGCTTTACCGGCCGCTGTTCATCAATGAGACGCCGATGCTCTTTACCGGACGGCGCGCCGCCGAGCTCATCAAATACGCATCCAATGCCTTTCTCGCGACCAAGATCACTTTCATCAACGAAATAGCGGATCTTTGCGAGCAGTGCGGCGCGGACGTGCAAGAGGTCGCGCGCGGAATGGGGCTCGATCGCCGGATCGCAGGAAAGTTCCTGCACGCCGGGCCGGGATTCGGCGGTTCGTGCTTTCCGAAGGACACCGCGGCGCTCGCCGCCATCGGTCAGCGCTACGGCGTGCCGATCAGGATCGTGGAAACGGTGATGGGCGTGAACGATGCGCGCAAGCGCGCGATGGCCGCCAAAGTCGTCGCCGCATGCGGTGGCTCGCTGCAGGGCAAAACGGTCGCGGTGCTGGGACTGACTTTCAAGCCCAACACCGACGACATGCGCGAGGCGCCGAGTCTCGTCATCGTGCCGGCGCTCGAGGCGCAGGGCGCACGCGTGCGCGCCTATGATCCCCATGGCATGGACGAAGCACGCAAGCTGATGCCGCGGCTCGAGACCGCCAGCGACCCCTATGCCTGCGTCGAACGTGCGGACGCAATGCTGATCCTCACGGAATGGGACCAGTTCCGAGCGCTCGACCTCGATCGCGTCAAAAAGGCGCTGCGCAGCCCCGTGATCGTCGACTTGCGCAACATTTACCGGCCCGCCGACTTGGCCGCGAAGGGCCTCACCTATGTCAGCGTCGGGCGCGGCTGATGGGTTAGCTACCCGCGTCCGTAGACGTCGTCGAGGCGCACGATGTCGTCCTCGCCGAGATAGCTACCGACTTGCACCTCGATCAATTCGAGCGGGATCTTGCCGGGATTGGCGAGCCGATGAATGCTGCCGATCGGGATATAGATGGATTCGTTTTCGTGCACGCTGCGCACGTCATTGCCGAGCGTGACCTCGGCCGTTCCCTTGACCACGACCCAATGCTCGGAGCGATGGAA
>DATGCX010000251.1:0-2707 GCA_035311445.1 Xanthobacteraceae bacterium | reverse complement strand
CCGATAAGAACAAGCTTTTCACGTCGCTGATCGGTCAGGGGTACTACGGAACGATTCTGCCGCCGGTGATCCAGCGCAACGTTCTTGAGAATCCAGCCTGGTACACGGCCTACACGCCCTACCAGCCCGAAATCAGTCAGGGACGTCTCGAAGCTCTGTTGAATTTCCAGACCATGATCTCGGAACTCTGCATGCTCGACATCGCGAATGCCTCCTTGCTCGATGAGGCGACCGCTGCGGCGGAAGCCATGGCAATGGCCCGTCGCGTGGTGAAATCGGGCGCGAACGCGTTTTTCGTCGATGCCGAGTGCCACCCGCAAACGATTGCTGTGGTGCGCACGCGCGCCGAACCGCTCGGTTGGGCCATCAAAGTCGGCGATCCGATGAAGGACCTCGAACCGGCGGCGGTCTTCGGCGCTCTGCTGCAATATCCTGGCACTTCAGGCGAAATTCGCGATTTCCGCGCGGTTATCTCGGGATTGCACGCGGCCGGCGCGCTTGCTGTCATGGCGAGCGACCCGCTTGCGCTGACCCTGCTGGCCCCGCCCGGGGAGTTGGGTGCGGACATCGCGATCGGATCCACCCAGCGTTTCGGCGTGCCGATGGGCTATGGCGGTCCGCACGCCGCCTTTATCGCAACCAAGGATGCCTATAAGCGCACGCTTCCGGGCCGCATCGTCGGCGTTTCTGTCGATTCCCGCGGCCAGCCGGCTTACCGGCTCGCTCTGCAAACGCGCGAGCAGCACATCCGCCGCGAGAAGGCGACCTCCAACATCTGCACCGCGCAAGTTCTCCCGGCGGTGATCGCGGCGATGTATGCGGTCTATCACGGCCCGGACAGCCTCAAGCATATCGCGCGCAAGGTGCACCGTACTACGGGGACTTTGGTCGAAGGACTGGCTGCACTCGGGTGGGATGTGCAGCAAACTGCGTTCTTCGACACCGTCACAGTCGAGGTGGGCCTGCGTCAATCCGAAATTCTCGAAAATGCCGCGGCGAACGCGGTCAACCTGCGCAAAATCGGCGCCGGCGCACAGGCCCGCATCGGCATCAGTTGCGATGAAACCACCACGCCGGCCGTGGTCGAAGCCGTATGGCGGGCATTCGGATCTCAAGCCAGAACCCAAGTCGCCGCTCCCTCATTCGAAAAGTTGAGCTTGCAAACGGACAACGCGATCCCCGCGCAACTTGCCCGCCGCAGCGACTTCCTGACTCATCCCGTGTTCCATCTCTATCGCTCAGAAACGGAAATGTTGCGCTATATGCGGCGGCTTTCCGATCGCGACCTCGCCCTCGACCGCAGCATGATTCCGCTTGGCTCCTGCACGATGAAGCTCAACGCGACCGCCGAAATGATCCCCATTACCTGGCCGCAATTCGCCGACATCCATCCCTTCGTGCCGGCGGACCAAGCCCAAGGCTACGCCGAGCTGATCGCGGATCTGTCCGCGAAGCTTTGCGAGATCACAGGCTATGATGCGATCTCGCTGCAACCGAATTCCGGTGCACAGGGCGAATATGCGGGCTTGCTCATTATCCGCGCCTATCACGTCAATTGCGGTGAGCCGCAGCGCACCGTGTGCCTGATCCCATCATCGGCCCACGGCACCAATCCGGCATCCGCGCAGATGGCCGGAATGGACGTCGTTGTCGTCGCATGCGACAGCGACGGCAATGTCGACCTCGCTGATTTACGTAAGAAGGCGGAGCAATATTCCAATCGTCTTGCCGCGGTCATGGTCACCTATCCTTCCACGCATGGCGTATTCGAATCTGCCATTCGCGAGATTTGCAGCGTCGTTCATGCCCACGGCGGACAGGTTTATCTCGACGGCGCCAATCTCAACGCCCAAGTCGGGCTAGCGCAGCCCGGCAGATACGGCGCCGACGTTGGGCATCTCAATCTCCATAAAACCTTTTGCATCCCGCATGGAGGGGGTGGCCCCGGCATGGGCCCGATTGGTGTGAAAAAACATCTTGCGCCTTTCCTACCCGGGCATTCGGAAGGCCCGAACGCTGCTGCAAAGGTAGGCGCGATTAGTGCCGCGCCGTTCAGCTCTGCTTCGATCTTGCCAATTTCATCGACCTACATCGTCATGATGGGCGGCAATGGACTGCTCGCCGCGACACAAGCTGCCATCTTGAATGCCAATTACATAGCCAAGCGGCTCGAGGGCCACTATGCGCTGCTTTACAAGGGACCGCATGGCCGTGTCGCGCATGAATGCATCATCGACACGCGGCCGTTCAAGGACACTGCCGGAGTCTCAGTCGAAGACATTGCGAAGCGCCTGATCGACTACGGATTCCACGCGCCAACCATGAGCTTCCCGGTAGCCGGCACGTTGATGATCGAGCCGACGGAATCGGAATCGAAGATTGAACTCGATCGCTTCTGCGACGCCATGATCTCAATTCGTTCGGAGATTGCGGCGATCGAGAGAAAGGCGATGGATCGCGAAAATAATCCGCTCAAGAACGCACCACATACTGTCTTCGATCTCACTGATGAAAACTGGGATTGCCCTTATCCACGCGCACTGGCTTGCTTCCCAGTCAAAACGCTCTTACGCGACAAATATTGGTGCCCCTGCAACCGTGTGGACAACACCTACGGCGACCGCCATCTCGTCTGCTCGTGCCCACCGATGGAAAGCTACCAGTCGGCGGCGGAATGATTTGAGTCGATGCCAAGCTGCCGCCCAGA
>DATGCX010000250.1:0-2082 GCA_035311445.1 Xanthobacteraceae bacterium | reverse complement strand
CACCTGGCTGGTTTTCTGGGTGCACTTTCGCGCTTCTCGCTTGCCTGACCAGCCGGCTACGGGCTACCGCCTGCCTCTCGAGTTGATCGCAGCCCTCGCTGTCGCTGTTACCGCACATTTGGGCGGCTTTCTCAGCGGCGTCAATGCTCCTGGCTAAGCGACAGCTCTTAATTCTCCAGATTGCAAACAACCTGTGCGAGAATGTGGCGCTATGGCTATCGACAAGCGCGCCGGACAGCTCGTTACTCCCGATCTGCTGGTCAACATTCCCCGCCTCATCACCGCGTATTACGCCGAGAAGCCGGATGTTTCCGTGCCGGCGCAGAAAGTGGCGTTTGGCACTTCGGGCCACCGTGGCTCGGCCTTCGAAGTGTCGTTCAATGAGAACCACATCCTCGCCATCACGCAGGCGATTTGCGAATACCGCAAGTCGGAAGGCACAGACGGTCCCCTGTTTCTCGCTAAAGACACTCACGCCCTGAGCGAGCCGGCATTTTCCAGTGCACTGGAAGTGTTGGGGGCGAACGGCGTTACTGTAATGGTGGATACCGATCTGGCCTACACGCCCACTCCATCGCTGTCGCACGCCATCCTGAAATACAACCGCGGCCGCAAGAACGGGCTGTCGGATGGCATCGTAATTACGCCGTCCCACAATCCTCCCGATGATGGCGGCTTCAAGTACAACCCGCCCAGCGGAGGCCCGGCCGACACGACTGCCACCAAATGGATCGAGAATCGCGCCAATGCGATCCTCGCCGATGGCATGAAAGAGGTTCGCCGCCAAGATTATCGAGCCGCGCTGAAGAACGCACAGCGTTATGACTTCCTCGCCGAATATGTCAACCACCTTGGTGCCATCATCGACTTTGAGCCCATTCGCAGCGCGCGCCCAAAGCTCGGCTCCGATCCGCTGGGTGGCGCCTCCGTCGCCTACTGGCCTCGCATCGCTGAGCGCTACGGCCTCGATATGGATGTCACCGACACCGTCGTCGATCCCACCTTCCGCTTCATGCATCTGGATTGGGACGGCAAGATCCGCATGGACTGTTCCTCGCCATATGCGATGGCCGGGTTAATCGCGCTGCGCGACAAGTACCAGGTGGCGTTTGCCAACGACACCGACGCCGATCGTCACGGTGTCGTGGCCAGTGTGGGCCTGTTGAATCCCAACCACTTCTTAGCAGTATCGATCAACTACTTATTCCGTCACCGCCCGGGGTGGAACCCCAATGCCGGCGTTGGCAAGACGCTGGTCAGCAGCAGCATGATCGACTTCGTGGCCAAGAGCCTCGGTCGCAAGCTGGTTGAGGTTCCGGTTGGTTTCAAGTGGTTTGTGGACGGGCTTCTCGATGGCTCGCTCGGCTTCGGTGGCGAAGAGAGTGCGGGTGCCTCCTTCTTACGCCTCGACGGCACTGTCTGGACGACCGACAAGGACGGCTTGATCATGGGCCTGCTGGCAGCCGAGATGTTGTCCCGCACCGGCAAAGATCCAGGACAGCTCTACGCCGAACTCGCCGCGCAGTTCGGCGATCCGGTTTATGAGCGCATCGATGCCCCTGCCGATCCCGCGCAAAAAGCGGTTCTGGCGAAACTCTCCGCAAGCGACCTCAATGAAACAGAATTAGCAGGCGACAAGATCGAGGCGACGTTGACGACCGCTCCGGGAAACGGAGCTCCCATCGGCGGGCTCAAGGTAGTGACCAAGCGCGGATGGTTTGCCGCCCGGCCCTCAGGCACCGAGAACGTCTACAAAATCTACGCCGAGAGCTTCGCGGGCGAGGAGCACCTGCGCCGCCTCCAAACCGAGGCGCAGGAGTTGATCTCGCGCGTGTTCAAAGCGGCGGGCGCCTGAAGGGCGCGTCCCGCGAGTCTAGAGCGCACCGATCGGGGGATCGGTTTTCGTCGTGGGGCGACATTGAGCGCATTTCGCCCGAAGCTCCGGTGCAGGTGCTGCGTACGTCTCTGCACAGCGCCGCCACCCCTCATGCTATGATGTCTCCCTTTTAGGAGGCCTCATGCAGCCATCGCGCCGTCGATTCATGCAGGCTGCGGCTGGAACTGCCGTGCTCGGCATCAGCA
>DATGCX010000249.1:0-3033 GCA_035311445.1 Xanthobacteraceae bacterium | reverse complement strand
CGGACTCACGCACTGCAGCAAACCAGGTGCCCGGTTGCAACGTTTATTCGATCACCTCGTCGGGCGCGGGCAAGCGCGGTCACTGGGAAGCCGAGGCCGAGCACAGGCGCTCTTTCGCGCTGCACCGCAGTATCGCCTGTGCAATTTTTTTCGTCTGTGTATCGCTGCCGCTACAGCTAACAATCTCCGAACGCTGGTATTCTCTACGGCACGTTCGCAGATACGACCTCGGATAGGAGTGCGCTGCGGACGTGGGGTTTGGCACTATCCGGCTTGCCGATGAAGGCCGCTCGGTTATGGGCGGCCTTTTTTCGTTCAGGATGTGCGCAAGTGTTCTCGGCTCGGATAGAATAAATGCAGCCAGGGGCTCCTCGTGCTCACACGCCGCCGCCTGATTGCCTTATCCGCCGGGTCTGCACTCGCGCTTAGCCTTAGCGGTCGTGCCGCGTGGGTGCAGATGCAATCGCTGGATTGGCCCAATCGGGTCGTGCGCTTCATTGTGCCGTTTGCCGCGGGAGGACCGACGGACATTGTCGCCCGCGTCGTCACCGAGCAGCTCTCGAAAATCTGGGGCCAGCAAGTCGTCATCGAGAACAGGGGAGGCGCCGGCACCAATATCGGCAATGAAATGGTCGCCCGGTCCGATGCGGATGGCTACACGGTGTTGTTTGCCACCGCATCCCTCGCGGTCAACCGCAGTCTCTACAGCTCGCTCAGCTACGATCCGATTGTGGATTTTGCGGCAGTCTCCCTAGTTTCCAGGTTTTCATTGTTCATGTTTGTGCCGAACTCGCTACCGACCAAATCGGTCATGGAGTTTGTGGCCTATGCAAAGGCGCATCCGGGCAAACTCACACTGGCATCCCCCGGCACCGGCAGCACGCCGCATTTGGCCGGCGAGCTGCTTAAGCAAATGGCCGGGATCGAGATGACGCATGTGCCCTATCGCGGCGCGTCACCCGCCCTCAACGACCTCATCCCCGGCCGCGTGGACTGTTATTTCGGTAGCGGCGCGCTGCTCGAAAACATTCGGTCGGGCCAGCTGCGTGGACTTGCGGTTACCGGCGCCAAGAGAGATCCGGTGGCGCCGGAATTGCCCACGATGGCCGAGGCGGGCGTTCCGGGTTACGAGGTGTCGTCGTGGCACGGTTTGTTCGTTCCGGCCAGGACGCCGCCTGAAATCGTCAGGAAAATGAGTGTCGATACCATAGCGGCTCTCGCCGATCCCCTGGTCAAGAGCAAGCTGGAACAAGCCGGCTATATGGTGGTGGGCTCTTCGCCCGATGAGCTTAAAACTCTCCTCAAATCGGAAGTCGATAAATGGAGCGCCGTCATCAAGACGGCCCGGATCAAGATCAATTAAAGACCAATGGCGCAGAGAGTTTACGTCTGAGAAATATGTGATGTGATCGCGGCGAAAGGACCGCGTCGAGCGGCCAGTCGCTCTGCCGCTTGTGCCGCTTGGTCGAACATTGCGAGCATGCAGCAGGCGTGGCGATCGGGATCGCGGCCAGACGGCAATCTAGGATGCTGAAACCTCTAAGACATGCGGGATGGATCGTGGCTTTCGTCGCGCTGTGCGCGATTTGGGGCTATGAAGTGATGAATGCCTCACGGCAATCTCGATCACACGGTTACACGGATATTTGGATTTGCCCCATCCTCGGGAAATGCGGGCCCGCCGGAACGCCAGGACTTGGCAGATGGTAAGTTGCCGCTGATACCGCCGTTACATGTCTATCTTGCCGCGGACGCCAATCGCGCCGTGCGTCTCGCATTCATTCCGCCTTGATGTTCGCCGCTTTGATAATCGGCCACCACTTCTCGATGTCGGCCTTTTGAACGGCGGCGAGGGCTTCCGGCGTCTGCTGCTCGCGTGGCACAACCTCCTGCCCGAGGTTTGCGAGCTGCCGACGCACCGCCGGATCGGCCAACGCGGTCGTGGCGGCGGAATTGAGCTTGGCGATCACGCTCTTGGGCGTCCCCTTCGGGACGAACAGCCCGCCCCAGACCGAAATGTGCAACTGCGGAAATCCCGCCTCGTCGACCGTCGGGATGTCCGGTGCGGAGGCCAGGCGGGTGCCGTCCGTGACGGCGTAAGCTCGCAGCAGGCCGCTCTGCACCATTGCCAATGAGCTCGCGGGCGAAGGGCACATCACGTCGACGCGTCCGCCGATCACGTCCTGCAGCGCCGGAGCAGCGCCGCGATAGGGTACGAATTGCCAGCTTGCGCCGGTGATGCGTTGCAATTCGATGCCACAGAGGTGCTGTGCCCCACCGGAACCATTATGACCCTGCGCGACCTGCGCGTGGTTTGCCTTCAGCCATGCCATCAGTTCCTTCAGATTTTTCGCCGGGACGGCGGGCTTGGTGACGATCAGGATGGGACCGCTGATCAGCAGCGCGACCGGCTCGAAGTCCTTCACCACATCGTATGGGAGCGGGTAGATCGCGGCGTTGACGACGAACTGATCGGCGGAGCCTATGGCGAGCGTGTAACCGTCGGGCGCCGCGCGCGCGACCCGCCCGACGGCGATGCTGCCGCCCGCGCCACCCACGTTTTCAATCACCGCCGTTTGCGCGAGCGCCCCCCGCATGGGTTCGGCCAGAATGCGTGCGAGCGCATCGAATAGGCCACCCGCGGGATAGGGTACGATCATCGTGATCGGACGCGATGGATAGACCTCACCCGGGGCGCTTCCGATCGATCCCAAAATTGCGACCAACACAACACTGATCGCAAAGGTCCGTTGCAAACGTTTGATCCTACGCACGGGCCGCTCCCTCAGGTTCGTTGGTGACCGTCGGCTCTTGTTGGCCGCTTCACCCTGATACGCGACGCGCCAAGACGGGCGCTATTTGGCGCGCCGATACGTCACTTTGGCCGGCTCCCCGCCGTGCGACGGCGTGGGGTTGAGATAGGTCACCTCGTCGTCGCCGTTGAACGAGAGGATGCGCGTCTGCGTGCCGCCGGTGAAATTCGGGAACGTGCTTCCTTCGACCTCGACCGTGATCACCCGCGTCGCCTCGTCG
>DATGCX010000248.1:0-27259 GCA_035311445.1 Xanthobacteraceae bacterium | reverse complement strand
CAGCCGCAGCATGGGATTTCCGGCGAGGCCAAGCCCATCCAGCACCGCCACAACGGGTTTGCCGCGCCGCCCGAGTTCCGAGACGAGGCGCGTCAGGTCGTATTCCAGGAATGCTTCGCGGTCGGGCGCGAACACTCGGATGGTAGATTGCCCGGTGGTGGAATTGGTGGCTGCGAGGCCAAAGAACAACCGCTCACCATTGAGGCCGGTGAAGCCGTCAATGCCGAAAGCGACGGCGCGGTCTTCCTCCTCCGAGTATGGCCGCGGGTCGATCACTTCGAGAACGATGTTGCCCCTCGCAGCGGCTGTATATGAATCCAAGAGCGAGCGTACCCGCCCCGCGAAGGCGGCAAGCTGGGGTGCCTGCTTCGTAAGCCCGGACGACATGAACAGGCGGAACCGCAGCGGCTCGTTAAGATCATTGAGCAGCGTGCGGGTGCCTTGGCTCAGCGAATAGAGATGCTGCTCGGTGAGATCGACGCGAGCGTTGCGAAAGACCTGGGCGCTGACGATATTGAGGCACACGAAAACGACGGCGCCGAGCAGTGCCGTGATAAGCACGATCCGGCCAGTCGCCGGTGATCTCCGCGTTTCCGGTTGAGCTTGACTGGACATGGTGAGGGCCTCATGCAGCTTTTTTGACCTCAACGAAACGGACGTTGAGCCACAGAGAAAACACGATCAGCGATACGAAGAAAACGATCGACGGCAGTTCCAGAACGCCATCGGTGATGTGCTGGAAATGCGCAAAGAACGACATCGAACGCACCGCGTCGATGATGAAGCCCGGCGCCCACGGGCGCACGGTCGCGATGACGAGATCGAATCCCGCCATGACGAACAGGAAGCTCACGGCGGTGGCGCCTATGAAGGCCAGCACCTGGCTCTTGGTCAGGGCAGAAACGGCCGCTGCAAGCGCAAGAAATGCGCCCGCCATCAGCCAAGAGCCGAGATATGACGACAGGATTACGCCGTTATCCGGCGAGCCGAGCACGTTGACGGTGATCCATAGCGGTGTGGTCAGTAAAAGTGCAAGCGCCGCGAAGGCCCACGCCGCGAGCCACTTGCCGACGACAATCTGCCACGGCTGAACCGGTAATGTCATCAGGAGTTCGATGGTGCCGCTGCGCCTTTCCTCTGCCCACAGCCGCATCGCGATCGCAGGCATCAGCACGAGGTAGAGCCATGGATGCCAGAAGAAGAAGCCCGACAGGTCGGCCTGGCCGCGTTCGAAGAAGCCGGAGACCAGGAAGGTCATGCCGGCCGCAAGTGCCAGGAAGACAATAAGGAATACCGCCGCCACCGGGGTTGAGAAATAGCCAGCAAATTCGCGGCGAAATACGAGGAGCAGGGGGTGCATGTTTTAGTTCTCCGCCCCGTGGTTTGCGATCTGGCGAAATACGTCGTCGAGCGTCGCCCGTTGCATATAGAACTCGGTCACCGCGATGTTTGACTGGCCGAGCAGGCTCGTAAGCTCGCTCGTGGAGGGACAGGCCTTCGAAGTTTGCACCGCAAGGCGTGTGACACCGTTGACCCGCTGGACGATCTCCACCCGTCCGACGCCTGGATGCTTCGAAAGGATATCGATTGCGCCTTGCGGATTGGCGGTCACCAGCGCCAGTGCGAGCCTGCCGTGGCTCGGCGCACGCGCCAACAATTCGGCCGGCGTCGCGTCCGCAAGCATCCGCCCCTTGGCGATGATGATGGCGCGGTTGCAGACTGCTTCGACTTCTTCCAGGATGTGCGTCGATATGATGATCGCCTTTTGCGGCGCGATCGAGCGGATCAGGTCGCGCATTTCGTATTTTTGGATCGGGTCCAGCCCGTCGGTCGGCTCGTCAAGGATCAGCGCGTCGGGATCGTGCACCAGCGCCTGGGCGATGCCGACCCTTCGTTTAAAGCCCTTGGACAGGGATTCGATACGCTGATTCCAGACGCTCGCAAGATGAATGCGGTCGACCAGCTCGGCGAGGCGCCTGTTGGCCTGCTGCCTGTTCATTCCGTGCATCGCCGCGACGAACTCGAGGAAAGCCGCGACCGTCATGTCGGCGTACGCAGGTGCGCCTTCCGGTAGATAACCGAGATGGCGTCGGGCCGGTATCGGGTCAGTATGGCTGTTGTGGCCGTCAATCCACGCCTGCCCGGCGGTCGGTTCCATGAATCCGCTGATGATCTTCATGGCAGTCGACTTGCCGGCGCCGTTCGGCCCCAGGAATCCGACCACCTCGCCACGTTCCACCGAAAACGAAATGTCATCGACCGCGGTCAGCGACCCGAAGCGTTTGACCAGGCCGCGTGCTTCGACGAGCGACATTTTTCTTACTCCCGGCGTTGCGACCGCGGCGACCCCATCGAACCTTTACCGAGATCAGATTCGAATTGCCGCGCGGTCAGTTCACTACTGACGTTGAGGTCCAAGAGGCCTCGCGCATGCCGTCCGTCGGATTAGCGACACCGTGGCAGATTTCAAGAGGAACTTGCAGTCACCGCGGCTGCTGCAGCGCACAATATAAGATAACAAATAGCATTCATGTCGGCGTAGCGACAAGGCTTGTTCGCTGGGTTTGGTCTGTCGTGCGACTTTTCGACCTAGCCCGCTGGTCCACTAGCCGGCGTCCTCGATCTCGTAGCCGGGAAAATTAGATCAATGAGCGAATTACCGCGACCGCCATTATGAGCGCATCGCGCTCGGGGGACGCGGCCGCGCAAATGCTTTGCGAATCATTGTGCAGCTTCCGTGTTTCGGCGGCGTTCGTTCTGCGCGCCGCTGCCGAGCCGGGGGCCCGTTGACGGCACGGTCATCGAGTCTTGCATGCTCGGCCGGCTGTTGGTCACGCCAGTCCGAAAAATTGCCAGAAGAGGTGTTCTCTCATGGACACAATAAACGCGCATACCACTCGATATTGATGAGAATGGCGCGAGGATGGGCAAGCATTTGGAGCGCGACCGGACCTTGTGAATTTGTTGGAGTAAGGTATTTCGGACATTCGGAAACGCGCCGAAAACAGGTGTTGTTTGGTGACTCCGCAACAGCCACGACAGAGCGAGCTGTAAGACCTTGGCGGACCCCATTTCGGTGCTCATGGGAGGCGCACATTGGGCCATGCGACAAGTATCGGGCCATCCTATCTGACCGGCACCACACCGGATCGAATTTCATCTGATCATCTGTGGCAGCACCATGTCGTTGCGCCGAATTTGCCGCAATGGCGCAATCAGGTCAGTAATTTGCTGCAATGAGGCCGACAGGGTCAAATTGTGCGGCCGGCATTCTAACGACGACGATTTACATCAGAAGTATTTAGGCAGTTTGCCACCAATTGACGATCGCCTTCCGTGCGGCGGCACGAGGTCAACCGGCCAGCAAAATCCGTTTTCGGGATTGACGAGTGTCGGCAAACAAACCGATCGATTTGATGTGACGAGGATCGATAGTCAGCGGCTGCTTACGTGCTGGCGGGCTTATTTTTGGGGATCATTGTCATCTGACCGATCTGGGGCACCTGCCCTTTATGCCCGGTTAACGTTATCTTCGTCTTTGCTGAAATCGCAGCCGGCAGTCCCTTTAGGTTGAATTATTCTGTTTATGCGCTCATTTTTTCAAACTTGGCCTCTGTGGGCGCAAGCTTGTGCGCGGAATTCATTGCGCACGGTAAAGAGGGGCTCAAACGAATCAAATGCGATACCCACGCTTTGTCGCATAGCTCGACTTGCATTTACGGCCAGATCGATATAATAAAAGTAATCCTTTCAAGGGAGCAGGATGAATATGAATTTGAAATCGATGTCGATCGACGCACTCATCGGCCTTCGCGGCAAGATCGATGCGGTATTGGGAGGTAAGGTCGCCGACGAGCGCCGTTCCTTGGAGTCCGAGCTTGCCAAGCTTTCACGCGTCGAGGCCGCTGGCGTCCGATCAAAAGGTGCCTTCGGCCGTGGAGCAAGGGGTAAGGTAGCTCCAAAATACCGCAATCCAGATAATCCGAGTGAAACTTGGGCGGGACGCGGGCTGAAGCCGCGATGGCTTGCGGCGGCACTCAAGTCGGGCAAGAAGCTGGACGATTTCAGCATCGCAGGTAAAGATTCGGCATCGAAATCGGTGCGAAAAAAGGTGCGCGCCAAACGCAAATAATGACGTAGCAGGAAATTTGCGACCACGCCGCCTTAGATCGGCAGGACTGGGGCGGCAGATTGCTGTTCCTCAGCGCAGAGGGTGGAAGTCCGACTGGGGTGCGCTGGGGATAGACTTTGATTGATGGTGCACGTATAGGATGTAATTATATCGCTAACGATTCCGGTATTAAGCCATTTTGGACCTCCGAAGTTTGCGATCGCGCGCTCGGCTGTCTGGGTGTCGCGGGGACGTTCGCGTTTTGCCAAACCGGAACACCGATGCCCCGAATTATGGGGCGTTTGCGGTCACGGCACAAATTAATGCTCCATATGGAGTTAGCTCCAAGCCGCCCGGCCAAGAGTCCCGAAGGCTTTGTTCACCTGCCACGGGCCTAATGTTTACGCAACATTTATTCCCTAACTCAGATTGCTCTGCCGGCAAGTGTTGTCACGCGACGTTAAGGCGAAGTCATAAGCAAGGCACATCCACTTCCTGTGAACGGTAATTGAAACGCGGGTCACAGGCTCACGTGCGCTCACGGGAACCCGTAAAGTGCCGCCGGATTTTCAGCGAGGACGCGCTGGCGCAGATTCGGATCGGGAATCCAGTCGAGCAGAAGATCGGCGATTGCACCATCATTGGGCATCGGGAGCGTCCATTTGGTCATGACATGCGGCCAATCGGTCCCCCATACGATCCGGTCGGGTGCCGCAGCCACGAGCGCGTGCGCGAACTCGTGGGTGTCCGCATGGGGCAACGGCTGCGAAGAAATGCGGTAAGGGCCCGTGAACTTGACCCAGGCGCGTCCGTCGCGCAGCAGCCGCAGCAGCGCCTGGAAGCCCGGCGCCGCTATCCCCTTTTCGGTCGTCACATAACCCAGATGCCCGAACACGATGTCTACGGGGAGTGAGTCGAGGTTTGTATCGAGATCCGGAAACTCATCCACATGCATCAAGAACTCGATATGCCAGCCGAGCGGCTTGATGCGTTCGGCGAGCTTCGCGATGCGCTCGACCGGGAGCTGCCCCTTGCCCTCGCGCAGGTCTACAATATTGAGCCGTGCACCGCGCACTCCTGCCGCATGCATCGCTTCCAGCTCTTGTGCCGTCGCGGTGTCGGCGATGACGGCAACGCCACGGAAGGCAGGACCTGCGATTTTCATTGCGGCCAGCATGGCGGAATTGTCGGTCCCGTAGAAACTCGGCTGTACCAGTACGGCACGACTGCAACCGAGGGTCTCCAGCACATGGCGATATTCCGGCAGCAGAGCATTGGGCGGAGAGTAAATACGTTCGGCAATGTACTTATAGACGCTCTGTGGCCCGCAAATATGAGCATGACAGTCGCACGCGAGCGGCGGAAATTCGCATTTGGGTGCATGCGGGTGAGGATCGGGCGGCGCGCAGACGGGTATACTCTGGCCGGAGAACGCATGCGTCATTTTCATCCTCCCTATGACTTGCCTCGCTCGGAATCGCGGCGGACTCTTGCGACATTTGAGAACCGTCTGGGAGACAAATCAATGAGCAGACCAAAACCGATCGAATATGCCGACGCGTCGCCGATAGTGCGGGTTGTCTTCGACGACATCCAGCGTAGCCGCGGCGTCGAGGACGTCAACAATTTCTGGAAATATCTGGCGAATGATCCGGCGTCGCTCAGACGCACCTGGGAGAGCGTGAAGGATGTGATGGCCGAGGGCGCGCTGAGTCCGCTGATCAAAGAGCTACTATATGTCGCCGTCAGCGTGACCAACGGCTGCGGCTACTGCATCGCGAGCCATATCGCTTCCGCCCGCAAGGCCGGCATGACGGACGAGATGTTCGGCGAACTCATGGCCGTGGTCGGCATGGCAAACGAGACCAATCGATTGGCGAATGGCTATCGTGTGCCGATCGACGCGGCGTTTGACGTGTAGAAATCGTAGCCCGGATGGAGGGACCGCGTCATGGCGGTTGCGTAATCCGGGACCGCCATGGCAGTTTGCACCTCTGTTCCCGGATTGCGCGTCGCTCCATCCAGGCTACACGCTGCAAGCCTAGAGATGCGCGATTCGCGGCATCACCTCGGTCCGGAATAGCTGCAAAGACCGCAGCGCTTGCACAAGCGTCATCTCGCCGAAGAACAAGTACGAGAGCAGATAGTTGATGCCGAGCTCAGCGGTCTGGCGCTCGATGACGGCGATGACTGTATCGGGCGTGCCGGCAATCAAGGTTCCGTCCTGGAGATTTTCTTCGAGAGTCGCGGCACGCTTAGGCGCGCCGCAAGGTCGCTTGAGCTATGCATGTCGCGTAGCCAGTTAAGCATATCGAGATGATGTGTCATGGCGGGCCGCGCGATGCGGTGCGCCTCCACGTCCGTATCCGCCACCACAATATTGCGCAGCACGCCAATCGCGGTGCCGCCGCGGAATTCGGCCTTCGGGAATGCGGCGCCGCCGCGCTTTGCGAGGGCGGATCGGAAGGCGTCGATGTTGGTCTTGGCAAAGGAAGTCGGCCCGAGGCTCAGAAAATGCATGCCGTGCTCGCCTGCCCAGGTCGCCCCGATGGTATTGGAGGAGCCGTACCAGAAAGCGGGATGCGGCTGCTGCACCGGCCGCAGCGGCATCGGCACATCCTTGTAATTGAAGTGGGCTCCTGTATAGCTGAAGGTCTCCGCCGTGAGTCCTGCGCTGATGCACCGGAACGCATCGATGAAGATGTCGCGCGACTGATCGTGATCGATCTTGTGATAGTTAAGCTCGAACGGCGACACGCCGCGGCCGACGCCAACCTCGAAGCGCCCATGACTGAGCTGGTCGAGCATGCAGATCTCTTCAATCAGGCGAAGCGGCGAATAGAGCGGCAGCAAATAGACCAGCGGGCCAAGCCGCATGCGTCGGGTCGCCCGCGCCACGGCAGCAAGATACACGCCGGGCACCGGCACCATGTTGAGCGGTGTACAATGATGCTCCGCCACATGCAGACAGTAGATACCCGCCTCGTCGGCCGCGGCCGCGAAGGTCAGGCGTTCGTCAAACAATGTCGCGAGCGGGCGATCCGCCTGCTCCACATGATCGAACAGGCCGACTTTCATTCGATTATCTCGCGGTCGTAGGATGGATTGAGCGTAAGCGAAACCTATCGGGGACATGCCGGGCGGAAGGGCCGTTGATGGGTTTCGCTCCGCTCAACCCATCCTACGAAGCTTCGCACTAATGCGTCACGCAGGAACCAGCGGGCCGGGCGACTTGATGTATTGCGACGTGATCGCCTGGGCCGACCAGTAGGTGAGTGCCGCGATCGTGCCGGTAGGGTTATGGCCGGCATTTTGCGGGA
Source organism: Xanthobacteraceae bacterium (assembly GCA_035311445.1). Taxonomy (GTDB): domain Bacteria; phylum Pseudomonadota; class Alphaproteobacteria; order Rhizobiales; family Xanthobacteraceae; genus JAJPKK01. Next base: position 19,828 of record DATGCX010000248.1, on the reverse strand, counting down.
ACGCCGCCCCGCCCATGACGAAAAGGTTGCTCACATCCCATGACTGCAGGTAGCGATTGAGCACGCTGGCCCTGGGGTCGGTGCCCATGATGGCGCCGCCGGTGTGGTGTGACGATCCACCGACCGTCGCATCGAAGTTATTGCGCGTCAGCGGATTGCCGATGATCTTGGCATTCGCGGCACGCGCGATCTCCATCATTTTGCCCATGACGTAGGCCGACATCTTGTGATCGTTCGGCTTGAAATTATACGTCATGCGCGCCAGCGGCCGCCCGATCGCATCCTTATAGTTTGGATCGAGATCCAGATAGTTGGTGCGGTGGGCGTAGCTGGAGCCGTGGAAGTACAGTGGGAATGTGTGGTTGTACCACCGCGCCGTTGCTTCCTTCCACGCCGAGCCCCACCGCGGGGTGCCCAGCGGCACGGCGCGCACTTGGATCGGACGTCCGCCGCTCACGGTCGGGGCGAGAAAGCCGCCGCCGAGGAATCCCAGCCCGCTGTGGTCGAAGTTATCGCCCTGGAAGTCGTCAATCGCGGCAGGCGTTGCACCGGTGCCGATGAACGGATTGATTTCTTCCTCGACGAAAATCGGCAGGTTGGCATTGACCTGGAAGCAGTAGTTCTTGCCGACCACGCCCTTGCTGGTCAGCGGATCGTAGGGCTCGCCGATGCCGGCAGCGAGGATCAGCCCGACATTGTTGAACGGGTACGCGCACAGCACCACCATTTCGGCCGGCTGCTCGACTTCCTCGCCGGTGTGTCGATCGATATAAGCAACGCCGCGCACCTTCTTGGCCGCTTTGTCGTAGATGAGCCGGCTCACATAGGCATGGGTGCGCAGTTCGAACCGCGGGTCCTGCATCAGCACTGGCAGCACGCAAATGTTGGGGCTCGCCTTGGCGTTGGCTTCGCAGCCGAACAGCTCGCAGTGCCCGCAATATTCGCACAGCCCGATGGTCAGGCCTTCCGTATTGACGTAAGGCGCGCTGGAGTTCGAGGCTGGCGTCGGGAACGGGTGGTAGCCGAGCTCCCGGGTGGCCTTGGTAAAGATCAGGCCGGCTTGCGACATCACCAGGGGTTTGTTCGGATATTCGTCCGAGCGCGCGCCTTCGAAGACGTTGCCGCCTTCGATGCGCGTGCCCCTGAGATTGCCGGCCCGGCCGGAGGTGCCGCACAGCTTTTCGAAGCGGTCGTAGTGAGGTTCGAGGTCTTCGTAAGTGATGCCCCAGTCCTGGATCATCATATCGTCCGGAATGGCGTTCTTGCCGTAGCGATCGGTGAGATGCGTGCGCAGCACGAACTCGCTCGGCGTGAAGCGCCAGGTGACGCCGTTCCAATGGGTACCGGCGCCGCCGAGGCCATCGCCCAGCGGGAACGCCCCCCATCGGCGCATCGGCAGCGCCGTCTCAGACGGCTCATGTCTCATGGTGACCGTCTCGGTCGCGGTATCGAGCATCAGTTCCAGCCGCACCCGGTATTTTAGTTCGTCGCGCACGCTCGGGAGGGTGAAATCCTCGCCTGGTGTGCGCTGGGCACCGCGCTCGAGCGCCACTACTGACAGGCCGGCTTTGGTAAGCTCCCGGGCCATGATGCTGCCGCTCCAACCTACGCCGACCAGGACGGCATCAACGGATTTCATTGTCTTGGCCATGACGCGCTCCCGTCAGCTGAAGTCGGCAATCGATTTTGGCTCGATGTTGAGTTTCTTGCCGCGATAGGCTTCGGCCTTCGCGCTGTAGCTTGCCGGCAGGCCCGGATATCCGACCATCCGCCACGACACCTTGTTGCGATTGCCGCCATAGATCGGGTCGGCGAAGAATCCCTCCATTGCCGTTTGGTATAGTGCCTCGAAAAACGGTTTCGCATTGAAATCCGCAAATTCGGCCTTGCCGGTTTCCATGGCTTTCAGCGCAGCGTCGCGTTCGGCCGGTGCAAGGCGGTCGAAATCCTTGCCGTAGACCTTGCGCGTCCAGGCGTTGACTGCCTTGATGCCGGCGGCGAAATATTCGCGCGGCGTCAGCGGCAGTTGATAGCCATGCTCCGGCTTGCCCGGCAGGAACGGCCCATTGCGATAGAACCGCGCGCCATTGCCCCACGCACCCGCGAGTTGGCGATCGATGTAAGTGACGAGTCCACAGTCGGTGCCGGACGGTGACAGCCTGTCGGCCGGGATGAAGGTGTCGTAGGCGGCGGACAGGAACGCCGCTTCGGTTACGGTCAAGGTGAGATGAGCCTCGTTCGTGGCCGTTTCTGCGGCGGTAGGCGGCGTCTGCGCCTGCGCGGCGTCGGAATGTCCGCTGAGCACTGTCGCGGCGGCCGCGCCGGCCGCCCCCGCGCCTTTTAAAAAACCACGCCGCGGAATAGCATCGTCCGACATGTTGTCCTCCCTGCATTGGCACAATCAGCTCTGTTTGCTGGGAGTATCGGGCCTTCCGGGAGGAGCCGCAAGCAGCTTGGTAATCAGTGAATCAGCGTGCGTGTTCACTGGAAAAACAGGAATACCAACATGATATCATGATATTAAATTAGGGTTTGGGAGAGTCGCAGCGTCGAGGGATTGGGTACCAGGCTCGCACACCATTTTTTGCGGGGCAGGGACTTGATTTCGGCATTCCCAGGATCCAGGGTCAACCGGTTCGCGCGGCTTCATTGGAGGAACGACGCGGAACCCGCCACTCGCAATCTAAGACATTTCGACGACCTCGAAATTGCGGTGGTGACCCTTGGGCGGAGTAACGGCTGCCCTGAAGTCCATGTCCTCCGCCGCTGCGGCTGATATGTTCGACCTAAGCTGAATATTGCTGGGTCTATGGAATGCCGCATGATACAGACAGAGAAGATCGCGCAAACGTGTGAGGACGGCTGTTGCGCCCCGCCCGCGCTCGTTTTGCCAACGAAGCCGAAGGTCGACCGCACGCAGCTCATTCGCGAGGTGTTCCGCCTCGAATGGTTGACAATCGGCTGGATGATTATCGAGGCGGTGGTGGCGCTCGCATCCGGAATTGCAGCCGGCAGCCTTGTGCTGGTCGCTTTCGGGCTCGACAGCGTGATCGAGCTGATTTCGGCCGGTGTACTGGTCTGGCGCTTGGCGATTGAACTTCGCCATGGCCAGGCGTTTTCAGAGAATGCGGAACATATCGCTAGTCGCATCGGCGGCGCGTTGCTGTTCACGCTCGCGGCTTACGTGGTCGTGGCAGCGAGCTGGAATCTCTGGCAACAGCAGGCCGAAGAATTTTCCTGGCCGGGATTAATCGTGACGCTGCTCGCGATACCCATTATGCGCTATCTCGCCCGCCGCAAGCTCGATCTTGCCGAAAAACTGGGCAGCCGTGCATTGCGGGCCGATGCTATCGAAGCGATCACCTGCGGATGGCTGTCCTTCGTCGCCGTGATCAGCCTTGCGGCGCAAGCGCTGTTCGGATTCTGGTGGATCGACAGCGTCGGTTCGCTTGCGATCGTCGGGCTGCTTGTCAAGGAAGGCCGCGAAGCCTGGACCGGCGAGTGCTGCGCAGATTGCGCATAGCGGGGAACCATTCGCTGCTCATCGCGTTAAAGTCGCAGCGCGGGTCATGCTCACAGCCGTCATGGGGACTGGGTTTCTCGCTAACCTGCCTCCCCTCCGAACCGGCATCCAATTTTTCGCGCAGACGCGGCCATAGCTGGGCCGGGCAGGGCGACGACGAGCTCTTGATCGTCCCAGAGCGTGGCGCGACCGCCAGGAAGGGCTGGTTGAGCACGATACAACGATCCTGGGGACTTCGCCATGAACCTCGGATTTGAAACGATCGGCAATGCCACCATTATTGTGCACGATGGCAAGCCAGTCTTGGCGACCGATCCCTGGATCGAAGGAGAGGCCTATTTTGGCAGCTGGACTTTTTCACACGAGATCCCGGAGGAACAAAAGGAGAGCATGCGCCGGGCTGAGTATGTCTGGTTTTCACACGGGCACCCCGACCATCTCAATCCCACCTCCCTCCCTTTGTTTCTGGGGCAGAAGGTCCTGCTCGCTGACCACTTCGGCGGCCGAATCTTCCGCCACCTCCAGCAAAGCGGTTTTGATGTTCATCTTCTCAACGACCGCGCCTGGGTCAGCCTATCCCCTAAAGTGCGTGTCTACTGCATCTCCGACTACAATCAGGACGCCATTCTGTTGATTGACGTGGATGGCAGGCTGCTGATCGACCTCAACGATGCTTCGGACTGTGGCTGGATGCCGACGGTTCGACAGATTGCATCGACCTATAAGACCAGCTTTTTAATGGCGCTGACCGGCTATGGCGACGCCGACATGATCAACTTCTACGACGAGGACGGGCGATTCATCCCCCCGGTCGCCGCGCGGCGATTCCCCGTAGGTCGAATGATCACCCAGAAGATGGATGCGATCGGGGCGACCTACTTTGTACCCTCAAGCTCCATGCACCATTACCTGCGCGAAGACAGCCAGTGGGCCAATGCTTACGTGACCAAGCTCGACGACTATGCGCGCGGGTTCAAGTCCAGGACAGGCAAGCTTCGGCCCGCCTTCATCCGTTTTGATTTCGAAACGAGCACCTGGTCGCAGATCGATCCGTCGCCAACGTCACGCAGGGTCCTCACCGCAGCGGAATGCGGCGATGTCTGGTCCGACACCTTGGACCCAGGAGAATTCGCCCGGCTTGAGAAGTATTTTAAGAGCTTTGAGCATTTGGGCGACTTTTTGGATCACGTAACGTTGCGGGTGGGGGGCATTGATAACACCGTGAGCCTCAACAAAAAGCGTTTCAAGCGGGGCATCACTTTTGAGGTACCTCGGCATTCGCTCATGACCGCAGTGGACCACCAGATTTTTGACGACCTGCTCATTGGCAATTTCATGAAGACCACGCTGCATGGCAGCTGGCCCAAGTCGAGACTCTACCCGGATTTCACACCCTATGTGACCAAGTACGGCGACAACGGCTTGGCTCGAACGCGCGAAGAGCTCAAGGCTTACTTCGCCGAGTACCGCAAGCGGTTGGGAGTCATCCATTACTTGCGGCATCGCCTTGAACAGAAATCCAAAGAGGTTTTCAGGGCGCGGGTGCCGGCCGAGTCCGCGCTGTTTCAAAAAGGCAAGGCGGCCTACTGGGGCCTTCGGCGGTCGCTGAGATAGATTTTAATGCCCGATGCCGTCGAGCGCCGGTAGGCTCAAGATGATGGCGACGGCAATCAGCACAAAGCATATCCGCCGGAACGTGAGTTCGCTCGCGAGCCCGAAGATGCGCGAACCGGCATAAAGCCCCAGCGCATAAATAGGACCGGTGACCAACGCCAGTCCGATGACCGATGAGGTCAGGAGACCGCCGGCGAGGTAGGCCGTGGCGGAAATCATCGTCGCGATCGCAAAGTAAAGAACAATGTTGGCGCGGATAGTCTCCGCCGGAATCGGACGGCTGAGCCAATAAGCAACGATCGGCGGCCCGCCCACTTGCGCCGCTCCGCCCAGCAGGCCCGCCACCGCGCCGACGCCCACGGTGATTGCTGCTGTGGGCTTACCGCGATAGCGCCAGCCCGACATCAGCAGCGCGAGCAGGAGCGTTCCGAACACTGCGATGGCCCAGCGAATCCACAATGGATCGGACTTGATCAGGACCCACGCGCCCAGCGGTATCCCGGCGAGCGCGCCAATCGACATGGTCCCGGCATCGCGCCTGTCGGCATGTCGCCAGGCGCTGGGGATCAGCCCGGCTGCGGCCACGCCGTCGATGATCAGCAGGAGCGGCGCGGCTGCCTGCGGTCCTATCGCGGTGCTGGCAAGCGGTACGAAAATAAGCGCGCTGCCGAAGCCTGAAAAACCGCGCGCAATGGCGGCGAGGAAAGCCGATACGGCAAGCAGCACGAGTGCGCCGCGTGAATGGTCGCCGATGCCGAAGTCAAACATGTGGATGACGAACACTGTCCCGCAAAGGGAAACACGCATACGCCGCTGGTGTCGCGGCGGGAATACGGATTGTCGGGCTTCGCGCGGTTGGGCTAATCTCGCCGGACCCGCGATGCTTCCTTCCGGAAATCCTTGCCGATATGATCGACCCAAACAAAAGCTTCAACTCAGCTTCGCGGGAGGCATATATGACCAGGATACCGTCTTCCACATCTGCCGTCGCCTGCTGCCTTTCGTTGATTGGCGTGGTCTTCTGCGGTGCGCCATGCGTACAGGCACGCGTCACGCAGGTCGTAATCACCAAGACTGAATCGCCGACGTTCGAAGGCAGAAGTTTCGGCGCGGTCGGGCAATATGAGCGCATCAGCGGGCAGATCATTGGCGAGGTCGATCCCAAGGACCCGCTTAATGCCATCATCGTCGATATTGGCCTGGCGCCGAGAAACCCCAACGGCGCCGTGAAGTATTCCACCGATTTCCAGATCCTGCGGCCGGTCGATCGCACCAAGGGCAACAAGCGGCTGATCTACGAGATCACCAATCGGGGCCGCACCAACGTGCTCCAGATTCTGAACGACAGCAAGACCGGCAATGATGTCGAGTCGTCGGGCGACGGCGGCAACGGTTTTCTGATGCGCCAGGGCTATGTGGTGCTGGAAAGCGGCTGGGATTTTTCTGCGCCGCGCAACGGCAAACTGTTCACCGCCACGATGCCGGTTGCGAAAAATCCGGACGGCTCCTCCATCACCGGACCCAACACCGAGGAATTCGTCATCGACAAGGCGGCGACGCCGGCGCAGCAGCGGATCACTTATCCGGCCGCGAGCGCCGACAAGTCGAAGGCGAGCCTCACAGTGCGAAAGAACTACGCCGATACGCCGATTCCGGTGCCGGGTGCCGAGTGGGATTATGTCGATGCGAAGTTGAACGCGGTCAAACTGACGTCGGGCAATTTCGGCGGGCCTGGCTCGTTCGGGCCGACCGCGCTCTACGAGTTCACCTACGAGGCGAAGGACCCGGTGGTGGCCGGGTTGGGATTGGCGGCCATCCGCGACATCGCGACGTTCGTGCGCAATGCCGAGACCGACGATAAGGGGACGCCGAACCCGCTCGCCGGCGACGTGCAATATATCTACTCGTTCTGTTCCTCTCAGCCGTGCCGCACCATGCACGACTATGTGCTGCTCGGCTTCAATCAGCCGGAGCATGCGGCCGGCGCCGCCCCGAAGGTGTTCGACGGCGTCCTCAACTGGAAGGCCGGCGGCGGCGGGCTGTTCATCAACTACCGCTTCTCCCAGCCGGTGCGCACCCATCGTCAGCACAGGGCGCGTTGGACGCCCGAATACCAGTTTCCGTTCGCCGACGTGAAGGTCACCGACACGGTCACCGGCAAGACCGACTGGCGCCTGCGCCGCTGCGAGGAAAGCAACACCTGCCCGAAGACCTTCGCGGCGAATTCAGCGAACGAATATTGGGCCAAGGCGTCGTCCATGCTGCAGACCGACAGCCAGGGCCGCGACCTCGATCTCAGCAGCGCCGCCAACGTGCGCTATTACCTGCTTGCCAGCTTCCCGCACGGCGCCGGAAATGGAGCCGGCATCTGCGCGCAGCCGCGCAATCCGCTGCGCCCCAATGCGGCATTGCGGGCACTGCTCACTGACCTCGATGCCTGGGTGACGGCCGGCACGGCGCCGCCTGCCAACCAGATGCCGCGCGTCGCCGACGGCACGCTGGTGCCGCCGCTGCCGCAGGACGGGTACGGATTCCCCCGCATCCCGGGGGTGGTCTACAACGGTGCCCACCACACTGGCGATCTGTGGGACTTCGGCCCCGATTTCGACAAAGGCTTCGTCTCGGTGCTGCCGCCCAAGCTCAAGGGGACCCCCTATCCGGTGTTCGTCCCCAAGGCGGATGCGGACGGCAACGACATCGCCGGCATCCGCATGCCGGAAGTCGCGGTGCCGGTCGCGACCTATACGGGCTGGGCATTGCGCGCGGACGGGCTCGACGGCTGCGATGCCAGCGGCCAGAAGCTCGACTTCGCCAAGACCAAGGCCGCGCGGCTCGCCTCCGGTGACCCGCGGCTTTCGCTCGAGGAGCGCTATCCCGACCACGCCACCTATGTGGAGCGCGTCAGCCGCGCCGCCCAGGCCCTCAAGGAGCAGCGCTTCATGCTTGAGGAAGACGTGGCGGCGACCATCGCGGCCGCCCAGGCCGCGAACGTGCCGTAACCCGGTAGTAACTCAGTAGGATGGGTTGAGCGAATGCGAAACCCATTATCGAGCGCGCTGCACGGACAGACCGATGATGGGTTTCGCTACCGCTCAACCCATCCTACGCGACCGTATTCACGCGTATGCCACCCCAGGCACTCCGCCAGCCCGCGCCCCATGATCCAATCGAGGTCATCGGCTCCTCGGTGAAGTGCATCACCGTTTGCCGATAACTGCATGACGCTGGCACGCGGGTGATGTCGCTGCTGAGGTACAGGGACAGCGCAATTTCCGCGAGCGTTCTGACTTTAACGTTCCATTCCGTTCCGGCGCCACGCCCCGCGAAAGCGCGGCACCGACCAGTTCGAGCGGCGTGACCTCGGATTCCCGAGCGCAAGGCTGAGATCGCGCGGCAACGGCGATCTTATCCCGTCCGCCGAAACTCATCCGTCTTGTTGTCTTGCTCCAGCGCATCAATAGCTGCATCTTCCTCCTTCTTGAGTGCTGCTTCCGCAATCCTTTCGTCGGCTTCAATGCGCCTCGCCCAACGGTAATTATTTTCACTTTCAGGCACCGCAGGGGTGGGGGTGTCTGTGGATTCATCGTCCGTTCTTGCCGATGAGGTGGGCGGAGGACGACCGCCTCCGGCCAGTAAATCTAGCAATAGGGGTGCCCACCGCAGGAGCGCGTACACGGTCAAGCCGGCCGCGACGGCAAAGGCGACAAGGATGAGGTCATGTGGCGACATTGTCTGGCCTCCCACATTGGGGTCGACCTCGCGAGTGTCCTTCGCCACTACCGGGACTTTGACCAGTCGCTCTCGCCGAGGAGGTGGGACAACCACCTGATCGGTGTCGCGTGAGGGATTCGGAAGGCCGAACCGTGGACTATATTACCTCCTTCTTTGAAGATTTTTATTGTATTCAGAATATATGACATTGACATGAATGTCTATTAGTATTAATAACTCTCTCGCGTTATAAGAATATTATACCTATCTCCTGGTGCTCTCCTGGCTTTACAAGTTTTGGAACCAATTGACATCTTTCGCGTTTTCGGTCTTGCTTGGATGAAAGTGAGCGATGATTCCAAAAACCAACGTGGCTGAAAGTGCGCGGCGACCCTCAAGACGCCGTTTTGATTGGCCGCTCCCCTCGCAGGCGCTCGCGCGGATGGGGTTCGAGGCTCCCATGAACGCTGCGGCGCCTCCCAAGGTCCTGGAATCGCTTGAAATCATCGCAAGATCCGTCTCTGCCAGCCCTACCGATGCGCCCGTCGAGTTCGTGCGCGAACTGGCCCAGCGCTGGAAGGAGCGGGGCGGTCACCTATCCGGCAAGCCGCGCCACAGCGACCGCTATCTCGACGACCTGCTGCGCTGGCAAAGCTCGCTCATCAGGTCTCTGACGCCCAAGCTTGTGGGCCGGACCAATCTCAAGCCCGCGGATGCGGACGTGCTGGTCCGCCTGTTCCTGTCGCATTGGGATTACGTCGGCGATCCCAGCAGCGGAGAGATCGTTGGGAGATCGGCCTACAGCCCGCTGCTTTCCGACACAGAGATTGAGGGGGTCTGTAAGTACATCGCGGATCGGATTTCGGCGGTTGGTGTGGAAGCGAGGGGCGAGGGCGAATCGGTAATAACATCGGCCTTGCCGGGGCAGGACTCATATGACCTAATTGCAAATGAGTTCAAGGAAGCTGCCGCTTATTTCCAAATTGGCGGCGGGCAAACCGTGCTCAATATTCAGCCCGACAAGGCGCTGGCCGGTTTCAGATACCTGATGAACCGGCTGTGGGCCGTCGATAGAGCCGACGCCGGAGAAAGAATCCTGATCTGGACCGTGGACTTGGGGAGGCAGGATTGGGAAGATCCCGAGTCTCTAACGAGGTTCATGAACGTTCAAGCGTTGATCAGCAGATTCAAGGCGTTGAAGCTGTTCAGAGAGAGCGTTGCGGAGTCCCGTTGGAACTGGCTGCACTCGCGGACCGTAATTGTTTTGCACGATACGCGCAGGGTTCGGCCGGAAAGGCCTAGGCTTCCTGCCTTCGACCCCCATCATGTCTTATTTAGCGCAATTCCTCCAAGGTGGGCGGGCTCGCCTGAATTCCTTGAACTCTATGGCCACGAACGACTGCAACAAACGAATTACTCGATTTTTTTGAGGCGCGCCGCGGAAGTATTTCCGGAAGTAACGAAACGATCAGACAATATGTCATCGCCGGAACAACAATCGTACGGCCTTCAGTATTTTGGTAATGCCTTGCTCAAATCCGGTGAGAAGGGAGAGCACGAGATAAGGGGACTTAGTTTGAAGGCGCCTGGTTGGAGCTATGTGGAGGCGCTGGGAACCGCCTACCTCGCGGCCGCCCAAATGCTCGGGTTGCGAAGCACGCCTGCAGAGCTGTCGATTGACGGCATGAAAATCGATTCGATGCATGCTACTGAGAAATTGCGTCATCACGGTTTTCTATTGCTTGGACTTGATGAATTTTTAAGCTTATAGCTGCACCCGTCATGTCCGCTTCGGTGGTTGCATTCTTACAATTTTTGTTGTAAATTTATCACATTATTTCAAAAAATGGTACTTTTAAAAAGTTTTGAATATTGCGACGTTGTCAAAGTTGTTATTTTGATGATGTCATATTGATGGCGGCTTGGGGGCAAAAATGGGGGTGTCGGTTCTATTGCCGCATCGGGACTACAAACCGGGTGTCGGAGTCCAATCGCTGCATCCGGACTACAAACCGGCTGTCAGACTTCAATCGCTTCAATATGAACCGGGCACCAGAGGTCAGCTTTTGACATTCGTCGTGCCGGCGAGGAACGGCTGTAATCTCTCATGCTCCTTTTGCATTGTTCGGCAGCGGCGGGAAATAACAGAAACGCTCCTGCGGCCCGAAGAGATGGCGCGCTTCATCCGCGAGGCGGCTGAACGAGCGCCGATTTTTACACTGGCCATCCAGGGCTATGAGCCGCTCCTAGCGGAGTCCCTCCCCTATACGCAGGCGATATTGGCGACCGGCCGGTTCCTGGGCGTGCCCGCCACTGTAGTCACCAATGGCACTAAGCTTGTCGATGCCGTCGACTTGTTGGCAACGTTGGCGCCAAACAAGATCGCGATTTCCCTGGATGCGGCCTCTGCCGACATTCACGATCGCATTCGCGGCGTTGCTGGCGCATGGGCGGCCTCAGTTGAGGGTATCAAGCGGGCAATCGAGGTTTTAGCGCCGCGAACCAAATTAGTGGTGCAATCGGTACTGCTTCCTTCCAAGCGGCGTTATCTTGATGATATGCCAGCGCGCTTGCGCGAGATCGGGATCGACCGGTGGATCATAAACCCGCTACAACGGGTTGGCAGCGATCGCGCGGGCGCCGGCGGTCCTGTCGCTGACCGCACAAGCCTTTACCGCGATCTCGTTATCCTTCAACGGGCGGCAGACCGCGCTGGCGTTCGGTTGACGGTGGATGACGAGTTTGACCATCTCGGTCACGATGCTGTCGTTGTTTCTCAGCCTTCGCTCCGCAGGCTTCATGTGCGCACACTGCCGCTGAATGTCGATATCTTCCGCTTGACTCCGAGCGGTCAATGCTCGGTTGGGCATGAGATCCTCCAGCAGGTGACGCTCGATACGCCGCGCTGGCGGCCGGGTGCCACGCGTGCCGGTGATTTTCTCGAAATTCTCACGAATCGAATCGATCAAAGGAAAATTGCGTACAAAGTATAGAGTGCCGTATGACTACGCTTTACACAGCAACCGGAGTATTGTGTGCGCTCGCGGCATTGCTGGCGGCGTTCGCAGCCGTTGAGCCCGGGGTAGCTTTAATTATGGTCAACGGTGAGCGCCTGACGTTGCTTTTTAAAAAAGTCTAACGTGTTGTAAATTTATCACATTATTTCATCGCAGCCTGTTCAGATGGCGGTAAAGTTTGCCGTCTGCTACTGCATTCTACGAGACCAGTTCACATCACCCTCGCCGCCGTCGACCTGTGACGTCACGATGAAATCGCCAACACGTTTGGAAATCAGTTGGTGCCGCCCGCTCATCCGAAATTCATCAGATGACAGAGTCCGAAGCCCCAATGAAGAAACGCCGACACCGAATACCAGAGGCAGAGAACGCTGCGATTGCGATGCCGGTATAGAGCCGCGGCTATTGCGTCGATAAGGCCCTGGACTATGTAGAATACGAGAAGCGGATTGCTGATGGCATGAGCGAGAGCGGTGTGCATGGCCGGCTCCTGTCAAAACTTGGCCAGCCTTTTTATTAGCGCTCATTTCGCGGCAACGATGCACATCCGTCACGCACCCGACCGGAAGCGGCAATGATCGGGAAGGGAAGTGGAAACCGACCGGAAGCAGGCGCTGTGGAGCGCTTCGGAGAATTGCTTTCCCGGCATCTTGACCGGGGCACCCGACCTGAGGGTTCATCCGATACCGAAGGCATACCGTGGACAGTCAAGGAGTTCGCCGCAGCGGTGCGGGTAAGCGAACGAAGCGTGCGGGCTTGGTGCGCAGATAATTACTTGCCGTTAGATCTGCGCCCCGTCGAGCGGGCATTATTTGGTAACAACCCTGCTTATGGAGAGTTCCGCAATGACCTACGGCGGCTCTATCGCCTAATCCGGGGGGGAGGCGACCAGAGCATTGAGGCTGCGTTCAATAGCGCCGCGCCAGAACTCGTATCTCGCTCCGAACTCAGACGTGACACCTATGACTTGCTCGCAAACGAGTTCAAAGATGGCGTTGCCTATTTCCAAACAGGCCCTGGGCGAGTCGTGCTTTTTACTGATCCCGAAAAGGCCCTGGTTCGTTTCAGAGAGGTGATCAACAGGCTATGGGCCGTCGACAGAGCCGATGGCCGAGAAAGAATGCTCGTGTGGCTGCTGGACCTGGGCAGGCAGGATTTTGATGATCGTGAATCCTGTTTGAGATTTATGAGTGTCGAAGCGTTGACCTCAAGATTCAAGGCATTAAGGCGATTCAAAGAAAGTGTGACGGAAGCCCGGTGGAACTGGCTGCAATCAAGGGCAATTATCGTTCTGCACGACACGTGTAGTGTCCGACCGGACGTCCCTCGGCTTCCTGCCTTCGACCCTCAACATGTTTTGTTCGGTGCCGTTCCTCATAAATGGATCGACTTGCCTGGATTTATCGCGCTTTATGGGGACGGGCGGATAGCCCAAGCGAACTACATGATCTTTTTGAGGCGGTCGGCCGATGAATCTCCCTATGCGGAACCGTCCGATCATCAGGCACCATCGCCTGTGCGGCCCTCGTATGCACTTCGCTATTTCGCTAATGCCCTGCTCAAATCCGACGAAACCGACGAAACTGAATTCAGGAGTGTAGAATTGAATGCACCCGGCGCCGCTTACGTGGAGGCGTTGGGAACTGTGTTTGCTGCCGCCGCCCATATGCTGGAATTTCGAAGCGTTTCCGCGGAGCTATCGATCGATGGAATGAAAATTGATGCAGCGCACGCTATCGAAAAATTGCGTCATCACGGGTTTCTGCTGCTGCGACTGAATGAGTTCATGATGCTTTAGCGAAGCCCCTTCGGTTGCGCCTCCACGCCCCTACGCCCACCCAAGCCTCCCCCTAATCGCCCTCCCCATGATCCAGTCCTTGTCCTCCTCCGAGAGGAACGCGAGCTCCTCCGTGAAGTGCGTGATGCGCTGGCGGTACGTCGCCTTGGCGAAGGAGTTCGTCATGTCTGTTCCCCAGTAGCAGCGCTGCGGGCCGAACGCGTCGTAGAGGCGGCGGATGAACGGGGTCATGTCGCGGCAGGGATAGGGCTCCGACGAATAGGTCGGCGCCGACGACAGCTTCACCGAGACGTTGGGGTATTTGGCGAGCGCGGCCGCTTGCGCCACCGCCTCCTCGCGCTTGTCCGCTTTCGCGATGTCGATCGACAGCCCCATGTGGTCGATGATGAGGGCAAGCTGCGGGTGGCGCTCGGCGATGGCGGCGAAGATCGGCAGGTTGCCGGGGGCGAGGAACATCACCGGGATGCCGGCCTTCTCGGCGGCGGGCCAGAACCAGTCGGCGGTGCCGTCGGTGAGCCACGCGGTCTGCGCCGCATTGAACGACACGCGGATGCCGAGCATGCCGGGCTGCTCCCTCCATTTCGGCAGCAGCGCGGCCGATTTCGGGTCGGCGAGCGGAATGCGGCCCATGATGCCGAAGCGGGTCGGATATTTGGCGTGGGCTTCCATCGCATAGTCGATGCGGTCGCCTTCCCATGACGGCGGCACGATGACGACGCGCTCAACGTCCGCCTCGTCCATCATCGGCAGAAGCTTGTCGTAGCCGAACGGTTCGGGAAGCTGCGGCACGGTGTTGGGCGGCCACGGCCGGTCCGGCGTGTTCGCCTTCCACAGATGCACCTGTGCATCGACGATGCGACGCGCGGTTTTGGGCGCGGGTGCCTGGGCGGTGGCCTGCTGCATGTCCGGCGCCGCGAGGGCGAAGCCTGCGCCGAGCGTGGAGTTGAGGAAACGGCGCCGGGAGAGCATGGGCTGTCCTCCGTGTTGGGTGTGTTGTTGCTATGTGTCGCTGTGGCCGTCGAAAACGCGACTGTCCTTAATCTCTCCCCGCTTGCGGGGGGTCGGAATTGGCGCACTTCGCGCAAATTCCGGGTGAGGGGGCCTCTCCACAGGCTCTGACTCGTGGAGAGGTCCCCTCACCCCGACCCTCTCCCCGCAAGCGGGGAGAGGGAGAAGAACAAGCTCATCGCCCGGCGTTCCGTCCACCGTTTGCGTACCTCACCCCTTCGCATTCCACTTCGCCGACAGCGCAGCGCGCGGAATTTCCTCGCCGCGCAGGTAGACCCGGTTGATGCGACGCGTATTGGCGATGTCGTCGAGCGGGTTGGCGTCGAGCACGATGAAATCCGCGCTCTTGCCGGGTGCGATCACGCCGAGGTCCGTGAGCCCGAGATTTTCCGCCGAGGTGCGGGTGCCGATCACCAGCGCCCGCATAGGCGTGAGCCCCACCTGTGTCACCAGCAGCTCCAGCTCCACATGGGAGCCGAGCCCGAAGAACTGGCCGCCCGACACGCCGCCGGTGTCGGTGCCGAGCCCGATGCGGGCGCCGGCGGCGTAAAGCTTCGCGGTGTTGCGCAGGTTGGTCGCCGCCATGGTGCGGGCGCGCAGCACGGCTTGCGGATTGGCCTTGGGGTCGGGCGAGAGCTGTTCGGCAAGCTCGCGCAGGTCTTCCGCCGAGAAGGCTTCGCGCAGCGCCGGATCGTCGAGCCAGGCGGGCTTTGCGCTGTAGATCGCGCGCCGCTCGCCCCACAATGTCTCCAGGAAAAACACGTGGGGCCGCTCTTTGACGAGCGCCAGAAACTCATCATCGATGTCGCGGTCGCGCACCATGTGGGCGAAGCCGTCGAGGCCGGCGCGCAGCAGGTCCTTGGCGTCGGCCAGCTCGACCGTGTGCGCCATCACGCGCAGATTGTGCTTGTGCGCCTCGTCGATGATCGCCCGGTAGAGGTTGGGCTTGAGCTTCTCCACCGTGCCGTTGCGGTCGTCCACCCAGATCTTCACCATGTCGGGCTTATTGGCTGCAAGCTCCTGCAGGTCCTTACGCGCCTCTTCCTCATTGGTGACTCCGTAGGCGGAGTCCCGCATCGGGCCACCCGGCCCCGCATTGGGCATGCCGAAGCCACTGCCGGTGGTGAGATAGCGCGCGCCTGAGCGCGCCTCGGCGCGCACCTTGTAGGGGAGATCGCCGCGTCCGGTGCCGGTTTCGAGGACCGCGGCGATGCCGTAATACGCGTAGCGATCGAGCATATCGAGCAGGTTTTCGCGGGTGTAGTTGTCCGGCGTGAAGCTGGTGCCGCGGCGATAGCCCATGTGCACGTGATCGTCGATCAGCGCCGGCATCACGGTCTTGCCAGTGATATCGACGCGCGCCGCGCCCGGCGGCACCGCGACTTCGCCATGGCGGCCAACGGCTGTGATCCGGTCGCCGGTGACGACGATGGCCGCATTCTCGATCGGGGCGCCGCCGTCGCCGGTGATGAGCCGGGCGCCTTCGAACACGGTCACGCCGGGAGTTTGGGCGTGCGCCGGTAGGAGAATAGCCGTCACCAAAAGCGCGACGGAGGCGATGAGAAAGGACAAAGTCCATTTTGCGTGCGCCATGGTGTGTTCCTCCACGTTTGTTGATTGGGCTGTAGGGTGGGTTGAGCTCTTGCGAAACCCATCGTCGATCGCGCCGGGAACACCGGCCGCCGATGGGTTTCGCTGCCGCTCAACCCATCCTACGATCACCGTAACACATCGCTCGCATCGGCCGCTGTGATCAACGCATTGGCGTCCGGCTCCAGCAGGAAGCCCTCCGCAACCGCCTTGCGGGCGGCAGCCTCCACGGCGCCGACATAGCCCGCGTGGTTGCCGTAGCGCTCCTCCAGCGAGGGGCGCGGGTCTTCGTTGGTGGTCCGTTCGGCCTTGGTCCTGGTGAACGGGATCATGCCGCCCGCGTAATTGCAGATGTGGCCCTTGTGGAAGCCCGCCGCGGTGATGTTCCAGCCGAGATAAGTGCCGAGCGGCGCATCGCGCAACACCACCGGCACGCCGCCGAGTTCGTTGCCATCGGCATCGACCCGCGGCACCTTCAGCCGGATGACCTGCTTGATGCGCGGTGGCACGACCGTCTGCACGCCCGTGCCATCCATGTAGTTGAAGTCGGGCCCGAAGTCATAGTCGAGCCCCGGATTGATGAGACCGCTCGGCGCGTGTCCCGGCAGGCCCGGCAGGGCCGGAAATCCCATCGCCTCGCTGGTGGCGTCGACCAGCGTGCCGGCCGCCAGCGTCGGGTAGCGGCTCGGCGGCGGCGCCACGTCCTTCATGACCCAGTTGCGGAAGTGCACCCGAATCGCGTTCACGGTCTGGGTGTGCGGCATCGGATTGGTGGGGAGCACGCCGGTGCCCCATCCGGAGCTGGGACACGCCGGCGTCGGCAATGCCGTCGTGCTGAAGCCGCCGGGGCCGCCGCCGTGCTGCGTGCTCGGGATGTAGTAGCGCCGCACATTGTCCGGCAGCGGCAGGTCGGTGTTGCCGGCCGAGCCCACCCATTCGGGCGTGAGCTTGAGGCCCCACGCCTCCGCGGCGCCGAAATGCTCGATGATCTTCGGGCAGGTGTGACTGGCGTTGCAGCGGTCGAGAATGCCGCCGGCCGGAAGACCGCGGACCGGGTCGGGCGCGGCTCCCCACCATTGCGGGCCTTCGCTGCCGACCTCATAGAGCTTGAGCACACCGTCCGGCAGGGCAAAGCGATAGTTCAGCGCAATGCGCCGGCCCGCGATGATGGGCCAGGCGCCGTCATAGACCTTCCGCCCCGCTTCGTCCTGGTTGAAACCCAGATGAATGAAGCCGCGCACGAAATTGCCGGACTGTGAGACGCCGCGGGTGATCGCCCAGGACACTCCGCCGGCGATCGGATTGGGCGTGCCGGCATCATCCTGCGCGGCCTTACGGAAGAACGAGCCGACGTCGCGGAAGGCCGCGAAGCCGATGCCGAGCACCGGCGGGTCCTTGGCGGTGAACGTCACCTGATAGAGCAGGTTTGGATCGAAGCCGTTCTTCAGGCAGATCTGGGTCGGATCGGGCGTGCCGGGGAACGGGTTTTCGGCGCTGCATTTGGCAAACGCCCAGTCGGCGGGCGCAATGTCCGTCGCCGTCCCGATGGTGCCGTCGATCGTCTCGGACGCATGGGTCGTGAGGCTGGCCTCCTTCGTGTCGAGACTCGCCGGCCGATAGGGCATCGGATTGCTGTGAATGATCATCGGCCGCGAAGCCTTGCCGGACGCATTCATGATCCGCGCCATGACGCGGCCCGTAATCGCCGAGCCGTCGGGATTTTTCGCGGTCGGCACCATGACGTAGTCGTTGTCGGGCCCCGGCGCCGTCGAGCCCGAGCTGTCGCCCTGCCATCCGCTGGAGAGACCGATGTCGCCGTTGGCGCGCTCGATCGGCACGATCGCGAGGCGGCGGGCGCGGTTGGGCACGTCATGCCACATCAGGCGGCTCGCCTTCGCCATGTCGACCGGCTTCACGATCTGGAAGGTCGCGGTGTATTCCACCATGCCGCGCGCATTGCGTGGTGCCAGCTTGATGTCCTGGATTATCGCGTTGTGCGGGTCGTTGGGATCAAGCTCGCCGAACGCCTTTCCGGTCAGCGTTTCGTACTGGCCGGCGCTGCCGAAGCTCGCACCATCGAAGGCGGGCGAGACTTTCTTCTCGATCGCGATGCGGGTCACGCGCGCTTGCGCGGTCGCGGTTGCCGCGAGGACGAGCCCTATGGCGGTGAGACAAGCCGCAGGTGCCGTGATAGTGTTGCGAAGCCTCTGTGCGGTTTCGAGCATGGTTTTCCTCCCGAATGCGTAAAACGTCAGGATCGCGTGGCCCGCTTGATCAGCGGTGTTCTTCCGCATGCCAAATGACTCTATCGGATGTTTGGCGCGTAGGGTGGGCAAAATCGCATCCATGTCCATTGATGAACACCTGCTTTGCCGGCGATTTTGCCCACGCGTTCAAATCGAAAGCCGACTGCGTGGGCATCGCGCCCGCGCAGTGGAAATGAATAATAGAGTTGTCGAACGGGCGCGATGCCCACCCTACCTGCCTCCTTCACTTGCCCAAGCGATCCGGCCCTTTCGCAAGCATCTTTACGCGATAGAGTCCCTCACGCGCCGTGAGGTAGAGCGTCTGCTTGTCGGGTCTACCGAAGGCCACATTGGCGGCCTGGCGGCCGGCCTTGATGGTGCCGAGATATTCGCCCTTGGCGTCGAACACCTGAACGCCTGTGACGGTGGTTATGTACAGCCGGCCGTCCCGATCGATCGCGAGGCCGTCGGCTCCGCTTTCGGTGCCGGCCGGGATATCGCGAAGCTGCAGGAACGGCCGCTTGTTCTTGACGGAGCCGTCGGGCTGAACGTCATAGGCGAACACGGTCGGATTGAGGGTGTCGTCGACGATAAGGGTCTTGCCGTCGATGGTGAGCGTCAGGCCGTTGGGCCGCGGCACGGTGCCGTCGATCAGGATCGGCGTCTTGGTGCCGGCCGGCAGATAATACACATAGGTCGGGCGGCCCGGCACCACTGGCCGCGGGCCCGGGTCGGTGAAATAGATGCCGCCCTTGTCATCCACGATCAGGTCGTTGGGTGCCAGCAGCGGCACGCCCGGTGGGCCTTCGGTGAGCACCGTGATGGTGCCGTCGCGGTTGCGCTTGGTGATGCGTTTGCCGTCGCCCTCCGCGAACAGGAGTTCGCTGTCCCGGGTCAGCGCGAGGCCGTTGCCGCCATTGGTGCCTTCGCGCGCCACGCTGATCTTGCCGCCCGGATCGAGAAAGTAGGTTTTGCTGACCCGGATGTCCGAGAAGTAGAGGCCGCCATCCGCGGTAGCCACCGGACCTTCCGTGAAGACATAGCCCTCCTGAACAAGTTCCAGCGCCGCGCCCTGCGCGAGCACGCCCGGAATTCCTGCCGGCGTCTGCGCCAACGCCGGCATAACGAGCGCCGCGATGATCGCTGCCCCAGTCAATGCCGAATGACCTCCACCGATCAGTTGCTGTCTTGCCGTCATGATTTCCTCCCCTGCGTCGGCGATTTGCGGGCCGGCTGCGGAACTGCGCCGGATTGGGACCATTTCAGAAATGGTCATCTGGTGCCTTACTATAGTTTCCATCTGCGAAAAAAGCATATCCAC
>DATGCX010000247.1:0-2853 GCA_035311445.1 Xanthobacteraceae bacterium | reverse complement strand
GGTCATCTGTGGCGTCACGACGATCTCGAAGGGGGCGAATGTGGTCATGACCCGTGGCATGCCGGGCGACAGGCACGTATAGGTCGGATCGGTGCCCTGTCCGCCTTGGGCCTGATCCTTGAGATTGGCCTCGAAGATGGCCTGGTATTCCGGAGTCAATGGCGCCTCCTGAGCGCGCCCGCCGCGCTTTGTCGGGTCGTAGGATGGCTGGCCGACAACGCCCGGCACGGCAACGCGGCGCCACGCGCCCTTCCAATTCGGATATTTCGATTCATCGAACGCAAGCGCGCCGCCAAATGTCACTGTTACGCCCAGTGACGCCGCCAGCGCTATGGTGCCGATCGAGCTTCGGTACAGCATGGGTGTAGTTCCTGATCAGGTTCGGTAAGGCGGGCCGGACGCTCACTTCTTCGGTTGGTTGAAATATCGCAGGTCCGGCGGTGGCTGCTGGTTTCTGGTCGGCATCAGGTAGCCGTCTTGACTCACTTTGTAGGTCTCGTTGCCGATATGAATGAATGGAATTTGCTCGTTGCAAATGTACTCCGGCCACTCCGCCAGGGGGTCGAGGGTGCGACGATAGTTCTTCATCACGGTCCACGGACGGGTCAATGCGTGGTCGGTCACCGTGATTTCGTCATGAAGGAGGTTGCGGTCCGCCTTGTCGAGATAGATTCGCTCCCTGATGATGCTCTCGCCATCCTCGTGCAGCGGAATGCCACTGCTGTCGAAGAAACGCGGCCCTTTGAAATAGCGGGTTTCGGCTTCGAGGACATCGTAACGGCCATCCCTGTCCTCATCGATCCATTTGCCAATGCTATAGCCCGTGAAGGTCGGCTGAACGATCTTGGGCCACTCGCGTCCGTCAGTAAAAATTCTTCGATGACTCTCGTGAATATGATCGATCAAGATGTAGGTGGTCTCCGGCAGTACAGTGATTTGCATCGGTTCATAGGCCTGCATCATCATCGGCATGCCGGGCGCGAGGCAAGTCGTCGACACCACGTCGCCTAGTCCGCTAGCGGCGCGGTCGGCGAGGGTGCGCTCGAATTTGGCTTGGTATTCGGGCGTCAGCGGGGCCCGCTGTCCACGGCCCGGAGGTTTGGCTGGATCGAATGGGGGTTGGCCGACGGCTCCCGGGACGGTGGCCCTGGTCCACTGCCCCGTCAGCTCGGGATACATAGCGTCGTCGAATGCTTGCGTTGCAGCCGGCATGCACAACGCCGCAGCCGTACACGCAATCGTTCCGATCGAGGCTCGATACCGCATCATGTTCCTCCAATTATCGTTCCTCGGCTCGGCGACCTTTTTGCGGTCGGATGCCTGTTTCCGGTGCTACTGCCAAGCGCTGTCGGTGGTCCGACAGCGAAACACAATGCAGCGCTCTCGCTTCCGGCGGGTTAGTGCGCCGCCAGTTCGATCAGAAATCCGGCTTATCGGCAATCGGATGATGCGCGTCCTTCTCGGAAAAATGGCTGTACTGCTAGTCGTGGTGCACATTCTCGGCGCAGACACGTTCTTCCCATGATTGGTTCGCGTTGCGGCCGTACGTGACCCGGGCGGCAGTTCGACAGAGGCGCCGTCTTGAGCGTCGCACGTCCTTCGTCCCTTCGGATTCGGGCCGTTACAATGTGTGGCATTTACGATGCCATCCAGCACGGCGTAACCCTCTTGGCCTCGCGTCATGGATCGTGAGCAGGACGTCGCAGTTGAAGCGGCGACGGCGTCGCCGTATACGCGGTGCATGAAACAAGAAACCGCGGCATCAAGCGCAGTCGACCCGATCGAACCGTTCGACAACCGGATCGAGATCCTCATCCTCCAGCATCCGCAGGAGCAGGATCGCGCGCTCGGGACCGCCGGGTTGACGCTGCGGCATTTCCGCCACGCCATGCTGAAAGTCGGGCTGTCATGGCCGAGCCTGACCAAAATTCTTGGCCGCTCTGCCGATCCGCACCGCTGGGCCGTCCTTTATCTCGGCTCTGCCAAGGCGGCCGCGCTTGCGCCCGGCCGCGAGGTCGTCATGCTCAACCGCCGGGGTGAGCCGGAACCCAACCAGGATGTGTTGCTGCGCGAAATCGAGGGAATTGTGCTGCTCGACGGCAACTGGAGCCAGGCCAAGGCGCTATGGTGGCGCAACCCCTGGATGCTCAAGTGCCGGCGTGTGATTCTGGGGCCTGCCCGGCCGTCGCGCTACGGTCAGCTGCGCCGGGAGCCGCGCCGCGACGGTCTCTCAGTCATCGAGGCGGCTGCCATGCTGGTGAGCCGGCTGGAAAATCGGCCCGAGATCGAGACAGCCCTCACGGCAAGTTTTGAAAAATTGCTGACGCGCTTTCGCGCTGAGAAGCACGCGTAGGGTGGGCTGAGCGCAGCGAACCCACCATCGCCCTCGCTGCCGGAAAGGTCTGACCGGTTTCGCCGTCAGCGCTGAGCAAGAATGTGGTCGTCTCCGCAATCGTAGATCACGATTCTCTCCTAACTTCCTATGCCAAGGCGAAGGGAGACTCTCCCTGGCAAGACCACCACGGCTCGATTAATGCTACGGCGTCTAATGCTACGGCGTCGCTGCGAGAACGAATCCTTGCCCAGCCTCCATTGCTCAACCCATCCTACGGCTGCTACCGCCGACGGAACTGCTGGCGCAGGGGCGGGCGGGCGACAGCGGCGGCGCGGTCGTCCTTGTGGCGGAAGATGATGCGGCCTTTCTCAAGGTCGTAGGGCGACATCTCCACTATGACGCGGTCACCGGCGAGCGTCTTGATGCGGTTCTTCTTCATCTTGCCCGCCGTGTAGGCGATGATCTCATGGCCGGTATCGAGCTTTACCCGGTATCGCGTGTCCGGCAGGATTTCGGTC
>DATGCX010000246.1:0-2297 GCA_035311445.1 Xanthobacteraceae bacterium | reverse complement strand
CCGGCTTCCCGAACTGGCAGCTGAGCTGGTTCGTCTCAAGGTCGATGTCATCGTCACTTGGTTCACGCCCACCGCCGTGGCGGCAAAGCAAGCGACGCGGGAAATCCCGATCGTGATGGCCGAGACCGGAGATCCGATCGGTACGGGGCTGGTCGCCAGCCTGCCTCGGCCGGGTGGAAATGTCACCGGCATCGCGGCCGTAACCGCCGAACTGGCCGGCAAGAGCGTCCAATTGATCCGCGACATGCTGCCGTCGGCGCGCCGGGTCACCGCTCTGGCCAACGCGACCGATCCATTCTCCAAACCTTTTCTCGAACAGATCGAGCTCGGCGGCGCGGCCACCGGAACTGCAATCAACCCTATCAGGATTAGCAACAATGAGGAGTTCGAGAGCGCTTTCGCCGCGATGGAGAGAGATCGGCCCGACGCCATCATCGTTCAGCCCAGCCTGCCGAGTAAGCGCGCCGCCGAGCTGGCGCTGCAACACCGCGTGCCGGCGGTTTCCGTGCCGCGCTGGTTCGTCGACGAAGGCGGGCTGATGTCGTATTCCGCGATATACGCGGACCTTTTTCGCAAGGCTGCCGTGTACGTCGACAAAATCCTCAAAGGCGCCCAGCCGGCCGATTTGCCGGTCGAGCAGCCAACTCGTTTCCAACTGGTCATCAATATGAAAACCGCCAAGGCGCTTGGCATTACTGTGCCAGCGACGCTGCTCGCCCGCGCCGACGAAGTGATCGAATGATGTGAAGGCAGAGGGAGAGTTCAAAATGAAACTTCCCCGCCGACAATTTCTGCATCTGGCCGTGGGCGCTGCCGCACTGCCGGCCGTATCGCGTGTCGCGAGGGCGCAGACCTATCCGTCGCGCCCGGTGCGCTTAATGGTTGGTTTCCCTGCCGGGAGCACCAGCGACATTTATGCTCGCTTAGTTGGGCAGTGGCTCTCGGAACGGCTTGCGCAACCGTTCGTCGTGGAGAATAGGCCTGGTGCGGGAGGCAATATCGGAACCGCAGCAGTCGTAAATGCGCCGCCAGACGGCTACACGCTTCTGATGATTGCCTCGGCGAACGCGATCAATGCGACCCTCTACGAACGGCTCAATTTCGATTTCCTCCGCGACATTGCACCAATCGCGGGTCCAATCGCTAATCCATACGTGATGGTCGTCAATCCTTCATTTCCGGCGAAGACAGTCCTGGAATTCATTGCTTACGCCAAGGCCAATCCGGGCAAGATTAACATGGGCTCAGCGGGAGTTGGAAGCACGCTCCATCTTTCTGGCGAGCTATTCAAGCTAATGACGGGCGTTGACATGGTTCACGTGCCAAATCGCAGCGGCACGCAACTTACGGACCTCATCGGTGGACAAGTGCAAATAGTGTTCAACCCGCTGCCGAGCGCGATTGAGCTGATCAGGGCCGGCAAACTCCGTGCGCTAGCGGTGAGTTCGGCCTCACGCTGGCCAACGCTGCCGGACGTGCCAACGCTGAACGAATTTGTACCCGGCTATGAGGCGAGTGGCTGGAATGGTGTCGGCGTTCCTAAGAACACACCTATCGAAATTGTTGACAAGCTTAACAAAGAAACGAATGCAGGATTTGCGAACTCCGACATCAAAGCGCGATTGGCCGATTTGGGTGCAACAGCAGTCGCAAACACCCCCGACAAGTTCAAAACGTTCGTTGCGGGGGAAATTGAAAAATGGGGCAAGGTAATACGAGCGGCCAACCTTAGGGCCGAGTAAGACGCTGGCAAATATTTTTGGCGGCGATCTTGTGCTCATCCGTGAGCGCCGCCAGCGCACGCTTGATGCCTTTGGGCACCGGCCGTGCGGCAGCTTGGTGTAGGCGCTGCCGCCGGTCATCGAGCGACCGGCTCGGCGGTAGTGTCCGAGATCGGCGAACCACAGAATTTCGTTGAGCTTGCACGGCGGTGCGGCGGCTGTGCGGCTGTTTGCGGCGCGGGCGCAGCAACCCGAGCAGGTACGTGTGCTGATGAACGTGGCCGCAGACGATCCGGAGGCGCTGGCCCGAGAAAGCGGAAATGTGACTGGCTTGGCGGTCATGCAGGCGGATATCTTGTGCAACACTTGGCAAAAAAGCGCATTTTTGTGATCGCCATCACATCGCTGGCGCAACGGCGGCGCTAGTCTCACAGCCGTCCGGCACCGCATGTGCGGTGCTCACTTTCGGTAGTTCCTCCCGAACTCAGCCCCGCCAACGCGGGGCTTCTTTGCGTTCTGAGGTCGGCGATCGGGAGCATTCCGGAAGACATAGGTACCATCCAACCACTGGTTGGG
>DATGCX010000245.1:0-5007 GCA_035311445.1 Xanthobacteraceae bacterium | reverse complement strand
GGATGAGGAGAAGGTCAACCAATATTGCCAGGGCCACCGCGACACGACCGTCATGGATGCCGTCAAGAACGTGCTCGGCTTCGACAAATGAGTTTACGCAGCATCCTCAAACCAGAAATGGGCGGTTAGGAAGACTTCGTTATTCGCGCCGGCTCAAAAGCTCGAAGAGGATTATGACCCTCCGCTGTGACCGCCGCCAATCATAGATCTGCATACTCTCGGCAATCATGCATCTGCAGAACCATCCTTAAGCTGCTCATTGGGTCGTCCACTCCACCGCCTGAGCCATGTGCCGCTGCGCTCGCGCAGGGTCTGGAACGTGACGTACAGCAGCGGGATGACGAAAATGCCGACTGCACTCGCAGCGATCATTCCCGTGAAAACCGGCGTGCCAACATCGTGCCGACTGATCTGGGCGGCCCCATGCGCGACAACCAGCGGATAAACTCCGAGAATGAAAGCACATGAGGTCATCATCACGGCTCGAAACCGCATCTGCGCACCGAGCACAGCAGCTTCCCTGATGTCCTTACCCTGCTCGCGCTGGTCCTTAGCAAATTCGACGATCAAAATCCCATTCTTCGCCGCCATCGCGATTAGCACCACGAGTCCAATCTGAGCGTAAAGATCGAGCGAGAGATGAAAAATCAGGATACCGAGAAACGCCCCCAGAACGCCGATCGGCACTGACAGCAATACCGGGAGCGGGATGATCCAGCTCTCGTAAAGGCCAACGAGAAACAGAAAAGCAAACAGGATTGCGAGTCCCAGAATGGTGCCGGTCTGGCCAGATGCCGCGGCTTCCTGATACGCAGTGCCCGTCCACTCGTAGGTGTAACCGGAGGGCAGTGTTGCGCTCGAGACGGCCGCCATCGCCGCGAGCGCGGTGCCCGATGAAGTTCCCGGCGATGGGCTGCCCTGTATCGGGATGGCGCGATAATTGTTGTAACGCGTGATGACTTGCGGCCCGACAATAATGCGAGCATCGGCGATCGAGCGAAGCGGCACGTCGGCGCCGAACTTGTTCCGGATATAAATCTGCCACAGCGACGAAACTTCCCGGCGGTCGGCCGGCTGACCCTCTATGTTGACCTGCCAGACCCGCCCGAAAAGATTGAAGTTATTGATGTAAATGCCACCCAAAGTGGCTTGCAATGCGTTGAACACATCATTCATGCCGAGCCCGAGCGCCTGCGCTTTTGCGCGGTCGATGTCGAGAAATATCGACGGATTGCTGGCGGTGTAGGTTGAGAAGACGCGCGTGAGCCGCGGGTCTTTATTGGCGTGGGCGAGCAGTCCCTGCATGACCCCATTCATCTCGGCGGGTTCTTGTCCTTCCAGTCCTTCGAGCTCGTACTCGAACCCGCCGGTGGTGGAGAGCCCGATGATCGGCGGCAGATTGAATGCGATCACGTTGGCGTTACGGATTTGTTGTCCTTCCGCGAAAACACGGCCGATCAAGGCGTGCGCCTCATCAGCCGCCTTGGCGCGATCTGCAAACGGCTTAAGCAATGGGACGATGAAGCCCGTGTTCGGTTCGTTGACATTATCGATGATCGAAAAGCCATTAATCGCGAAAACCTTATCGACCTGCGGCATCTGCATCAGCAGCTTGGTGACGCGACTGACGACTTCGCCCGTGCGGTCAACCGAAGCGCCGTCCGGCAATTGCACATTCACGAAGAACGCGCCCTGGTCCTCTTCTGGCAGGAAACCGGTCGGCGTGCGGAGTGCGAGAGCCAAGATCGCAGCGGCACTGATCGCGATCAGCACAACGCCGAAGACCGAGACCCGTACCAGGCGTCGCACGATCGCCGCATAGCCATCACGGACATTCTCGATGTGCCGCAATATCCAACCCATCGGACCGCGCCGCACGGTGCCGTGGCGCAGAAAAATCGCACAGAGCGCCGGCGACAAGGTTAAGGCGTTCAGCGCCGAGATCAGCATCGCGACGCTGATCGTCACCGCGAATTGGCGGAATAACTGCCCTGAGATCCCTGGGATAAATGCGACGGGCACAAACACGGAGAGCAGCACGAGCGTGATGGCAATAATCGGTGCCGTGATCTCGGTCATCGCATGTTTTGTTGCTTCGGCGGGGGACCATTGAGGATTTTCCTCAATCACCCGCTCGACGTTCTCGACCACGACGATGGCATCATCGACGAGAATGCCGATTGCGAGCACCATCGCCAGCAGCGATACCGTGTTGACGGAATACCCGATCGCCAGCAGCACCGCGAAAGTGCCGATCACGCTAACAGGTACCGCAATCGCTGGAATGATGGTTGCGCGCAGGCTACCGAGAAATAAGAAGACGACGAGTACGACCAGACCGAATGCGATCACCAGCGTGAGCAGCACATCCTGGATCGTCGCGCGCACGAAGGTCGTCGTATCATAATTGACGACGTAGTGGAGACCGGGCGGGAACCGCTGACTGAGGCGGTCCATGGTGGCGATAACGGCTGAGGCGGTGGTCACCGCGTTTGCGCCAGGCGACAGATAGAGGCCAATCGCTACAGCGGGCTTGTCGTTGAAGCGGCCTTCGACATCCTCATTCTGAGCGCCAAGCTCTACCCGCGCCACGTCCTGCACACGCAGCAGGGAGCCATCGGGATTCGCGCGAAGGACGATGTTGCCGAACTGCTCGGCGGTCGTCAGGCGACCTTGCGTTTGAATGTTGAGTTGAAACTGCTGGTCTTTGCTGATCGGGCGTGCCCCAATGCGCCCGACGGCCGCCTGAACATTTTGGGCCTGGATTGCGGAAATGACGTCGGCAGGCGTCAGTTGCAGGTTATCCAGCCGCTGCGTGTCGAACCAGATCCGCATGGAATAGTTGAGCGCCCCGAAGATGCGCGCCTGCCCGACGCCCGGCAGTCGCGACAGCACGTCCATGATGTTGATGATCGCGTAGTTGGTGATGAACAGCGGGTCCTGCTGCCCGTTGTCGCTATAGAGCGAGAGGAATTGCAGGACCGCCGATGATTTCTTCTGAACCGTCAAGCCCTCTAGCTGCACCTCCGCAGGCAACTGCGCGAGCGCGGTCTGCACACGGTTGTTGACGTTGACGGTGTTGATATCGGGATCAGTGTCGAGCGCGAAGCTGACAGTCAAGTTGTATGAGCCATCGTTAGCGCTGGTCGATTTCATGTAAAGCATCTTGTCAACGCCAACGACCTGTGCCTCGATCGGCTGAGCCACGCTGGCTTCGACAACTGCTGCCGAAGCGCCCGGATAGGTGGCCGAAACCTGAACCTGTGGTGGTACGATGTCCGGCAGTTGCGCGATTGGAATGCGGGTGAGCGCCAGCAGGCCAGCGATGGTGATGACCGCGGCGATGACGACCGCCAATCGTGGGCGGTCGACAAAGTAGGCCGAGATCATTGACTCGCCCCCGCCTGTGGGGCCGGCTTGGCGCCAGCGTTTGATGGCGCGGTCCCGCTGGCAGCGCCCTGTCCCGGCCTCGACAGACTTGGCGGGGGTGTGGCGGGGCCCGGGGATACCGCCTCGCCGGGGCGAACACGCTGCACGCCCTCACTGACAACCAGCTCGCCTTGCTGCAGTCCGCTGGTTATCACGGCCACAGTCGGGGTCGACTGCCCCTGCTGAATGCGACGGACCTGCGCTTTGTTCTGCGCATCAACGACATAAACATAATCGCCCTGTTGGTCTGACAGCACGGCAGCTCGTGGAATGCCTAACACCGTAACCGGCTGCACGCCTTCCAGCAGCACGGTCACGAATTCGCCATCCGTCAATTCGCGAGAACCCGGCTGCCCCGCAGTCATGCCTGGAAACACCGGATTAGGAATGACTCCACGCAGGACTATTGTGTCCGTGTTCTCGGCGACGGTGGGCGAGCCATAATCGAGCTTGCCGTCTTGATCGTAGATGCGCCCATCGGGAAGGCGCAATTTTATCACTACCGCACTATAGCCGCCCTTGGCCGCGTAACGCGCCCGTAAATCCAGACCTGCACGCAATGAGATTGAAAAGATTACGTACGTCGGATCTTGGCTGACGATAGTCGCAAGGGTCCCGGTCGTTGGCGATACAACATTGCCCTCGGTGACCGACGTGCTGGTGATCTTGCCATCGATTGGCGCGCGGATTTCGGTGTAGCCGAGATTGATCTGAGCCGTTTCCAACTGCGCTTGCGCGCCGGCGATCTGCGCCGCCAAGGCACGTTCCGAGGCGAGCGCGGCATCGACATTGGACTGCTGTCCAGCGGGCGTGTTCAACAGAGTCTGCGCGCGTTGCAGCGTCAGCTGTGCGTTCACATGCTGCGCCTTCATTTGCTCGACGGTGGATTGTGCGGCATCAACCGCTGCCTGAAAGGGCGGCCTTTCGATCTCGTATAGAAGATCGCCCTTCTTGACCTCGGCTCCTTCGGTGAACAACCGCTTCTCGAGAAAACCGGTGACACGCGCAACGAGCGCCACCCGGTTCACCGCCTGGATACGGCCGATAAACTCATCCGTTTCAGTAATTTGTTGCCGTTCCGCCCGTACTACACCGACCGCCGGTGGTGCGTTGGCCGCTAGCTGCGCCATCGCTCCCTGGGAGTGCAGGGCAACCAAGAAAGTCGCCGCTAGACGGAAGGCGCAAACTCTTTGAGCCATCTAAGCCTCCGTAGCGCAGTCTACCGAAGTCCACCGCAAGGCCGGCATACTCAGCTATCGCTTCGGGCGCAACAGCGCATTGGGCGTGTGCATCGCGGCAGGGTAGGCTGCCAATGTCTGCATGGGTCAAAACAGACATTGGGGAAGGTGCGACGGATATCCGCTTCCCCCAAAAGCAGACATTGGTTAAGTCGCCCAACATTGCCACGGCTCAGCCGCGCGCCGGCAGCGGCATGGTGGCGGTGATCCGTCCTGCGGACGGCTTCGGCACACTGAGGATCAACATCGCCGCGACGACACACAGCGCGCCGGCGGCGAGGAATGCCGGCAAATAGGTCAGCAACTCAGTGCGCACGATGCCAGCGGCCAGCGCGGCGCT
>DATGCX010000244.1:0-3230 GCA_035311445.1 Xanthobacteraceae bacterium | reverse complement strand
GCCGGCACGGCGCACGGCCATCAACGCGTTCCTCCTCTATTCGGCCGGGCGCTTGGCGCTGGTCGAGACCGGCTCCGGCAATTACCTCGGGCCCACCGCCGGCAAGGTGCTCGCGAACATCGCCGCCGCCGGCGTTGATCCCGCGTCGATCGAGACGGTGCTGCTCACCCACATGCACCCGGACCATTCGGCCGGCTTGTCCGATCCGGCAACCGGGCGCCGTTATTTCTCCAACGCCGAACTGGTCGTGCACGAGAACGAGCCGCCGCATTGGTTCGACGACGACGCCATGGCCAAGGCGTCCGAGCGCCAGCGGCGGCTTTATTTCATGTGCGCGCGGGAGCAAATCGCGCCGTACAAAGACCGCACGCGGCTGTTTCAGAAGGGCGAGGTGTTTCCGGGCGTCACCGCCATCCCGTGCCACGGCCACACGCCGGGCCACACGTCGTTCCTCATCAGTTCCGGCAACGAGCAACTGCTGATCTGGGGCGACACGGTGCACGTGCCGGAGATACAGACCGCACGTCCGGAAGTATGCATGGAGTTCGACACCGATCCCGACGCCGCGGCGGTCACGCGCCGGCGCGTGTTCGACATGGTGGCGACCGACCGGCTGGCGATCACCGGCATGCACCTGCACTTTCCCGGCTTCGCTCATCTCGTGCGCCGCGGCTCGAGCTATCAGCTCATTCCCGAAGCGTGGGAGCAAACGCTGTAATGCGTGGATGCTAACAAGTTACTTCAGCACTTGGTCAGCGGCGGATAGTCACGCGAATAGACCGAATGCGCCAAAAATTCCTGTTCGGGCCAGGTCCAGAACTGACTGACATTGTCATAGGTCTTGATGGTCTTGTTCCAGAGCTTCAAGCCGTATTTGGTGCCCTCCGTCCCTAGGCGACGGATGTATATGGCGCCAACGACGTTGTTGAGGTGATCGAATTTGAGCGACCCGCGCGGCGTATCGGTCAGGCTCACGCCTTTGAGCACTACCATAAATTTTTCCTTGTCGCTGGCGTCGCCGCCGGCCGCCTTGAGGCCGGCATCCAGCACCTGGCAGTTGCCATAAAGCAGCGCCGCATATTGGCCGGGAATGGCGTCGTAATTCTTCAGCATGCCGTCGATGAAACGATGGTTGGCGTCGTTTTCGAGATCGAGCGTGTAGGGGGCGGCGCTGATCAAGCCGATCGCCTCCTCACCGAAGCTCTTGAGCAGGAAATCGTCCGCCCCCGCCTCTCCAGCGACGACGGGATATTTGAGGCCGGCGCTGGCATAGGCTTTCATGAAGCGCAACGGATTGGAGCCGGCAAAGCCCTGACAGACGCCGTCGCAATCAGCGATCTGCGCGACATAGGGCGTGTAGTCCGGCGTCACGAGCGGCGGCCACAGCTTGTTGACGACGCAGCCGCCATTGGCCTGGAACGAGGCCTGAAAGCCGCCCATCTGCTCGTGGCCGAAGGCGAAGTCCTCGGAGATGGTGACGACGCGTTTGAGCTTCAGTTCCGTCGCCGCAAAGTGGCCGAGCGGCTGGGTCGCTTGCGAGGACGTTGCCGAGGCGCGCAACAGATAAGGATTCGGCGTGCGCTGGGTGAGGTTGTCGGCCGCCGCCAGGCTCAGCGTCGGCATTTTTTGCTGGATGACGTAATCGTTGATCGCGTAAAGCTCGAAGGCGGCGAGCGGACCGACAATGGCATCGACCTTGTCGCGTTCGATGAGTTCCTGCGCCTTCGTCTTGGCGCCGGCCGGATTTCCTCCGGTGTCGCCGGAGATGAAGTCGACCTTGCGCCCGCCTAGGGTGTAATTCTTCTCTTTCAGGTAAGTGAGCACACCCTGTTCCATCTGGATGCCGCCCGCCGCGAGCGGTCCGGTCTTCACGGTGAGCAGGCCAAGTTTGAACGGCGCGGCTTGCGCGACGGCAGGCACCGGAAAGCGCGTTAATGCCGCAGCAGCACCGGCCGCGGTGTCGGCGAGCAGTGTGCGGCGGCTTAATCTGCGGCCCATTGCGTCATCCTTCCTTCTATTGTGATGCTCCGCGGAACGTCGGCATTGCTGACTGCTGCGCGTGTACGTCAATCGACCAAAAAGCGGTCAAACCGGCAACGATTTTGATGAAATTGCGCCGTCGCATCGCCTTCCCCAAGGCTTAGGACCACGCCAGTCACATCAACGATTACAGCAGAGATTTGCGACGGGCGAAATGGGGTTCAGGGCTCAGTTTGCACAGCAGCAATCCTGAGCCGCTGATGTCCGCTTTGGGTCAAAAGCAGACATCGCAGCCAGGAAGCGCAATGTCTGCTTTACCCCCAATAGCAGACATCAGAACTGGGACCCGCACTGCACTCGACGCAGACAACTTGGTCAGCTTCGCTACCACCACCTCCGCCTCAGCATTCCGTGGATAAAGTGAAAGGACTGCTGCCGAGGTTTAGGAGATTTTGGTCGGCCATCGGCTGGGGATATCGCACGTCGGGCCGTACGACTATTCCGGCTGCACGCCGCCGAGCAGACGGCGCTCTTGGACCCGCAGCAAAAGCAGCAGGCCGCCGCCTACTAGCGCTGCCGCGACCGCATCTGGTAGCCGCCGAATAATTTGACTTTTGATCTGATTTTTTATTTTATGTGACAAATTGCGGTTTCGGGCCGAAACCGTTCCTCATCATCGCCAAGACAGGGCTTGTCGGGCGGGGATATCAACCCCGTTTGGAGTCCGTTATGGCGAATCTGCAAAGCCAATTCGGGTTCAACCATATCGGCTACCTTGGTGACGGTGGCGCGCCGGATTATCAGCGAAATGGGACACCGCTCCTGGTGCAACTTGCACGCCTCCTAGGCCGTGCGACGGCGCGCCAGTGGCTGAGCAACGGCACGGCTGATGGTGACCCGGCTTCGGAGGGCAAGCCCGGCACATGACAGCCACAAAACCCGCGCGGCTGCCCCAGCTGCTCTCGATCCGGCAGGTTGCTGATTATCTCGGTGTGTCCACAAGAACAATTCGCCGAGAGATCAAAGGTGGACAGCTACCTGGTCATCGCGTGGGGCGACAGATTCGCGTCCGGGAAGTCGATGTCGCTGCATATCTGGCGCGGTGCTTGGTTTATCCGGAGCCAAATTCGCAGTGAGCAATTTTGTCCATTAATGGCACAATTTGGCAATGATATACAATAGATTAGTGAATACTTTTCTCTGCACTTATACCCACAAAGTATCGTTGGAGTATTCACTATTATCAGCTA
>DATGCX010000243.1:0-16615 GCA_035311445.1 Xanthobacteraceae bacterium | reverse complement strand
CCGGGCGGTCCGGCCGAACGCGCCAAACAGGAACTGTTGTGAGAGAGATGCGCGGGACGGAACCGTCCCAGATGCAACTGGTTTCGCAGTCATGCGGCTGTTGCGGCGAGCAACCCTTCGCCGTTTCAGCATGGTCGGAGCAGCATCGATGACATGTACCAGGTTCAGCCGCGCCAACCTCCTGCTGATCGTCGCGGTGGTGATCACGACGAGTTGTTCTACGTGGGCGCAGTCGCAACACGATCCGGCGCAGGACAATGTCTTGACCTACCATGGCAGCGCTGACCGTAGCGGCAACTTTGTCGTGCCGGGGCTGACCTGGCAACGGGCAAAATCCCTGCACCTGGACGAAAAATTCCACGCGCGTGTTGCCGGCAATGTTTATGCGCAGCCGCTCTATTGGCGCGCACCGGGGTCGAACGCGGGCATGCTGTTTGTCGCCACGGAAGAAAACAGCATGCATGCTCTCGACGCAACGACCGGCGAGGAAATCTGGACCCGGTCGCTTGGACGGCCAGTCACCCGCTCTGCCCTTCGATGCGGCAACATCAATCCGCTTGGAATCACGGGCACTCCGGTAATCGACGAGGCCAGCAGTGCGATCTATCTCGATGCCAATATCGCGGATTCATCAGGCCCACGTCATCGCCTTTTTGCATTGTCGTTGAAGGACGGCTCCATCAGACCCGGATGGCCCATCGACGTCACCGACGCGCTGCGGACCGTGCACCAGTCATTCAATTCCCGTGACCAGAATCAGCGCGGTGCGCTGACCATACTTGACGGGATGCTCTATGTACCGTTTGGCGGCCATTTCGGTGATTGCGGCGATTACCGTGGCTGGGTGGTTGGGGTTTCGCTGCAGGACCCCCACGAGGTGTCAGCGTGGTCGACGCGAGGACGTGGGGGCGGCATTTGGGCGCCCGGCGGTATCAGTGTTGCGCGCCAGTCGCTGTTTGTGGCCACGGGCAACACGCTCAGCGCCTCGACGTGGAGCGATGGAGAGGCCGTGTTCCGCCTTGCGCCGGACCTGCGTCGATCCACTGAAAAACGCGACTTCTTTGCGCCGCCGGACTGGCGTGCGCTGGATCAGCGGGATGCCGATCTTGGCGGAACTAATCCGATACCGTTGGGGGTCCCGGGTTCGAACGATCGGCGCGCCCTGGTACTCGCGCTCGGCAAGGACGGCAAAGGCTACCTGCTTGATCAAAACAATCTCGGCGGCATCGGTGGCAGTCTCGTGGTCGAAACGGTCTCCCACCGGCCGATTCGCACCGCACCGGCGGTCTATGCGGTTGGGACAGACCTACATGTCGCTCTGCAAGGTGCCGGCGCTCATTGCCCGTCACCGGGTTCGGAGCATCAGCTCACCGTGTTGAAAATCGGTACAGGCGAGCGACCGAGTATCAGTACCGCGTGGTGTGGCAGCTTCAATGGCGCGGGCTCTCCGATCGTTACGACCAGTGACGGACATTCCGATCCAACCGTCTGGGTGTTAGGGGCTGAGGGCGACAACAGGCTGCACGGATTCCGGGGAGATGCCGGCGAGCCAATTTTTGTTGGGCGTTCAGGCCCAGCCATGCCAGGACTTCATCATTTCCAAACGTTGATCGCAACGAACGATCGTCTCTACGTAGGCGCCGACGGACGGGTGTATGCGTTCACGTTCTAGCGCGTCCTGATGGCGCGGGCGCCGGCCGCAGACCCCGACGCCCGCACAATCTCCCTCAACCGACTTATGAAACTAATGTAATCTCAAGCGCGCGGTGCGCATTGCGAGCGTCCGCCATAACCGGGAGGCACGCCATGAAACGCCGTCAATTCCTCCGGCTGGCATCGGGAGCCGCCGCGCTGCCGGTTCTGTCGCGCATCGCGAGCGCGCAATCCTACCCGGTCCGGCCGATTCGCCTCGTCGTCGCATTCGTGCCGGGTGGCGCGACCGATACTTTTGCCCGACAGATTTCGAACGATCTCAGGGACGCGCTGGGCCAAGCGATCGTGGTGGAAAATCGGCCGGGCGCGAACGGTTACATCGCCTGGAATCATGTGGCGGGCGCAGAGCCGGATGGCTATACGCTCCTGCTCGCTGAAAACGCGCTCGGCATCAGCCAGGCTCTCTACAAGAAGGCCGCATCGAGCTTCGATCCGCTGGCACAGTATGATGCAGTCGCTATGCTCGCAAACTCGCCGTCGGCTCTGATCGTATCCAACAATATTGCGGCCAAGACGGTGACCGAGCTCGTTGCGTATTCGCGCACCGTGCGGGACAAAATGAATTATGCATCGGCCGGCGTCGGCAGCGTCTCGCACCTGAACTTCGAAGTCTTCAAGGACGCGGTGGGGATGGACGCGATCCACATTCCCTATAAGGGCGGCGGCCAAGGGATCGCCGATGTCGTGGCAGGGCACGTCCCGATGATGATCACCTCGGTCCAGGCGACGAAGAGCCTCGTCGAGTCGGGCCAGATCAAGGCGCTGGCGGTAACCAGCGCGGCGCGGTCGCCGGCGATGCCGGCTGTGCCGACCATGGCAGAGGCCGGCGTGAAGGGAGCGGACGTGGAATTGCGGTTCTGGTTCGGCCTGTTCGGTCCGAAGGGTATGCCGGACGCCGTCAAGGCGAAGCTGGAAAAAGCGGCCGCAATCGTCATGTCCGACCCGCACGTGCGCGAACGGCTGGCGAATCTCGACATCACGCCGGACTTCGCACCCGCTCCGGTCTTGCGAGCCAAGCTCGAAAGCGAAATCAGGAACTGGACGAAGTTTATCGACGAGAAGGGCATCAAACCGGAATGACGCGCTCTTCGATCCCTCGACGATTGCGGTGAGGAGGACGATGAAGCTTCCCCGACGTGGATTTCTTCACTTGGCTGCGGCTGCCGCTATTTTACCCGCAGCTTCGCGCAACGCAGCGGCGCAGGCGTTTCCGACGCGCCCGATTACGATGGTTGTGCCGTTCCCGGCGGCCGGACCAGCCGACGTGCTCGCGCGCATCCTGAGCGAGCGGATGCGCGCATCCCTTGGCCAATCGGTGATCGTGGACAACATCGGTGGGGCCGCGGGCAGCATCGCGGTCGGCCGCGTCGCGCGCGCCGCACCAGACGGCTACACGCTTGTCCTCGGCAATCTCGGAACTCATGTCTTCAACGGGGCAATCTACTCGCTCGGCTACGACCTGGTGAACGACTTCGAAGCGATAGCGTTGCTCCCGAGCAACAATCAACTGATCATCGCCAGCAATGCCACGCCCGCGAATAACCTGCAGGAACTGATCGCCTGGGTAAAGTCGAACAGCGACAAGGTCACGTGCGGGACCGCTGGCCCCGGCAGTCCGTCGCACATCACCGCCGTCTACTTTCAGAACACGATCGGCGTCCGCTTCCAGCTCGTGCCCTACCGCGGCACACCGCAGGTGATTCAGGATCTGGTCGCCGGGCAGGTCGATATCGTGTTCGACCAGGTGTCGAGTTCGTTGCCGCAGGTGCGCGGCGGAAAGATCAAGGCGTTCGCCGTCACCGCCAGGTCGAGGCTGGCAACAGTCCCGGAGATTCCGAGCGTCGATGAAGCCGGCCTGCCGGGATTCTACACCGCGTTCTGGTTCGGCCTGTGGGCCCCCAAGGGCACACCCGCCGCCATCATCGCCAGGCTCAATGCGGCGGTCGTCGAAACCTTGGCTGACGCAGCGGTACGGTCTCGACTGCGCGATCTCGGATCTGAGATTCCGCAACGTGAACAGCAGACCCCGCAGGCGCTCGCCAGCCTGCAAAGGGCAGAGATCGAGAAGTGGTGGCCGATCATCCGAGCGGCCAATATCAAGGTCGAATGAAAATGCCTCGAGAAGCGACTGCGGTCTTAGCGGAGTTTGCGGCCTCGCTGATTTACGAGGCGATCCCGGAGGGCGTGAGAGAATACTGCAAGGACATACTCTTGGATGCGCTCGCCTGTGCGCTGGCGGGGCGTGCGGGCGAGGAGACCCATCAAATCGCGGCCTTGTCATCGGCGCTCGCGCAATCTCGTGAGAGCATCGTGATAGGCGGCGACCGTCTGTCCCTCGCCGGGGCGACCATGCTCAATGGTTACCTCATCACCGCCGTCACGATGTGCGACACCCACAGGCCGACGATGACTCACGTCACGCCTGAAGTTGTTCCGCCCGCATTGGCGATCGCCGAACGCGATGCGCTATCCGGCTGCGAGCTGTTGGTTGCGCTCGCGGCCGGATTCGAGGTGACGACGCGGATCGGGACCGGGGTCGATTTTCCTGAATTCCGCGCCCGAGGTTGGCACGGGCCCGGCATCTTTGGGCCGTTCGGCGCGGCCGCAGCGGTCGGCCGCCTCCTGCGTTTCGATGCCGATACCATGGCACGGGCGTTCGGTCTCGCTGGCAGTCAAGCCGCAGGCACCTTCGCGGCTTGGGGCACTCCGACGGTGAAATTCCACCAGTGCCGGGGTGCCTTATCGGGGCTGATGGCAGCGCTGCTTGCGGGGGAGGAATTCCTCGCGACGCGCGAGTTCCTTACCGCGCGCGATGGTGGGCTCTACAACAGCTACGTGAGCGGCGCACATCCGGAAGCCGTCATCGAAGGCCTCGGCAAGCGCTGGGAACTCGAACGGATTGCATTGCGGCTGTGGCCAGCGGCTTCCTCGATTCAGGGCATGATCACGGCAATGTTCGACGTCGTCGAAAAGCACAAGATCGATCCTGTACAAGTGAAGATGTTGCGCATCGCACTTAGCCAGCCTGTGTTTGATCTGCACGGGAACCTCTCGAGATACAAAGCGAAATTCGAGGCGCTCTTGTCCGCCCACTACGTCGCGACCGCGATTCTGCACGATCGCGAACTCACGCTCGCCCAGTTCGAGCCGGCACGTTACGACCATCCGAAGCTGCGGCGCTGCGCCGAGCAAGTCGAAGTCCGAGCGGAGCCGAATCTGCGCAGCGTAGCAGCCGTTGTCGAGATTGAGACGGTCGGCGGCGAAACATTTTCCGCGTGTTGCGACCAGCCGTTAGGTGCACCGGAAAACAGGCTCGCGCGCGCGCAGATAGAAGCCAAATTTCGCACCTATGCGGCAGGACGGCTTTCGCAGCAGAACATCGAGGACGTAATCGATGCGGTCGTGCGGCTTGAGGACCAACTGTCCGTCAGCACGCTGATGGAAATGCTGCATGCACCACCGCGAAGCGGCGCCGGGACTCCCGCTGCAGTCGCCGCCATTGCTCGCGTCCAGAGCGCGTCCCGCTGACAACCATCCGACATCAG
The DNA here is from genome assembly GCA_035311445.1 of Xanthobacteraceae bacterium. Classification (GTDB taxonomy): domain Bacteria; phylum Pseudomonadota; class Alphaproteobacteria; order Rhizobiales; family Xanthobacteraceae; genus JAJPKK01. The sequence continues at coordinate 11,357 of DATGCX010000243.1, read as the reverse complement.
TTGCCGGGTTTTGGTGGAAACATAGCGCTGGGAGGATTTCCCCACTGCTGCGGTTCCTGATCATGTTGAACCGCTGCCACATATCCCGCGTCGTGGCCAGGCTTGTCCGGGTCACTCCGGTTGTGCTTTCTCTGCGCCGCAACGCTCGGGGTCGCCGGGACACGCCCGGGGACGACAACGGAATTGTGATTCGAAACGATCGCCATCGGCTGCAGTGCGGGTTTTGACGCTGTCCACCGCCCCGGAACCATAACCGACGGGCAGCGGTTTACCGTTTGGTCAACGCTGCCCCGAGAAGGCGTGAGACATGCATTTCGACGACACGAGTTCAGGCGACCATCTTGAAAGGCAGCCTGATAGGCCGCCGGCGGTAGTTGCGAATATTCCGGAGCGACAGGGCGTCTCGGGACATAACGTACGCTTCGTTCTGTTGTTCGGGATCGCCGGAGTAGTGATCGCGTTTGCGGCCATCTTGATCGGCTACGTTCGCTGACCGTACGCGAGACGGCGCCAATCAGCCAAGGCCCCTGTTTGGCGGGATAGACCTGCACGTCAGATTAATCGTCGTCTCCGTGTCTGCAACTCATTCGTGCAACCGCGGACATCACGGCAAACGCACCCGGAGTTTCGGGTATGTGCTCGCCGCGGCAATCCTGCTGATAGGATGCGTCAGTTACCAGTGGCTACCCAACCTGATCACGCAGAACCAAAGCAGACGAGATTTAAGACCCCGGCCCCTAGGGTGGAACAGGGGAAGGGGCCAGGGCCACGCGCGACCGCCATGAGGTGGTGCGGTCACACGCTACAATTTAATGCATGGACTATCGGAGGCGTTCCTGGAGCGCCAGCCCTTCGAGTCACCCGAAGTGACCGCCCCGTAGTAGATTGTGACGTTGGCGGCGTGAAAACAAGCAACGAGCGACATACTTGAAAACCGAATGCTGGTTCGACGCCGCTTCGTCACTCGGCTTCTCGACTCATCAAAATTAACTCTACAGTTGGCGGCTCGATGGCATCGTCTTGCGATTTGCCGCGGGGGGGCCGGAGCTAATGGGCCGTCCAGGAATTAAGTGCTGCAAAAGAGTGTCATCGCCTGCGCAGGCGGGCGATCCAGTAACCCCCAACCGGTGTTTTGCGCCTATTCGATCGGGTGGCGGGATTACTGGATGCCCGCTTTCGCGGGGCACGACACCGGAGGTGACTCGCTTGCTTCTGGACAGGCTCTAAGATCGCTCGGCAGCCGGAACGTTGTCCGGGCACCATCGTTATTCGCACGCGCTTCACGTCATGTTCGTCATGTTCGTCCAGAGGCCTTTATGCTGACATATCTCGACCTTGCGGCGGTGTTGTCCGTGTTTGTGGTTGCCGCGGTTGCTGCTTTTTTCACCCTTCGGACCAGCCGATGACGGGCTGGGCCAAACAATAAACAGCAATGGCAGGAAGCGCGACGCTGGCTTGCCAAGGCTGATGACGACCTCGCAGCAGCTCAAAGGCTGCTACCCGAGATCGTCAACCAGGCGGAATTTCACGTTCAACAGGCGATGGAAAAGACCGCGAAGGCGCTGATGCTTGCCAAGCGGCAGGAAATCCGTAAAACGCATGATATATCGCTGCTGATGTCGCTGGTCCGTCCGCTTTGGCCGGACGTTTTGCCGATGGTCGGGCTTAGCGAATGGTATCTCGTGAGCCGCTACCCTGGCCTTTGACGAAGTGCCCCTCACGATTTCCGAGGTGTCGACGGCTCTTGCCTGGTTGCCGATTTCATCTCCGTCGTGCGCGGTCACGGCCCGCCAGACTGACGATCGCGAAACTCCAATGCTTCCATGACCGATCCTGACATTGTCGTCATCGGGGCCGGCGCCGCTGGGTTGGGGGCCGCGCGGCGGCTCGCCGCGGCGCGCCTCACGGTGCAGGTCCTGGAAGCACGCAATCGTCTGGGTGGACGCGCCTGGACGGCGCGCGGTCCGTCGGGGCTTCCGATCGAACTTGGCTGCGCCTGGCTGCACTCGGCGGACCAGAACGAATTGTGTACCATTTCGCTCCAATCCGGCCTCGCCATCGACAAGACGCGTCCGCCCTGGCGTACTCAGATGAATGACATCGGTTTTCCGGTGGCCGACCAGGCTGATTTTCGTGCGGCGGTTGGGCGCCTGTTCGCCCGGCTCGACGAGGCCGGTGAGGCCGAAGTCGATCAGCCTGCAGATCGGCTGCTCGATCCCGGCAGTCGCTGGAATCCGCTGCTCAATGCCACCAGCACCTATATGAACGGGGTAGCTCGATCAGGTCTCCGTCCAAGACTTCTGGCGCTATCAGGACACCGGCGTGAACTGGCGCATCGTCGAGGGCTACGGCTCTTTGATGGCGGCCCTCGCGGCAGGGCTCGATATCGCGTTTGAGTGTCCGGCGAACGTCATCGACCATTCCGGTGCGTCGGTACGCATCGAAACGACGCGCGGTGATGTGCGCGCGGGCGCCGTTATCGTGACGGTGCCGACGGACGTGCTCTGCGCCGGCATGCCAAGGTTTTACCCGGCGCTACCGGATAAAGTTGAGTCAGCCGCGGTGCTGCCGCTGGGCCTCGCCGATAAGCTCTATCTCGGACTCGACAACGCGGAGGAATTTCCCAGGGACTCTCATCTCTACGGTGCCCTCGATCGCGTCCGGACCGCCAGCTATCACCTGCGGCCGTTCGGACGCCCGCTGATCGAGGTCTATTTCGGCGGCCGCTTCGCCCGCGAGCTCGAAGCCGCAGGCGAAGCTGCGCTTGCAAGCTTTGCGATCGGTCAGCTCGCGTCGCTTCTCGGTGACGGCATCCGCAAACGCCTGCATCCGATTGCCGCGACCGCCTGGGCGCGCGATCCTTATGCGCGCGGCTCCTATTCCCATGCCCTGCCCGGTCACGCGAAGGCGCGCGCTGCACTTGCCTCACCGGTCGATGCGCGGCTGTTCTTCGCCGGCGAGGCCTGCGCGGTGCACGATTTCTCAACTGCCCACGGTGCCTACCGCAGTGGAGTTGCAGCGGCCGACGAGGCCGTTGCTGCCTTGGCAGGGAAGCACGCGTAGACCGCATTGGGCGTGTAGCCCGGATGAAGCGGAGCGAAATCCGGGATTGCCTCTCCGCATGGCAAGGCGGCCCCCTGGGTTTCGCTGACGCTCAACCCGGGCTACAGGTGCCCCCATAATGGCGAGTCTCACGCCCCGGTATGACGGTGATAGACATCGTCGAGCCGCAGGATGTCGTCTTCGCCCAGATAGCTGCCGACTTGAACCTCGATCAGCTCCAGCGGAATTTTTCCCGGATTGGCGAGGCGATGGACCGCGCCGATCGGTACGTAGACGGACTCATTTTCGTGCACCAGCCGCACTTCCTCGCCGACCGTCACTTCGGCGACGCCGCGCACCACAACCCAATGCTCCGAGCGATGGAAGTGCTTCTGCAATGACAGCCGGCCACCGGAATTGACGCAGATTCGCTTGACCTGGTAACGCGGACCAAGATCAGCAGTCTGATAGAAGCCCCAGGGCCGGTAGATCCGCCGGTGTTCCAGCGCCTCGTTTCGGTTCCGTGCCTTCAGCTTCTCAACCAGCTCCTTGACGCGCTCAGCCTCCCGTTTGGCAACAACAAGCACGGCGTCCGCCGTCGCCACCACCACAATGTCGTCGAGACCTACGACCGTCGTCAGAATCGTTTCCTCGGAGCGGATCAGGCAGTTGTTTGTGTTTAGCACTTCAGCCGGTCCTTCGATCACGTTGCCGGCGGCATCGTGCTCCTGCACGTCCCAGACGGATTTCCAGTTGCCGATATCGGACCAGCGGAAGCTGACCGGCAACACCGCAGCGTGCGCTGTCCGCTCCATGACGGCGTAGTCGATCGACTTGCGGGGGGCCTGTGCAAACGGTGCCTCGGCGAGTCGAAAAAAGTCGAGATCGGAAACCAGATTTTCGACTGCACCCCGGGCGGCCTTCACGATGTCAGGCTCGAACCGGGACAATTCGCGCAGCATGACATCGGCGCGGAACATGAAATTGCCGCTGTTCCACAGATACCCCCGCTTGATGTAGCCGGTTGCGGTCGCCTCGTCCGGCTTTTCGACAAAAGCCGCAACATCGCGCACCGCGCTGCCATCGGCGGGCGGCTTCGCACTGATATAGCCGTAACTTGTAGCCGGGTAGGTGGCCTCGACCCCGAAGGTCACGATCGAACCCGCCGCTGCGGCTGGCAGCGCCGAACGGCAGGCGGTCACGAAAGCCGCCGCATCCGGAATCAGATGATCGGCGGCCACCACCAGCAGAATGGCATTCGCATCACTCCTGATTGCAAATTCGGATACGGCCGCTATCGCGGCGGCGGAATCACGACGCTGCGGCTCCAGCAGGATGGTGGCCACAACACCGCGCGCCCGCGTCTGTTCTGCAGCAACAAAACGGAAATCTGCGTTGGTTACAATGATCGGCGTTGCGAACAGCGGGTCACGGGTGACCCTTTCAAGTACCTGCTGAAACGTGGTCAGGCCGCCCATCAATGGCACGAAATGTTTCGGCATTTTTTCGCGCGACACAGGCCATAGCCGCGTGCCCGCGCCGCCGCATAAGATGACCGGCGTGACGCGTTGATCAGTCATCGACATTCCGTATCGCCCAGCCGATCAAACGATCCGGCCCGCGCAGTAGAGAGATTGCATGGCGCACGGTCCGCCGCCGCGTCGGCGAGATGCGCACATCGTTTATTGCGAGCGAAGTAGCGCAAATTCGCCCGTCCAGCAATGGTGCCGCGGAATAAAAACGAGACGGCACGATAACATTTGGATAAGGCTCATTGGTGAAGAGAGAGAGTGGGAGTGTGAGGTACTTCACACGTTTTTGTACCGACGTCATGTAAATTCAAGGCAAACTCGCAACTGCGCAACGAAGTTGCTGCATTCCGTGAACAATTTGATCTTGATGGAGCCCGGGGGAGCACATGGCGTGGATCAATGTTACTGGCCCGCAAGGTCATCTGATCTATCTCAATGTCGAACAGCTGGTACGCGTTCGCCCCTGCATACCAGGGGCTGATTTCCTCCCAGCCTCGCCGGACACCAGAACGCGCGATCATCAGGGCGGCGATCTGAGTTCAGCCAAATCGATGATCGACCTTGTCATCGGTGTGCAAGCGGTTCGTGAAACACAAGACGAGATCATCGATCGCATCAAAAACGCCGGCAAAGACGAGGACAAAGCGACCGGCGCCTGATCCACGAAGCGAGGGGGAAATCATGCCGGTTACCGACAAGGACGTCGCGGACTTGTGTGTCGGCATTTACCGCTATCCAGGTTCACCCACGATCGCGTAGGACCGTTTCGACGACGGTGAAGACAGCGACCAGATTTGCTGGGGCGTTAAGGTCGTCGATGGTTGCGATATTCTGGTGTTTCGCGGTCGACGACATTCGAAGATTGGCGCCGCGACTTCGACGCATGGGCCGACCCGTTCGGCGATTCCAAAATCGGCCCGGTCCACCCGGTTTTCTGCTCGGGATCGATCAAGTGCTGCACGAATATCGTGAGAAAGGCAGCGGCAAGCTTCTGGTCAGCGGGCATTCGCTCTGCGCCGCGCGAGAAAGCCGGAGCTACAGAACTGGCAGGCCAGGAACCTTCAAGCACGATCTGGTGACGGACGTACCCTACCGCATCGGGCTGCTGACGGATGTCCACCCGACGCCGCTTATCGACGTATCGGCACCGCCGCCGCCAGGTGACGAGTGGGGGATTTTCGGGTACCACCATATGCAACTCTACGCTCAGGCCGTCGCCCGCTGAGGATCCTTGGGACGGCCGAGCAACGCCGGAAGGGTGCCCCTCATGTCCAGAATTCGCCACATCGCCATCATTGTTCCGGACGCCGAGGAGGCGGCGAAGTTCTACGAGAAGGCGCTTGGATTAAAGCGCGCCGGAACAGCGCGGCGCGGCATCTACATGTCCGACGGCGTCATCAATGTCGCGCTGCTCACCAAGGAGCACGAGAACGAAAAGCTCGGCCTTTACCACTTCGGCGTCTGGGTGGACGATCTTGATGCGTCCGAAAAACAGGTCATGGAGGCGGGCGGCACCTATCTGACGGGGCGACCGACCTCGCCGAACTCGTTTTACGAAGCAAAGTATCAGGACCCCAACGGCGTTGTGTTCGATCTCACGCATAACGGCTGGGCCGGTGCCGCAAAGGACGTGGTTGCTAAGCCCTGAGCAATAGGTGATCCGCTCGTCCCAACGCGTCATCGTCATCGGAGCCGGACCGGTAGGGCTTTGCCTGTCGCTGGCGCTCGTCCAGGAGAGTGTGCCGGTCACCCTGATCGAAGCGCTCGGAGAGGACAATTTCCTCGAGCAGGTGCCGCGGGCAGGCACCAATCACCCGGCTACCCTGGAGATGTACGACCGCATCGGGCTTTACCAGAAGCTCGAGCCGCGCGGCATCATCGCGCCGGTGTTTCATTACTGGGATCGCACCGCCAACATGCTGATTGCAGCATTCGATCACATCCGCCTTAAAGACGATACGCGCTTTCCGTACGTGCTCCAGTGCGAGCGCATCAAAATCGTCGAGGAGGGGCTCAAGATGGCGAAAGCGCATCCCGATATCGACCTGCGGCTGTCGAGCACGTTCACGCGATGCGAGCAGAACAGCGGTGGCGTCGTCGCCCATTTCATCAATCCGGCCGGAGAGGACGAAAACATCGCGGGCGCCTATCTGGTCAGCGCCGAGGGCGCGCGCAGCATCGTACGCAAGGACCTCGACATCGAGTTCGAGGGCTTCACCTATTCGGACCTCACTCTGAACATCGAGGTTGCCTACGATTTCCGTCAGCACGGCTATGCGGAGCGCAACTACATTTCCGATCCCACCGAATGGGCCAACCTGTTCCATTGGAAGGGACCGCCGGACCGCTGGCGGGTGCACTTTCCGATCAAGCCATCGGAAGACCCGGAAACGGCCTGTCGTCCGGAAGCGCTGCAGCCGCGCCTGCAGGCTTTCCTGCCGACCGGCCGCGATTTCGAGATCGTAGGCAGCAATCTCTATACGGTGCATCAGCGGGTGGCGAAGAAATTCCGGTCCGGCCGCGCGATCCTGGCCGGCGACGCCGCCCATGTGAACAGCCCGATCGGAGCGATGGGAATGAACAGTGGCGTCCACGATGCCTTTAATCTCGCCGACAAGCTGGTCAGGATTTTGCGCGGCGAACAGGACGAGGACATTCTCGATCGCTATGAACGCCAGCGCCGCCACGTGGCCATAGAACACACCCAGGCCCAAACCATCCGCAACAAGCGCCTGCTGGCCGAACAAGACCCCGCGGTGCGTAAACGCAATCAGGACGAGTTGCGCCGCACCGCCGAAGACCCCGCGCGTGCGCGGCAATTCCTGCTCCAAGCTTCGCTGATCGAAAGCCTGCGCGAGGCGGAACGGATCTTGTGACCGGCAACCCTCATGCGGTGATCGCGTCACCTCTCCCCTGTGGGAGGGATCGCAAACGGGAGAGGGAAGGATGGGGGCGCGTGAAAGGTGCTCGCCCTCCCCATCGTCCAAGTATCCTCACCCGTCGTTTCCCTTGCGCTCGACGTCGACCTCTCCGATCACTTCGCGTGTCTCGGCCGTGCCGCACGTTGAGGCGGAACAAGCCATTGCAGCCAAACAGACGATCGGCGATGGCGCGTTGGACCTGTTTGCGCGTGAGGCCGATGTCGGTGATCCTCGGTCGATCGTTGTTCTTCTCTGGAACATTGATCGACTTGCGATCTCGCCAACTGTCTGAACCTCTCCCCGTTCCCGCGCGGGGTCGTATTCGTCGGCCAAGCGGCATTGCGCGGCTGCTTCAATGACGCAACCTTGTCGGGATAATCCCAACTTGGCACGCCGTTTAGGTTGCCCTATGTCGTGGCGCCGTCGCCCAACCCCATCCGGGCGATGCGTGCCCGGCCCGGCTTGGATCACTCCTCCCCGCCGCGGCCGGGCTCTCGATCTCAACTTCTCAGCTTTAGACGGAAGTTACCCGTTTAGAACTTGATCGCTTTGCCGCCTCCGACCCGCGAGAGAGGCGAAAGACCCTACATCACCTCCTCCGCCCGCACGCTTCGGCAATCTACCTCGAATTCCAGGTCGCGCACCGGCGGCCGGGTAAAATGCCAGTTGATGCCGGCATGGGCTGCGCCGCGGCGGACGATCTCATCGGCTAAAAACGGGTAGATGTCGCGGATCGTATAGACTTGGCTTGCGGTGGTGTCGCGCCAGCCGACGCCGAAAAGCGCGAGGCGCCGCGTGATCTCCTCCAAAACGAAATGCCCTTTTTCGCGCATCGCATCGGGGCCATGTTCACCGTAGCGGATGATGCGTTCCGGATAGCTCGCGTCAATCGGCCTGGCTTCAGCGCTCCCGGAAATCACAAAGCTCGGTGCGGTGCCGCTCGTCGTGGGCACTGTGAACGAGAAGGCGTGAAAGCCCGGCGCCGGCGGCGGATCGATTTCCGGACACACATTGCTACGCGCCACTGGGTTTACTTTGCCGTCATACACCCCCCATTTGCCGAGCGTAAGGACGTAGGATTCATTGAATTGGCGAAAGCCTTGTTCGGTGAACTGTCCGGGCGAACGCAGCTCGCACGCACAGAATGCGGTGAGCGGCCGGCCGGCGGCCCGGATGATGACCTCGATCTGAGCAAAGCCTTCGTTCAGGGGCACCGGCGCGCGAAAGCGACAGCGCTTGATTTCGTAACTGTCAGAGGCCGCAACGCCTCCCGAAAACTGAAACCCGCCGGGAATGAAGCGATATCCGCCGAGCCTGAATTCCTCGATTGTTGCCATGTGATGATCTCGCCATGTTTTTGTAGCAACCGTAGCCCGGATGGAGCGGAGCGCAATCCGGGATCAGCCGCGCAACCGGCAAACTTGGCCTCGCATTACGCGCCGGCAAAGCCGGCACTCTATGCGGGCTACAAGGGTGGCCAAACCAAGCGCGCCCACCACCCCCTCGACGGGCGGGGCACGCGGGGTGCCCACGCTTGGCTTTGCCCGCCTACCCGCTGATATTTGGTGAGAAACGCCGGACAACTGGATGCGCAGCAATGATCAAGCGATGGCCACAGACATTCACAATCCTCGGCACGGTCCTTATTTTGATCGGCATCGCAGCAGTCTACCTCAAGTTGAACTCAGAGTTAAAGCTAGCTGACTTGACCAGCGGCAATCCCAATTACATTCCACCTCACCCAAAAAAGCATACGAACCGCCTGTGAATCCGTCTTTGCCGTCTTTGCTGGCCTTGACAAAATAGGAATAAGCCTATAGAATTGCCTAATAAGCACCTATCGAAGCCTCGGCATTGTACCTGCACCCGGTAATCGCGCGCCCAGACCGCGCCGGGGTCGATTTCAGCATGGCTCAAGTAACTGCTCTCATCCTCCAACTCAACTCGTTGGGGTGCATATGTTTTACATCCAGAAAGCGCCGCTATGACCGATTTTCCAACCGCCCTTGACTCGCGAACTGCGGCAAATGCGGCGGACCAGTGCGGCTTGGCGGCACCCCGCGTGGTCGTGCATTCCCTGTTCGTATGGAGGAGTTCACTGATTGAGCAAAAACAATTCGCTGTTTTCACAAGAGCACGGAATTTGCTGCAAGCCATTGAATGCGGTCAGGGACTGGCTCCCAAATCCTGCCGAAGGGGCCACTATCATGCGAAATTCCTGGAAATTCCCTGCTAAATTCCCTGCTCTCAGGGAATTGCGACCTCGGGGCCGGTTGCAAGTGGCGGCTCGGGCGTGTTCACGCGGGCACTGCCTTTCACGTCGATCTCAACAGGCTCCAACAGCGCTATATCGACCTCGATACGCGGTTCCACGCCCTGGAGGATGCGACGTGATCTACATCTTGCCCCCATGTTCCCATACGGCGTCCGGCGCTTTCTGAGACTGGCGGCCGAGTTGGCCCGCACGTACAGCGCTACGCCCGCCACCACGCATCTGCCACCATCCCGGCAAACAGGATCAATCCGGCATCGCGGTCGGACTTGAACACCGCAAGGCATGCCTCCGGATCGTCGATATCGAGGCGGCCGATCTGCCAGCCGAGATGCGCCGCGAAGCCCGCGAGGCCGAGCCAGAAGAGCGAGCCCGCCCCGGAGAGAGCGCCGGCAACACCAATCAGCGCGAGCGCGAGGCTGTAGAAGACCGTGAGCATGGGCTTGGTGCGATCGCCGAATAGGAGCGCGGTCGACTTGATGCCGATCAGGGCGTCGTCCTCGCGATCCTGGTGGGCGTAGATCGTGTCATAGCCGATCACCCAGGAGATCGAGCCCGCGTAAAGCACCAGCGGACGGACATCGAGGCTGCCGAACGCGGCGGCCCAGCCCATCAGGGCGCCCCATGAAAAGGCGAGCCCGAGCACGATCTGCGGCCAGTAGGTGATCCGCTTCATGAACGGATAGACCGCCACGATGGCGAGCGACGCAATGCCGGTTGCGATCGCAAAGGCGTTGAACTGCAATAGCACGAGGAGGCCGATCAGCGCCTGGGCGACCAGGAATGCACCGGCGCGGCCGAGGCTGACCTGACCGGACGGAATCGGGCGCGAGCGGGTCCGCTCGACCCTGGCGTCGAGATCGCGGTCAACGATGTCGTTCCAGGTGCAGCCGGCGCCGCGCATCGCAAACGCCCCGACGAAGAAGAGGATGAGGTGCGTCAGGCGTGGACCGCGCTCGTGAGCAGCGATCGCCGCCAAGCCCGCCGACCACCAGCACGGAATGAGCAGGAGCCAGGAGCCGATCGGCCGGTCGAGCCGGGCAAGGCGCAGATAAGGCCGCCCCCACGCAGGCGCCAGCCGATCGACCCAGTTGCCGGTCGAATCCGCGACGCGCCCGATCGCTTCGCTCATTTTTGGATGGCACTGCCGGTCAACGTATCAAGGGTACCGCTGCCCGACTTGGCACTTTCCGGCGTCGGCAAACGCGTGGTGCCGAGCGCATCGCTCAGGCTTGGTGGTCCGGCCGAGGGTCCGGCCGCGCAAATCTTTTCCTTGGTTTGCTCGGTATGGCCGTGCATTTCCTTCAACTGGCTCACCACCTGAACCGGAATGCCGCAGGAGGTGACATTTGATTCGGCGAACTTGACCCATTTCAACTCGGCAGCACTGAACGATGTAATATGTTTGCACATCTCCTCGCGGGCGACTTTCCGCTGGCTGGCAGCCTTGGCCGCGAGGCCCTTCTTCTGCACGTCCTCACGCAGCTTGGTGAATTCCGCCATGCAGGGTGGCTCTCCGCCTCCGCCACCGAACGGTGAAGCCTGGGGCGGCGGCCCTGCCCCCATGGGCGACATGGCGGGCGCAGGCAT
>DATGCX010000242.1:0-4354 GCA_035311445.1 Xanthobacteraceae bacterium | reverse complement strand
CATTGCGCCGCCAAGCGAGATCGTGCCGCCTCATGGCAAACCGCGCGGTGTTTCGAGGCTCGCCCTCACGCGCGCGGTGATGCCGCAATGCGCTGCGCTTATTGCGCTCTACGGGTCTTGGGTTCATCGCGATTCGATGCGGCCCTTCGGTATTTGTCGTCTTGTCGTGCTGCAGCTAAACGACCGGGGTTTCGGCCGGAGACTGCCGTAGGGCGGGGCCAGAGGCTCTACGTGGTCGATTAGGGCAATGATAAACTCGAGGCAAATGCTAATTTGTCAACCTCAGAGAATATCGCACTTCACAGAATTAGGTGCCGGGTGGTGCGTATCCAATCACCACCCGGCGGTGTGCTGTGACTTCACCCAAACCACGGCGTTTAATATGTAGCGTCAATTCTTAATGCGACCGCTCTACCACTGAGCTACACCCGCATAGGGTTTTGGCGCGGGTGCATGGATTCGAACCATGGCCTGTCGCAGCGTTGCTACACACCTTGATTGGTCTGGCACAGCAATACTCAATCTGAGGTGAATAATCTGAAGGGGTTTACCAAGTGCCGTCAGGGTGAAGAAGTTCCCTGCCTGTCTACCGTTTCAGCACCCGCCCATAATTGGTGGGCGGGGTAGGATTCGAACCTACATGGCACCTTTCAGATTGACACTCAGGTTGAGTTTTGATGAATTCGTTTGATCTCCTTCGCCGCTTTTTATTATTAGTCCTTTCGTGCTTGCGTGCACCTCACGCCACAGCAAAGTTTTCTGACACGAAGCACTTGAAAGGCTCATTTGCCTTTCGTTTTCGTGGCTAATCCCTCAACACGTAGTTGAACACCGCATCACCGACTTCGGGTATACCATCGACCTCATCGGCACCATTGGCAGCTTCGCGGGCTTGTTTGACCGCCTGTAGCAGCTTATTAGCCCGTTCAACAATGATTTCCTTGCGTGGCTTTTGCATGGCACCACTGAACTTGGTCGTGACCCAGTGACCAGCCAGCACATCCTTGGTAATCAGCTCAGTTTGCGCTGGATGTTCTACCGTCGCGGGGTACTTAACAATGGCTTCTTGCACTTTTTTGGTGCGGTGCGTGCGCGTTGGTTCAGCGGACCTGAACAAGCCACTAGCCGGATCATTTTCCCAGCGTTCGGCCGGGTCAAGGACTGGCATTTTGGTGATTAGCGTCTGCAAGTCAGTTAATTGCTTTTCAAGGAAGAGCAAATAGGTGACCGGTACGTCATGAAGGACAGCCTGACCATCCACCACTATATTGGCTTTCGCCACGCAATTCGTCCAATCCTTGCGGGCGGTAACCTGCATCAGTTCAGATGTCAGCTTTCTGACCTGACTTAACACGTCCTGAGCAGTAATTTCGATGTGCTTGCGGTCCGGCGGCAGGTCTTCACTTGCCTCATCGATCTTTTCATACCGCTTTTCAAAGCCGTTATACATCTCGGGCTTGGTGCGGTTATGGATTTCGGTGATCTTGGCATAAGTACCGGACTTGATGCCTTTTTCTATGGCTATGATTTGGTTTAGCCGCGCCACTTAGACCTCCTGATACTAACCGGAGCACGGCCCGGATTACACGCGAAGGCGCTCGCTCCATCCGGGCTACGACCTCAGAACTTCTCCACCCACGGTCGCAGTTCGATCTCCCAAGTCCAGGCGCTGCGGTCCTGCTGCAAGAGGTGCAGATAGCTCGTCGCGATCGCATCGGGATCGAGCGTCGCGTCGGGCCGCTCGGCTGCGTCGGGCCGGCGCGCTGAGCGGATGCCGCCGTCGACCACCACGTGGGCGACGTGGATGCCCTGCGGGGCGAGTTCGCGCGCCATGCTCTGCGCAAGGCCGCGCAGGGCGAACTTCCCCATGGCGAAGGGCGCCGATTGGGCGTAGCCCTTCACGCTCGCGGAGGCGCCGGTGAACAGGATCGCGCCCTCAGCCTTGGGCAACATGCGGCGCGCCGCCTCCTGCGCCACCAGGAACCCCGCGAACGCGCTCACCGCCAGCGATTTCTCGACCTCGGCGGGATCGAGGTCGACGAACGGCCCCCGCGTGCGATAGCTCGCGTTGTAGACGACTGCATAGGGGTCGCCGAGGATATTGCCGACATCGGCAAAGAGTCTCGACACCGCTTCCCGATCGGCGGCATCGGCCGTGAAGGCCTTGGCGCCGGTTTCCGCCATGAGCGGGCCGAGATCGCCCACGCTGCGCGCCGCGAGCGCGACCTTCATGCCGGCGCCCGCGAAAGTACGCGCAATCGAAGCCGACAGCCCCGATCCGGCGCCGACGATCAACGCGACTTTGTCTTTCAGCTCAGCCATGGCCTTTCACCCCGTAATCTCGCCGCGCCGCTTCTTCATCGCCGGCGCCACCATCACGATCACAATGATCGCAGTGATAATTATGAAGGCGAGACTGATGGGACGAGTGACGAAAACCGTGGGGTCGCCCTTCGCCATCAGCATGGCGCGGCGCAGGTGCTCCTCCATCATCGGGCCGAGCACAAAGCCGAGCAGCAGCGGCGGAGCCGGGAAGCCGAGCTTCGTCCATACGAAACCGAGCACGCCGAACAGCGCCGTGAGATAGATCTCGAAAGAGGAGTTGTTGACGCTGTAGATGCCGATCGCGGAGAACGCCATGATGGCAGGGAACAGCAGACGATACGGCACCGTAAGGAGCTTCACCCACACCCCGATCAGCGGCAGGTTGAGCACCACCAGCATCAGGTTGCCGATCCACATGCTGGCGACAAGGCCCCAGAACAGCTCGGGGCGCTGGGTCATCACTTCGGGGCCCGGCTGGATGCCTTGAATGGTGAGCGCGCCGAGCATCAACGCCATCACGCCGGACGCGGGCAGTCCGAGCGTGAGCATGGGGATGAACTTGCATTGCGCATCAGCATTGTTGGCGGATTCCGGCCCGGCGACGCCCTCGATGGCGCCACGGCCGAAGCGCGACGGGTCGGCGGCGACCTTCTTTTCCACGATGTAGGACGAGAACGACGCAATCGCCGGGCCAGTACCGGGCAGCACGCCGAAAAACGACCCGATCGCGGTGCCGCGCAGGATGGGGCCGACCGATTGCTTCATGTCGGCCCAGGTCGGAAACAGGTGCGTAACCTTGGCCCCGAATACGCTGCGCTGTTCCGGTTCGCCGAGGTTGGCGATGATCTCCCCCATGGCGAACATGCCGACCGCCACAACGATGAATCCGATGCCGTCGGAAAGTTCGGTGATGCCGAAACTGAACCGCTGCACGCCGGTGTTGACGTCGGTGCCGACGATGCCGAGCAGAAGCCCGAGCGCCACCATGGCGAAGGATTTCGCCATGTCGCCCTGGGCCAACACGGCGGCCGCCACCAGGCTCATCAGCATCAGGGAGAAGTATTCCGGCGCCGCGAATTCCAGCGCCACATTGGCGAGCGGCGGTCCGAACAGCGCGATCATGAGGGTGCCGACGGTGCCGGCAAAGAACGAGCCGATCGCGGCGATGGCAAGCGCTGGGCCGGCGCGGCCCTGGCGGGCCATCTGGTAGCCGTCGATGCAAGTGACCACCGAGGAGGTCTCGCCGGGCAGATTGACCAGAATGGCAGTGGTCGAGCCGCCATACTGGGCACCATAATAGATGCCGGCGAGCATGATCAGCGCGCCCACGGGAGCGACGTTGAAGGTGATTGGCAAGAGGATCGCAATGGTGCCGAGCGGCCCAATGCCCGGCAGCACACCGATCAGCGTACCGACCGATACGCCGATCAGGCAATAGAGAAGGTTCTGCCACGACAGCGCGACGTCGAAGCCGAAGAAGAGATTGTGAAACAGTTCCATATGGCGTCACATCTTGTGAGTCACATGCCGACGATCAGCGGATAGGGCAGGCCAAGCGCCCAGATGAACAGCGCCACGCACAAGGCGGTGAGCACCACCGAGAGCGCAAGCACTTCGCCGATCCGGAACTCAGCCCCCGCCGCCGCTGAGCCGACGGTCAGCGCCAGCATGGCGGGGACAAATCCCGCATGCTCCATAAGGATGCCGAAGGCCACAAAGGCGAGCGGAAGCACAATGAGGGCGCGGAGCGACCAGTTGGCCTCGATCTTGGCTGAATCGTGCAGACCGCGTACCGCAAAATAAAGCCCAAACAGCACCAGAACGATGCCAAGCACGACCGGAAAAAAGCCGGCGCCCATATGCAACGCCGTGCCGAATGGATAATCACGCGCGATGAAAACCGCGCCCGCGCCGATCGCGATCAGCATCACGCCGGACCAGAAGTCCTTAGAGTCGGGGAGTTTCACGGATTGACCGCCGTAGAATCGTAGGGGGTGGGCAAAGCGAAGCGTACCCACCCTGCATCAAT
>DATGCX010000241.1:0-2772 GCA_035311445.1 Xanthobacteraceae bacterium | reverse complement strand
TTCCATCAGCCGTTGGTTATTGTGCGCGTCGGTCAAGGCGGCTTCCGCTTCGCGCACTTTGGCCTGCGCTGGCGGGATCTCCTCAGGGCGCGGTGCGTGCTCCAACCGTGCCAGTCGCGCGCGGGCGACCTCCAGAGTGCTCTTGCGGAGCGCCAGCTCCGCGCGCAGAGCGCGGTCGTCGAGTGAAAAGAGCGGCGCACCTCTTGGCACACGGTCGCCCGCCTTGACATGCACGGCCATGACCAGACCGGGCACGGGCGTGCTGATGGCGATATTTTCTGAACTCGGCTCCACGAGGCCCACGGCAGCCACGGTGTGTGGAAAGGTCACTTGCGCGGGGTCGGCAGGAGGCGGCGACGACTCCCGACGCCACCGCCACTCGTAGGCTTTCGTGGTCGTAAAGGCCAGCGCGACCAGCGCGATGAGGGGAATCACCCAACGTTTCATGGCTGCACGTGCTCCTTGAGTTCTGCAGTGACGCTCACAATATGGCCGTCCTCCATGCGCGCGATCCTGTCGGCAAACGGGAAGACGCGATTGTCGTGCGTCACGACAATCGTGGCACGGTCAGGATGGACGGCGTGTGCCGCCAGCAGCTCCATCACCTGCTGTCCCATCTCGGCATCCAGCGCCGAGGTCGGCTCGTCGCACACAATCAGTCGCGGATCGTGGACGAGCGCGCGCGCCAAAGCCACACGCTGCTGCTGTCCGCCCGAGAGTTGCGAGGGATACGCCCGGACCCGATCGCCCATGCCGAGCCGCTCCAACAGTGCCGCCGCGCGCGCGACAGAGGGCTTGCGGGGCAGACCGGCTGCCAGTAGCGGCACGGCCGCGTTCTCCGCGGCGGTCAGCGCGGGCAGCAGATTGAATTGTTGAAAGACGAACCCCAGGTTCTGGCGCCGGAATTGCACCAAGCGGTCACCGGACAATCCATCAACGCGCTCACCGAGTACCTCTACTGCACCACCCGTGGCGTGCAGCACGCCGGCGATAACCGACAGCAGCGTGGTCTTGCCGCACCCGCTCGGGCCGACCAACATCGTCAGCTCGCCAAACGGTACGTGCAGGTCGACGCCGCGTAAAGCCTGGATGCGCGTTGCGCCGCGACCAAAATCCTTTTCGACGGCCCGACATGCCACGGCCAGACGCATGTTCACCCCCGAAAGACCACCGCCGGTTCGAGCACCAGGACGCGCCGGATGCTGAGCAGACTGGCCAGGAAGACTGCCACGGAGATGGCGCCTGCTACGCCGAGCATGTTCTGCCACAACAACACCATGCCGCGCGTTGGATCATTGCGGAGCGTCATGGTGAAGAATACACCGGCGATGCCGGAGCCCAGCGCATAGCCGATGGCGACAACAGTCAAGGCCTGCAAGAGGATCATGCCGACGATGCGCGTGTTGGTCACACCAATCGCCTTCAGCGCGCCAAACTGCTTGAGGTTTTCCATCGTGAAGATGTAGAAGGTTTGCCCTGCGACCACCGCGCCCACAATGAGGGCGATGCCGATCGTAATGCCGAAGTTGACCGGAATACCCGTATTCCTGATGTAATAGCGCACCGTTTGCCAGGCGAAATCGATGCTGGAGACGGCCCGCAAGCCTGTGTGCTCCTCAATACGCGCACACAGCTCCTGGACTGCCAGGCCCGGTTGGGGTTTGACTAACACGAACGAGAGTTGATTGCGCTCGCGGCCGACGAACTTGATGGCCTGACTATAGCGCGAGAACATGACAGGAAATGTCCCCCACGGCGCCGAGGCTTCCGCAATACCAACGATACGGACCAGATGATCATTGAGCTCCAGTGTGCGGCCCAGCGCCAACGGCTGCCCAGGGAACAGGAAAGAGTAGCCCACGCGATCGATGATCACGGCATCGGGCTGCCGCAAGTCGTCCACGGTGCCGAGCAGCATCTTGTCGCGCGTAGGAGCGCCAACGAGGCTCGCATCGTCCAACCCCAGCATAATCACGACCCGGTACGTGCCGTCCAGGGCCTTGGCCCGCGGCTGGCCCTTAAACAGCTGCACGGCCCAGCGCACCCCGGGCACACCGCGGACGCGATACAAGTCATTGTCGGTGAGCGCTTTGACTTCATCAACGTACAGGGTTTTCTTGTCCATCACCCAAATATCCGCATCGGTCACGTCGAGGATTTGATTCGTGGTCCGTTTCATGATCCCGGCAAAGATTGAACTCTGGTTCTCCAGGAGGAACGTGGAAAAAGCGATGGCGAAGATCAGCCCGATATACTTCGCACGGTCGCCGGTGAGCATTCTGAGAGCGACGAAGTTCACGGAGAGCCTCCCATCTCGCGGTACACGAGCCACATCGTACGGCGCTGCTCAGGCCGCCTTAGTGACAATTGTGCCTCATCGAGGCGTCGTGGATGCCATCTACCATCTTGTACTCCTTATCGTTGTGACTTCGTTGCCCCATTGCCCACCCCCATGAAGCATACGAACGCTCTATTGCTGGAGTTCGTCGCGCTTGTAAAGTTTTGTAAACCGCTCTCCCTTCATGACTACAAAAAAATGACTGTCGGATGGCTCAAGGACCCTGAGCCGGCATCATAGACGTTCATGCCACCCGTTTCACGGCCTCCCAGGGGCACCAGCGGGCCCCTATGCCCGCTCAACATGGCGAGGCGGTGCAGCGCTAGGCTGGGGTGCGAGGCGCAGCTCATACACGCGACCCCTGTACCGGACAGGCGGGACGAGCCCGCAGTTGGTAGAGCGGCTGATCGGTGGCGCCAAACCGATATTTGTAG
>DATGCX010000240.1:0-18867 GCA_035311445.1 Xanthobacteraceae bacterium | reverse complement strand
TTTGCGCTTGTATCGCAGGGCCTGTCCAACAAAGAGGTCGCGAGAAAGCTCAACTGCATCGATAGGACCGTCAAACATCACATGACCAACATCATGCAGAAGCTTAACGTTCGCAACCGGGTGGAAGCTGTGGTGAAGTTTTAACCCAGACCGGCCGGGCTATCTAAAGGAAGGCCGCGAGCCACACACCGATATTGGAGCTAAGCTTCCGGCTGACCTCGCGGTCGACAGCCGGCCGAAATCGAGGCGTGCCAGGAGCCTGCATGGCTGGTCCGTGCCCCACATGCCCCCTGCAAAAACGGAAAGCTGATCTACGATAGAGCGGACGCCGATCGGGCATGGGGCAAGTTGGTCACCCCATACAAAGCAGCGCTGGCCTGACGGCCATCAGTTGTCAACAACAGTAAGGCTGACAGTACCTAACGCATAGCTTAGATTGTGAACCGCCGGGAAGGTAAAGGCCAGCGGGTTACCGTTCCCGCTGGCAGCCGCCGCGGCCAGCGCCCTTTTAAGGAAACGGGCTTGTTCGGGAGGATTTCCATGTCGATTCGTATCGCGCCCGCCATCCTGGCGGCAGCTGTGTCCGTGGCCTTCGGTTTCTCGCCGGCCAACGCCCAACAGCCTCAGAAGCCGCAGCCCCCGCAATCGCTGCGTCTCTATGTTCTCGATTGCGGCAAAATCACCCCTGCCAACGTCGACGCGTACGGCTTGAAGCCGAACGAAGTGGCCGACACAAGAATGGTCACGCCCTGCTTCCTGATCGTTCACCCGCGCGGAAGCCTGATCTGGGATACCGGCGAAATTCCCGACAGCGCCTTCAGGGATGGCGTCTCGCCCCAGAAGCTGAATGCCTTCACGGTCGATCGTCCGCTGCTCCCGCAACTCGCCGCGATCGGGTACACCCCGGCCAACATCACTTATATGGCGCTCTCCCACTACCATGGCGATCACGTCGCCAACGCCAGCCTGTTCGCCGGCTCCACCTGGATCGTGCAGAAGGGCGACCGGGACCCGATCCTCGCGCCGCGGCCGGATCCACAACCGGCAGTAGGCCGCGTACCGGACCCGAAATTCTTCGAGGGCCTCGCCAACAGCAAAACGGTTCTGCTGAATAACGAGGATCACGATGTGTTCGGCGATGGCACCGTGGTCATCAAGTCCACGCCGGGTCATACGCCCGGGCACCAGTCCCTGTTTCTCAAACTTGCCAACACCGGGAACGTCCTGTTGTCGGGCGATCTCTATCACTATCCGGAAGAGATCACGTACAAGAAAATTCCGTCTTTCGACACCAACAAGGAGCAGACCGCGAAGAGCCGCGAGATGATCGAAGAATTCGTCAAACAGAACCACGCGCAGCTGTGGATCCAGCACGATTACACCAGCGGAATTAAGCGGAAGATCGCTCCCGAGTTTTACGAGTGAGCGAGTACGTTCAACCCCTATAGCCGACAGGCCTCGGACCGGCGCAACAAAACTAATTCGCCCAGGCGGATGAAGACCGCCTGGGCGAATAGGCCGCAACGTTGATTAATTCGGATTGCCGCCCTGGAAGTCGGGATTCAAGCCGTGCGCCGGAGCCGGCATGGACGGCGTGTACGGGCCGCCTTCGTTCACTCCATACGGAGCGACGGACGCGCGCGCATTGTTCGGAATATACACGCTCGATGACGTGGCGTGGTGAGGTCGCGCTGTCTTTGCCATTACCGGAGACGCCACCAACGCGGCAACGCCGATCGCCGACAAGATCGTCTTCACGTTCGTTCTCATGTTCGACCTCATGTGTGTTTGGGTTGTTCCCTGCGCTGCAGCTAAGGCTACATTCCGCATCGCACAAGGCGCCCGCGGGTCACGAAATTTTGTCCAAATATATCCTGTTTACAGCAATTTAACGGCCTTTATGCCACGTTGGCAGCGGCTTTTGCCAGCCCATGTAATTTTGCTTTACCGCAGCGCATCATCGAGATGATATTGCGGCGCGTTAATCTATTTCCACGTCATATCCCCTACCCATGCAGCCGTATCGTTTTTTCAGCCATGCGAATAATTGTTTTGCGGTATGCGCTGATCGGGTATGCGACGCTGTTCTTGTGTTCCTTCAGTGCGCCTGTTCGGGATAGTTGGCCAACTCGGGCTGACCTTGTTGCCAAATATTGTCTTTGACACCAGAATATCTCTAAAATGCAAGTGAAATCAATGTCTTACCCGGATCATGAAAAAATTCACCTTTAGCCTCATTCTGGCGGCGGCTGAAATCATTTTGGCAGAACGAAATGTTGCCGAAAAATCGTACGCGATCAATGGGTTGATGGGGGTATGCGCCAACCCGCTGCTGCCCGCATTCATGCCGCCTCCTGTTCCTTGTGCCGCGGGCCGCTAATGATTAGTGTTACGCAGGCGGCGGCAACTCCGCCGGCTGCCTGGGATTCCCGGGAAATCGATAGTTTGCGCGGCAAGCGGGGACTGCGGCGGGCAGCCCGGCATGACCGCGTTTACTCGGCCTGCGTTTACTCGGCTGGTCGAAATTCAAGGACGGGACGTGCGCTACATCTCGACCCGAGGCGAGGCTCCGGCGCTTGGCTTCATAGACGTCGCCCTAGCGGGTCTGGCGAGCGATGGGGGCCTTTACGTGCCTGAGAGGTGGCCGTCTATCGATGCCGCCACGATCGCAGGATTTGCTGGGCGGCCGTATGCAGATGTTGCTTGCGATGTGATCTCACGGTTTGCTGCTGATGGGGTCGCAGAGCTCGCCCGCATGACGCGCGAAGCCTATGACGGGTTTCGCCATCCGGCGGTGACGCCGCTGGTGCAGCTCGCCCCAAGCACGTTCGTGCTGGAGCTGTTTTACGGCCCCACGCTCGCTTTCAAGGACCTGGCGATGCAATTACTGGCTCGCCTGATGGATTACGCGCTGCAGGCGCGTGGCGAGCGCGCCACCATCGTGGTGGCGACCTCCGGCGATACCGGCGGCGCCGCTGTCGAGGCATTCGGCGATTGCGCGCAGGTGGACGTCGTCGTGCTGTTCCCGAATGGGCGGGTGTCCGAGGTGCAGCGCCGCATGATGACCACCTCCGAGCGCAGCAATATTCACGCCATTGCGGTCGAAGGCACGTTCGACGATTGCCAAGCCTTGGTGAAGGCGATGTTCAATCACCCGGCCTTCCGGGAGCGGGTGCGGCTGTCGGGCGTCAATTCCATCAACTTTGCCCGCATCGCTGCCCAGGTGGTTTATTATTTTGTTGCCGCTGTTGCGCTCGGCGCGCCCCATCGCAGGATCGCGTTCGCGGTGCCGACCGGAAATTTCGGCGACGTGTTTGCCGGCTATGCGGCCGCCTGCATGGGCCTGCCGATCGGACGGCTCACCATTGCGACTAACGTCAACGATATCCTGGCGCGCACGCTGGCGACCGGCACGTATGAGTTGCGTGAGGTGGTGCCGACCACCTCGCCGTCGATGGACATCCAGGTGTCCTCGAACTTCGAACGGCTGATGTTCGATGCCTATGGGCGCGATCCGCAGCCGGTCCGCGGAGCCATGGCGGCGCTGGCCCAGTCGCGCCGCTTCCGAATCACCGAACGCGCCCTGACGCAGATGCGCGCTCTCTTCACTGCCGACCGCGCGCTGGAGGACGAAACTGCAGCGGCGATCCGCACCACGCGGCGCGAAACCGGTTACCTGATCGATCCACACACCGCGGTCGCGGTCGCAGTCGCCGAAAAGGAAAGCCGCGATCCGGCAATTCCGACGGTGGTGTTGTCAACCGCCCACCCGGCGAAGTTTCCCGATGCGGTCGAGAAGGCCTGTGGGGTTCGTCCCGGCCTGCCTGATTGGCTTGCGGATCTCGGCTCGAGGCGCGAGTGCGCCACAGTGCTGCCGCCCGACCCGTCCGCCATCGAAAATCATATTCTCGTCCACTGCCGCGCCGCGCGCGAAGGAGCCCCCGCATGAGCGTCGAAGTTACCCGTCTTCCCGCCGGACTGGTCGTGGTCACTGACGCGATGCCCCATCTTCAGACTGCCTCGCTTGGCTGCTGGGTGACCTGCGGCAGCCGCAACGAGCATCCGGATGAGCATGGCATCTCACATTTTCTCGAGCATATGGCATTCAAGGGTACGGCGCGCCGCACCGCCCGTCAGATCGCCGAGGAGATCGAGGCGGTTGGCGGCGACCTCAACGCCGGCACAGGTATTGAGACGACGGCCTATTACGCGCGCGTCCTTAAGGCCGATACCGGCCTCGCGCTTGACGTACTGTCCGACATTCTCGCGCATCCGACTTTCGATCCCGACGAGATCGCGCGCGAAAGGAACGTCATCGTTCAGGAGATCGGCGCCGTCGAGGACACCCCGGATGATCTTGTGTTCGAACACCTGCAAGCGACCGCATTCCCCGGCCAGCCGGTCGGCCGTTCCGTCCTCGGCACCAAAGCGACGGTGCGCTCTTTCGATGCCAAGCGCCTGCGCGCCTATCTGGCTCGCAACTACCGGGCGCCCGGCATGGTGGTGGCTGCCGCCGGAGCGGTTCGTCACGGCGAGGTGGTTGCAGAGGCGGAACGAAGATTCTGTGGCTTTTTAGGCCCGGCCGCGCCTGCGGCTGAGCCGGCGCGGTTCTGCGGCGGCGCGTTTACCGAGAAGCGCGATCTCGAACAGGTTCACATCGCGCTTGCGCTTGAGGGGGTCGCACAGCGCGATCCCGCGATCTACAGTCTCCAGGTCTTTACCAACGTGCTGGGGGGAGGGATGTCGTCGCGCCTGTTCCAGGAGGTCCGCGAGTTGCGAGGGTTGTGCTATTCGATTTACGCGTTCCATGCGCCCTATGTGGACACGGGAATGTTCGGACTCTACGCGGGCACGGACGCGATCGACGCGCCGGAACTGATGCAGGTTGTGGTCGACGAGATCGCCGCCGCAGCGGACACCATCACGGAGACCGAAGTTGGCCGCGCCAAGGCGCAGATGAAGGCCGGCCTGTTGATGGCCCTCGAAAGCTCGGGGACGCGCGCAGAGCAATTGGCGCGGCAGATTATCGTCCATGGCAGACCGATCCCGATGGACGAAATCGTCGGCAAGGTGGACGCAGTCACGGTTGAGAGCACGCGTGCCGCCGGTCGCGCATTGATTGCCCGTTCACGGCCAGCGGTGGCGGCGCTCGGGCCATCCGGGCTTGATAGCGCTGCCGCCATTGCTGAGAGCCTCACCCAGAAGGCCGCCTAAGCCGCAGGTTGCGCGCAATGGTGTTCTTTCGCACCGCCGCATTCTCCGACACGCAGCCCGCGATCGAGGGAGAGCGCGTGATCCTGCGCCAGCCACAGATGTCTGACTATTCCGAATGGGCGGCGCTGCGCGAGAAAAGCCGCGAATTTCTCGGGCCGTGGGAGCCAGTCTGGCCGGCCGACGATCTCACCCGCGCAGCGTTCCGCCGCCGCCTCAAGCGCTATACGGAAGATCAGCGCTCCGACCAGGCTTACTCGTTCTTCATCTTCCGCAAGGCCGATAACGCCCTGGTCGGCGGGATAACCTTGTCCAATGTGCGCCGCGGCGTGGCACAGGCCGGCAGCGTCGGGTATTGGATGGGGCAGCCTTATGCGCGGCAAGGCCTGATGACGATGGCGTTACGCGCCATGATCCTTTTCGGCTTCACAATCTTGCGCCTGCATCGGCTGGAGGCGGCTTGCATCACCACCAATGTGGCATCAATCCGCCTCCTGGAAAAATCTGGTTTCCATCGCGAGGGTTACGCGCGGCAATACCTCTGCATTAACGGTATGTGGCAGGATCATCTACTTTATGCGCGCATTAAAGACGATCCGCCGCATCTGCGCAGATGAAGACATGCCGGCTTGCCGCTGGGCGGCTTGTCGCTGACGGTCAGAGTGGCTTTGGTCCGCCCGATTCCGCTGCTATAAGGGCGCCGCTCGGGACATAGACCTCAAAATGATCAACGTCAGCAGCCACAATGTGTACACGGGCAACACCGATACTTCGCGCGAGGAGGCGCGAGGCTGCGGCTGGTGGCATGCGATAGGGGTGACGACGGCCGCGGCGACGCTGACGGCGTGTTCCTCCTTTGGCAGTCTGACCGGTGACAGCACGCCGACGCCCGCTCCAGCGTCCACGGCATCGACGGCACCGGCGACGTCCGACACTTCGTTCGCCAGCAGGGTGAAGTCGCTGTTCTCGGGCAACTCCGCAAGTCTCAATTCGGCGGCCTCGCAAGGCGCGGCAGGTACGGGGGCTGAGGAGATCGACTGCCCGAGCGTCGAATATCGCCAGGGCGCCGCCACGATGGCGGTCAACAGCCCCGGCTCCGAGAACACGGCGCTGAGCCTGCGGTATCAGGCGAGCTTCACACAGACGGCCCGTGAATGCATCCTGCGCGGCAACGACCTGACCATCAAGGTCGGGGTGCAGGGCCGCATCGTACTCGGTCCGGCCGGCGCACCTGGTTCAATCGGCATTCCGCTTCGCTATGCGCTGGTTCGCGAAGGCTCGGAACCGAAGACCCTTTGGACCAAGCTTTTCATGGTTCCGGTCACGGTCCCGCAAAACCAGCTTAACCTGCCGTGGCTTCACATCGAGGAGGAGATGACCGTGCCGCGTCCGCCCGGTAACGAGATCGGGGCCTATGTAATCTATGTTGGTTTCGATCCGGAAGGCGCGACGGCCAAGCCGAAGCCCACAGCCAAGCCGAAGCCTGCGCGCCCGCGGTGAATATGCATCTATTTCCCGTCAGTTCAGCTTGTCTTTGAGATCGCTGATACCGCGGGTGACGAGCGCTTCGGCTGCAGGGCCGTGCATCGTCTTAACCAGTATCTCCTCGGCGGCCGCGACGGCGGCATCAGCGGCAGCGGAACGGACGTCGGCCAGTGCCTGGGCCTCTGCCTGAGCGATCTTGGTCTCCGCCATCTTGGTGCGGCGAGCGATGAACTCCTCCACCTTCGCCTTCGCCTCGACAGTAAGGCGCTCGGCTTCACTCCGGGCATTGAGTATGATCGACTCGGCTGCCCGTTCAGCCTCACTCTGCCTGCTCCGGTATTCCGCCAGTACTCCTTCGGCTTCCCTGCGCAGCCTGAGGGCGTCGTCAAGTTCAGCCTTGATGCGGGCGCTGCGATCGTCGAGTGCCTTGAACAGCAGATTCGGTGCCCCGAGCTTGATTAGGATGCCGACAAAGATCGCAAAAGCGATCGCAACCCAGGTTTCCGGCTCGTAAATGAACTCGATCATAGGCGTCCTCAGCGCTCGATCGCGGCTTTTACGGCAGCGGCGACGACAGTCTTCGATGGCGCTTTCCCGGTCAGGCGCTCCACGATCGCAACGGCCGCCTCCTGTGCAATGCCCTGCACATTGGCCATTGCGGCCCTCTTGGTCACTGCGATCGTCTCCTCGGCAGCTGTCAATTTGGCTTGGAGACTGGCCTCTGCGGCCTTGCGGTTCGCTTCGGCTTCGGCGTTGACCTTGTCACGGCTTTCGGCCGCCAGCGCCTGCGCACGCGCCCGGGCATCGGCCAGCGCCTTTTCGTAGGTCGCGACTGCGGCATCTGCTGCATCCTTCATCCGTGCTGCTTCAGCGAGATCGCCCGCAATTCGGTTCCGCCGGTCCACAATGATCGATGTAACCCTCGGCATCGCGAGCTTGGATACGATCAGATAGAGCGCTACAAAGAAGATCGCGAGCCACAGCAGCTGGGTCGCAAAGGTATCCCTCTGGAACGGCGGGAATCCCCCGCTATGTTCTGAGGGGGGCGTTGCCGCGGTCCCGGTCGTGTGATTTTCCGCCATGGCGGGCTCCGCACTCCATTCGCGCCGATCGGCGCGGACGTTATCTTTAGAGAGCGAACAGCAGCAAAAGCGCGATCAGCAGCGAGAAGATGCCGAGCGCCTCAGTGACAGCGAAACCAAAGATCAGGTTGCCGAACTGGCCCTGCGCGGCTGATGGATTGCGCAGGGCGGCAGCAAGATAGTTGCCGAAGATGGTGCCAACACCCACGCCGGCGCCCCCCATACCGATGCAGGCAATTCCGGCCCCGATGTACTTGGCGGCCATTGGATCCATGTTGAAACTCCTTTTTCAGTTCGGTTGGAAAGACAGGGCCGTCAGTGGCCGGGGTGAAGGGCGTCGTTGAGGTAGATGCAGGTGAGGATGGCGAACACATAGGCCTGAAGAATTGCGACAAGAAGCTCGAGCGGCATCAGCGCGACGGTCATTGCCAGCGGCAGGGTCGCGCCGAGCCAGCCGGCGATGCCGAAGCCGCCCAGCATGGTGACGAAGCCGGCGAATACCTGCAAGGTGATGTGCCCCGCCAGCATGTTGGCGAACAGACGCACGCTGTGGGAGACCGGGCGCGACAGGAAGGACATCACCTCGATGAACACGATCAAAGGCAGGATGTAGATCGGTATGCCTTTGGGCACGAACAGATTGAAGAAGTGCAGTCCGTGCGTCCAGAACCCGTACACGATCACCGTGGCGAACACCAGCAACGCCAGGGCTACGGTGATGATGATATGACTCGCCACCGTGAAATTATACGGGATGAACCCGACCAGGTTCGAAACCAGGATGAACATGAACAGGGAGAACACCAGCGGGAAGAACCGCATCCCACTCTCGCCGATGGTGTTGCGAATGGTGTCGGCCACGAACTCATAGGCAAGCTCGGCGATCGATTGCATACGGCCTGGGATGAGTTGCCGGCCGGCTGTGGCCCCAAGCATCAGCGCCGCGGTAAGGCCAACCGCGATGCCCATATACAGGGCGGAGTTCGTGAAGGCTAATTCGACCGAGCCGACTTTCCCGAGCGAAAAGTAGTTGATGATCTGGAATTGATGGATCGGATCGGCCATGGCGGCAGCTGGTTCCTTCGGTTCTTCATTCCGACGCCTCCGGCCAAACATGCCCTCGGGTCGTAGCATCTTCTCTCAGTCCTCGGGCGGAACGCCCCGATCGCCCCCGGGGGCAACACCTGCGGCCCGCATCACATTCAAAACGCCCGCCGCAAAGCCGAGCAGCAAAAATACGATCAGCCCCCACGGGGAGATCCCGAGCAAACGGTCGAGCGCCCAGCCGATCGCGGCACCGACCAGGACCCCACCCACGAGCTCACTGGAGAGCCGGAACCCCCGCGCGTATCCCGAGGCATTCGTGGTCGGCCGGCCACGTGTTTCGGGTGATTCGCCGGGCCGCTGCTGGCCGAGCCGATTGCCGAGACGGCGAAGCCTCGCGGCAAGAGCGGCCTCGTCGGTTCGGCGCTTTTCCAAATCGTTGCTGTCGCGCGGATTATCAGCCATGTTGCTGCCCTTCGCGCGCCACTGGCGATCCGACTTCCCGCCCCCTCAAAGCCGCGCGGACCATACTTATTGGGTGCGGCCTAGTCAAGAATCCGCTCGAACGCAACAAACGTCTGAAATGAGAAAACAATCGTACTGTTTGATCTGCCGTCAAGCCTGTGCGAAGGCGTTCATCAGGCGCCCGCACAATGCCACCGCCGTCTCATGTATGCGGCATCGCAGGTTTGTTGCACAATGGGGAGCATCATGAGCGCAAACCTTTACCCGATTGTGATCCTGGCCATAACGGCGATGCTGAGCGCCCCACTGCGTGCGCAGGATAGTGCCCAGGAAACGCCGGCGCAGACGCCTCAATCGCACCCGCCGGAATTCGGAGATCCGAGGTTCGCGTTTCATCGCATCAATAGCGGCTTCGTGCGGCTCGACCTGCGCACCGGCGCGATCGCCTCGTGCATCCAGAATGCCGTCGGTTGGGTCTGTACCCCGGGCCGCGAAGAACGCGCCGCTCTCGATCTTGAGATTGCGCGGCTGCAGCGGGACAACGCCATCTTGAAAAACGCGCTGCTGGAACACGGAGTGCCATTGCCGAACGACATGAAGGCGGACGCGCCGCCGAGCGTCGTCCCATCCGCGCCGGAAGAGCCTGTGCCGCGCCCCCCACAATCTGTGCCGCCGGTCGCCTCGGCGCCGCCCGCATTGCCAAAATCCCCCGAACCGGACCGCGCATCGCGCGACGACGCCGAGGTTGAGCGCATCATGACTGTCATGGAAAGGGTCTGGCGACGCCTCGTCGAAATGATGATGAGCATCCAGCGCGACGTGCAGAAGAAGGGGTGAGCGAACCGCCCGGCGAAAGGCTACCACATAGGGAATGCCATGAATCGGCTCTCCACCACCGCGGTTATGGCTCCCGACCTGATTGCCACCGCGACGCTTGCAGTCGAGACGCGCGGGGAGGGATTCATGGAGATCACGCGTGACGTTGCAGATTTCGTCACCGCCGCCGAGGCGGGCGACGGACTTTTGTTTCTTTTCATCCGGCACACCTCGGCTTCGCTGGTGATCCAGGAGAATGCCGATCCCGACGTCCGCACCGATCTCGGCACCGCGCTGAACCGCCTTGCGCCGGTCGACGCCGGCTGGATTCACGATCTCGAAGGACCGGATGACATGCCGGCTCACGTGAAAACCATGCTGACCGGCGTTTCGCTTCACATTCCGGTTCGAGATGGCGCCCTCAAGCTTGGGAATTGGCAAGGCGTTTACGTGGCAGAGCACCGCACCCGGCCGCATCTTCGTGAAGTGATGTTGCACTATGTGGGCCGAAGGCGCAGCAGGTGACCGGATGCGGCCCGGATCAGTGGCGGCTGGCCGCGGACCAAGCCGAAACGCGGAGAAGCAGAAACCTCCTCGCCGGCCCGGTGCCATGAACAGCCGGCGAAGAAATCGTAACGCCTCTTGCATCGGCAACGACGTGGTTACAAAATAGTCACAATGTTGGAAGCCGACCCGCAAAAAGCAGGTATCAGACGTGGGCGCATCGACGCACTACCGGCTGGTGATCGCCGATGATCATCCGTTGTTCCGCGGCGCATTACGCGAGGCGGTGACCGGATTGTTCGAACGCGATGCCATAGCTGAAGCGGGATCGTTCGACGATATTTCCAAGCTGCTCGACCGCAACGACGATGTCGACCTCGTTCTGCTCGACCTGGCCATGCCGGGTGTACGCGGCTTTTCCGGCCTCATGTACATGCGGGCGCAGTATCCCGACATCCCAGTCGTGATCGTATCCGGCAATGATGATCCGACTGTGATCCGGCGTTGCATGGATTTTGGCGCGTCCGGGTTCATTCCAAAGACACTGGGCGTGGACCAAATGCGTAAGGCGATCGAGCGCGTGCTCGCGGGAGGAATTTGGACCCCTCCTGACGTCGATCTTTCCGCCAAGGCCGACGACGATAGCGCAGCCATGCTGGCGCGGCTCGCTTCGCTTACGCCGCAGCAGGTGCGGGTGCTCATGATGTTGTCGGAAGGCTTGCTTAATAAGCAGATCGCCTACGAGCTGAGTGTCTCCGAGGCGACCGTCAAGGCGCACGTTTCCGCAATCCTGCAGAAGCTGGGGGTCGAAAGCCGTACCCAGGCCGTGATCGCTGCCGCCAAGATCGAAGTCGGCCAGTGGCCGCAGGCGGCACCAAGTACCCATTGACAACTGAGCCGTTCCGTTACTCGGCGGCGACGACTCGGTGCACCGCCCACTGCGACATAACGGCACGCAAGGACGCCGGCTTGACTGGCTTGTTGAGGACCTGGATGCCGAGGGCGCGCGCGGCTTCACGCACATCCGGGGAGCGATCGGCGGTGATGAGTACCGCCGGAATTTCCCCTCCGAACCGGCGTCGTAGCTCGGCGACCACCTCGATGCCATTACCATGGTCGAGATGGTAATCGACCAGAAGGCCGCCAGGAGGCTTGCCGGCCGCCTGCAAGGTCGCGATGGCTCCCGACAAATCTGCCGCCTGAAACGTCTCGCATCCCCATCCCCGCAGCAACGTCACCATGCCGTCCACAATGTTCGGGTCGTTGTCGATACATAGAACCGGTATCTTGGCGAACCGGCCGAGATCAGTGCGCGGCTCTGGTGGAAGCGCGTCGCCGAGCCTCTTCGAGACAACCGGAACCTCGATCGAAAAACGCGTGCCGCGATCGACCTGTGAATCGAGCGCAATCGGATGATCGAGCACACGCGCAATGCGCTCGACAATCGAGAGTCCGAGCCCGAGACCGCGGGCGACCTTGGCGCCCCCTTCAAGGCGATGAAATTCGGCGAACACGGCGTGGCGCTTGTCAGGTGGAATGCCGATTCCCGTATCGAAGACATCGAGGCGCAGCCGCTTCCCGCGGCGGCGGCAGCCGACCAGAACGCGCCCGGTTCGCGTATACTTGATGGCGTTGGAAATGAGATTCTGCAACACTCGACGCAGCAGCCGCCGATCGGACCGTATGTTGAGCGAACACCGCACGACGATGAGATCAAGGCCCTTGTTACGGGCGAGCGGCGCAAAATCCGACTCAAGCCGTCTAAGCAGCTCGTCAACCCGGAAGCTTGTGATTTCGGGTTTCATCGCGCCGGCATCCAGCCGCGAGATCTCGAGCAAAGCGGAGAGGATATCCTCGACGGCTTCGAGCGAGGCGTCGATGTTGGCAACGAGCTGCGCTTCGCCCCCACCCTTCCCCCCCACGCGAGCGGAGGAGGAAAGGGTGGGGGCAAGGCGTTCGACGAGGCTCGTGACATAGAGGCGTGCGGCATTCAAAGGCTGAAGGATGTCATGGCTTGCGGCGGCAAGAAATCTCGTCTTTGACAGGTTGGCCGCCTCTGCGGCCGATTTTGCCTTAGCGAGTTCCGCGTTGAGACGCTCAAGCTCCATGGTGCGCTCGCGCACCCGCCGCTCGAGGTTCTCGTTGGCCCGGGAAAGTGCCTCGGCCGCGGCGACGCTCGGCGTGATGTCGGTGAGCGTGGTGACGACGCCGCTGTCCGGCATGTGGTTGACGCGCACCTCGATGACGAGGCCGCGATCGGGAAAGCGTTCCAGAAATGGCTGCAGATCGGCTGTGTAACGCGGCAATCTCTCGCGTACCAGCACTTCGGGATTCCCGGGCCCGAAGGCACCGCGCTCGGCATTGAAGCGCAGAATTTCGGCAAGATCTATACCGATGCGCACGATCTCGTTGGGCAGTTGCAGCAGTTCGCCAAATTGCCGATTCCAGCAAATGAGGTGCGTATCTTTGTCGAACACCGCGATGCCCTGGCGCACATGATCGAGTGCGGTCTGCAGAATTTCACGGTTGTAATGAATGGCGGCATTGGCATCATCGAGCAGTTTGAGTGCCGCCTTGGTGGAAACTGTCCGCTGACGCAGCAGCAGCGACAGCACGAGGCGGGAGGAGGCTGCGCCAATGGCCGATGCCAGTAGTCGCTCGGCGTAGCGCAACAACTCGAAATCCGCATGGGCGCCGGGTTCGAGGCGCATGCGCCGCTCGGCTGCCAGTCCCTCAAACGACGTGCGTGTCCGTTCCTCGCCCAGATAGCGGGCAACAGCGGTCGTCAGTTCTTCCACCGTGACGGCGGATCGCCAGAGCCTGAAGCTTGGCGCCGGCGTAAGCCCGCGTGGCACGAAAAGGTCCGCCTGGATGCGCTCGATGGCGGCGGGCTGCCGGATCAACGAAACAGCCACATAGGCCAGGAGGTTAAGTGCAAGGCTCCAAATCATGCCGTGAACCAATGGCGGCAGATCGAGCCCGAACAGTGCCTGCGGCCTCAGGGGGCCGATCCCGAATGGTCCAGCAGCCAGAAACGTCGTGCCCCACGCAGAAACGGTGAGGCTCGGCAGGAGCAGCGTATAGGCCCATACCAGGATGCCGACCGTCATTCCAGCAAGGGCGCCGCCGGCCGTGGCGCGCCGCCACATCAAGCCGCCGAAAAACGCCGGGGCAAGCTGCGCGACGGCGGCAAATGCCATCAGCCCGATTGCGGCAAGTTGGGCTTCCCCCGCTGAGCGGTAGTAGAGGTAAGCGAACAGCAGCACGGCGAAGATGGCGATGCGTCGTACCGTCAACAGGTGAGTGCCTACATTGGTGCCGGGGCGCCGCATCAGCGCGAGCGGCACCACGATATCGTTCGACACCATGGTGGCCAGAGCAATTGATTCGACGATCACCATGGCGGCAGCCGCCGACAGGCCGCCGATGAATGTCGCGAGCGCGAGGAATTCGGATCCGGCCGAGATCGGCAACGCAAGCACGTACATATCGCTGTCGACGGCGCCAGGCGAAAAGGTCAGCATACCGGCAATCGCGACCGGCACTACGAAAAGGTTGATGAGAACGAGATAAACGGGAAACAGCCATGCGGCGCGACGGATCTCGGATTCATCCTTGTTCTCAACCACGGTGACATGGAATTGGCGCGGCAACAGAATAATGGCGCAGAGCGACAACAGCGTCATCGCTCCCATGGTGCCGAAGCTCGTGCCGGTGGTCAGCACGGCGGCCGTATCGGGACGTTCCAGTGCCTTGTCAAACAAAGCGATTGGCCCGTCGAACATCACGAACGTCACGAAGATGCCGACGGCCAGGAAAGCGACAAGTTTGACGATCGATTCGACCGCAATAGCCAGCATCAGGCCGTGCTGATGCTCGGTGGCATCGATATGTCGCGTACCAAACAGGACCGCAAAGGCAGCGAGCGACACGGCGACGAACAGCGGCGGATCGCCCAGCGGCTGCACCGGGCCTCCCCAGGTGGCGAGGGGCGCCGCGATCGTATCGAGTGAGGATGATACAGCTTTAAGTTGAAGCGCAATGTAGGGGATCATGCCGATGATGGCGATGATCGCCACGGTCGCCGCCACGCCCTGATGTTTGCCGTAGCGTGCGCCGATAAAATCCGCGATCGAAACGATGTTCTGTGCCTTGGAAAGCCGGGTGATGCGGGCGATCAGCGGGAACGCCAGCCCGATCATAACAACGGGACCGATATAGATCGCGAGAAAATCAAAGCCGGTCCGCGTCGCGAGGCCGACTGAACCGAAAAACGTCCAGGATGTGCAGTAAATTGCAAGCGACACCGGGTAAATCAGCGGTCGCGGACGATCTGTTCCGCCAAGCCTGCCCATCCGGTCGCCGTAGCTCGCTATGACGAACAGTAGGCCGATATAGACGAGCGCGACGACGATAACGAACCAGCCCTGCAGCATGCGGTTCTGTTGCTCCGGTTGCCATGGCGGCGCAAGCCGGCGTGTCTGTTCGAAACGTCATCATAACTCGGCTTCGATGTCTACTGTGGTACTCCAAAACGGCGGCGTACTGCGGCCGTTTGCTTGGCCCTTGCGGGAGCGGCCTAAGGCGCTGCTATATTCAGGTTGTCGTTTGTGGCCGTCGATTAATATGGCCACCGCCCATGGTGGCAGGCATTGCGGGTAATGAAACCGAGGTCATTCGAATCGCTGTTACTGAGTGTTCTCGACACCGCAGTCGACGGCATCATTATTATCGATGAACACGGCCGGATATCGGTATACAACCAGGCTTGCGAACGGCTGTTTGGGTACAAGGCCGCGGAGGCCTTGGGGCAGAGTGTGCGGCTGATCATGCCGCCCGAGTTTTCGCTCCACCATGACCGTTACGTTGCAGATTACCTGAGCAGCGGTCGCCGGAAGATCATCGGTATCGGCCGCGAGGTGAAAGCTCAGCATCGCGACGGCACCGTTTTTCCCGTTGAACTGTCGGTTGGCGAGGCGATGACTTCCGAGGGGCGCCGGTTCATCGGCATTATCCATGATCTGCGTCAGCGGTACGCGAACGAAGAGCGTCTCAATCAGCTCCAGGCGAGCATGTTGCACATGGCGCGGGTATCGACCATGGACGAAATGGGAGCAGCGCTGGCGCACGAGCTAAATCAGCCTCTGACCGCCCTGATACTCTACCTCCAGGCGATGGAGCGCGCCTGCGCGCGGCCGGATTTGCCGAGCCTGATCCCGGAGAACGTGCTGGCGGTTCTGCGCAAGGCGGTGCGCGAAGCCGAGCGGGCCGGCAACATCATTCAGCGTATGCGCCAATTCGTCGAGAAACGCAGCTCGCAGCGCCGCCTGGTGGAAATCAACCCGCTGGTCCAGGATGCCCTGGAGCTCACTCAATTCGGAACGCGTCCGGGCTCGACCAGGATAAAATGCGATCTTGAAGCGAATTTGCCCCAGGTACTTGTCGATCCTGTCCAGATCCAGCAAATACTTGTCAATCTCGCCCGTAATGCGCTGGAAGCCGTAAAAGGCCGGCCAGAAGCCGAGATCTCCATTACAACTTGCCGCACCGAGAAGCGCATTGCGATCCGGGTCGAGGACAATGGTCCAGGGATTCGTGCCGAAGCGATTCCGGACTTGTTCAAAGCATTTGCATCGTCCAAGAGCCATGGACTTGGCTTGGGGCTGGCAATTTCCAAAACGATCGCACAAAGTCACGGCGGCACCCTTGAAGTCGATCCCGGTGGAAAAGGACGGGGAGCGCGATTCACGTTGAGCCTGCCGCTGACCGCGCCCGACGTGGAAGGAAATGGGGACGAGCCGAAATGAAAGAGACCGGGGTGGCGCAGGGAGACATCTACGTCGTCGATGATGATGCTTCGGTGCGCGATGCACTGTCGCTCGTGCTGAGTCTCGAAGGATTCCACGTTTGTGGCTTTGCGGAAGGAAGCTCGTTCCTTGCGGCAATACGCCAGCACCAACCCGACTGCATCATCCTTGATGTCCATATGCCGGGGCGATCCGGGCTGGACATACTCAAGGAACTTCGCAATCAACATAGCGCGGTTCCTCTCTTCATCATTTCCGGCCAGGGGGATATTCCGATGGCGGTGGACGCCATCAAAAATGGTGCACTCGATTTCATCGAGAAGCCTTTCAATGCAGAAACGCTCGTCGCCCGCGTCCGCGAGGCCATTGCGGCAGTGGCGCTCCTGAAGACGCAGGCTCCGCATGGCCCGGGCCTTGCGGCCCGATTTCCAGGCCGCGATTTGCTGACGCCGCGCGAATATCAGGTGCTTGAGCTGATTGCCAGCGGTGCCTCCAACAAGGAAGCCGGCCGCCGGCTTGGCATCAGCCCCCGCACCATCGAGGTCCATCGTGCCCGCATCATGGAAAAGCTCGGCGCCAAGAACACCGTAGATCTTGTACACATCGTGCTGTCCGATCGCGGGTGAGTCGCCTGGTTGTCTCGACCTCGCAGAACCTCAGTACTCATACTTATGGAGGTCTGCGGATTTAAAACCTCCGACGGGGCTTTAACAGCGTAGTTATCATCACCCCGGCTTGTCGCCCAACCTCAAAACGGGACCATGGCGATCTATCTGCTAGAGGATGACGCAGGCGTCAATGAATCCCTCGCATTGCTGCTTGCCCATCTCAATTTCCATGTGATCTGTCATTGCGACGCCGAAAGCCTGTTCCGCGCGAAACCGCCCGGTGCCGACGATGTCGTCTTCGTCGATCTCATGCTGCCCGGGGTGAGCGGCGCTGAGGCAATCCGTTGGCTGGAGTCGCTAAAGGAGCCGCCGCGCATTGTGGTCATTTCAGGCCAGTCGCAGGCGGCCATCCGGTCGGAACTCGCCGGCATGAACGTGACCCGCGTGTTACGCAAACCGCTCGATCTGGCGGCCATTGTCGGCGAGCTGCGCCGGATAGGATGTGATGTTCCGGTGACACCGAACGCACGCCGCTCTGAACCAATCGGACAATCGCTATTTTAGGCATAATCACCGCTCCTCCCGCCGGCGCATGGCGCCTAAGCAGTGCTACGTACGCAACCTGCCCGATTTTCGCCATGCGCGGCTTCCTCTAGCTTGATCTAGATCAAGCAGGCGATCCGGAAGCCAGAGCGAGGCGGATACCCCCATGAAAGCCCAAACGGTTCAATATGCTGCCATCCCACAGGCTCAGCCTTCCTTTGATTGCCCCCAACCAGCGTCGCGAGCTGTCCGAGGTGGCTCGGTAGTGTCGCTTCGTCCTGAAGAAGAGGGGCACCAGCAGCGTTTCGGGCAACACGTCCATCTGTTTTGCGAGGGTGATGACGCCAAACGAATTTACGAGCTCATCAATGGGGCAGTGATGCTCTACAAGCTGCTGCCCGATGGTCGCCGCCAGGTTGTGGAACTGATCGGCCCCGGCGGGGTGTTCGGGATCTCGGCCATTCCAGTCTATGAGTGTTCTGCCGAGACGTTGGTGTTCAGCCAAGCGGTCGTCCACGAACGTGCGGTCGTCGAGCGATCGTCGGAACTGTTTCGCCGTCTCAGTGCGCATCTTCAAACCCAGTTCTGCGCCATGCACGAGCATGCGGTTCTGCTCGGTCGCAAAACCGCCCTCGAACGGGTGGCGAGCTTCGTTATGCACTACGTTCCAGGACGCGGCGGATACGGTTGCCCAGGACCACGTGGTGACAACTCCTTCAATGTGAAGCTCAGTATGACGCGCCAAGAGATTGCCGACTACCTGGGCCTCACAATCGAAACGGTATCGCGTGCTTTTTCAGAGCTGCGGCGGCGCGGAATCGTGGCGATCGACAGGCAGGAACAGGTTCTCGTGAAGGACATTTGCCGCATTTGCAAACTGACCGGAACGCGTTGAACCGACTTCCGGGCTGCCGCTACAAATGAGGAGAGACTTGCGAACTCCTCCCTAGCAATTCTCTCATACTGGGCGCCGCGCCTTGCGCAGCGGCGCCCTTTTTTCATGAATGTTCCGCCACTTCCAGCGGGCGCCTATCCGCCTCGCCCGGGTTTGACGGCCGGCCGGCGGCAGGGCATTGATCCCCTGTCTCATGCGCCAAGTCTCCGGGTTCAGCCTTAAACTCATTCGCGCTGCGGAATCCCTGCTGATCGGGGCGGCCGGCGGCCTTCTGTTCGACGCGGCGAGATTTCCAGCCGGTTGGCTTGCCGGCTCCATGGTCTTCACCGCAGTTGCGGCGCTCGCCGGTCGCCGGATCTACATGCCAAGTCCGCTCGCGCGCGCGTGTTCCATTGCGCTCGGAATCA
>DATGCX010000239.1:0-2262 GCA_035311445.1 Xanthobacteraceae bacterium | reverse complement strand
ATCCCTTGGCAGCGGAGCTGGCCGCCGACCCTGCCAAGCCGCGGCTTGTGTTGGCGATTGATTATCGCGGTCACGGCCAATCCGAATACGACCGCAACCCCGACAACTACACGCTTCCCGTCGCACTCGCCGACCTTTCGGCCGTCCTGATCGCGCTCGAGATCGCGCCGGCCATATTTCTCGGCACCTCCTACGGTGGCCTTCTCGCCATGATGCTGGCCGTATGGCGGCCGACGGCCATCGGCGGTGCCATCCTCAACGATATCGGCCCGGTCAGCGAGCCGCGGGGCTGGATGCGGATTAAGGGCTATGTGGGAAAGCTTCCGGTGCCGCGCAACTTCGAGGAGGGTGCGGAAATCCTGAGGTGGTGGTTCCACGCGCAGTTCCCGAAGCTCACACCACAGGATTGGATCGCGTTCGCCCAGCGCACCTGGCGCGAGGATCGCGGCCGACTGGTGCTCGACTGCGATCCGAAGCTCACTCGAACGCTGCAAGGAGCCGATCTGCAGCATCTCCCGACACTATGGGATCACTTTGACGCATTGGCGCGGGTACCCCTGATGATTGTTCGCGGCGCCAACTCGGATATGCTGGCCTCGACCACGCTCGGTGCCATGCTCTCGCGGCGCAGCGAGCTCGAGGTCGCCGTAGTGCCGGATCAGGGTCACGCGCCGCTGCTGACTGAACCCAAGCTGATACGGCGGATTGCAGCTTTTGTCGCATCGTGCGACGTCCCTGCCGGGCAGTGACGTGGGAACGGTTGCATCTTCTCCCTGCGCTCTGCTTTGAGGCCGAAGCGGAAATCTTGGTTTTGCCCCTCAGCGGACCTAACTCATGCAGCCGGGATGCGAGCTGTTTTACGGCATTCCATAGACATGTGTCGCGATGTGCATGGCCAGCATCCCGAGCAGAAAGCCTCCGAAAACTTGCAAGGCCGGATGACCGCGCGTCGGGCCGTAGAAGTAATACCCGATGACGAACAGCAATATGCAAGCGACAAAGACGCCGATCACGTATATGTCGAACCGTGACTTGAAAAAGTTCGAAATGCTGTTTTGCGGCGTCCCATAGAGACGTGTCGCGACGTACATGGCCAGCATCCCGGGGAGGAAGCCTGCGAAAGCATGCAAAGCCGGACGGCCGGGCGTCGGGCGGTAGAAGAAATACCCGATCGCGAAGATCAATAGCCACGTCACAAGGACAGCGATCACGTAATGGCCAAGCCGTGACGCGAAAAATTGCGACATAAGGCTCATTGCGAGGTCCTTTCCGATCAGCAGCCAAAGTTTCGCCTTCGTCTGCGCCGCGTCTTCCAGGTCGGCGAAATTTTGCAGCATCTCCGCGCGATGCCGTTGCAGAAATGACGGCGGGTAGAGCTCCAACAGCCGCGCGTAGAGGCGTAACGACCGGGACTGCTTTAGCCGCGCGGGGCTGGTCATGGCGTCACGTGGCCCCGAGCTGGCGGCGCGCGACGCGGGCCAGGCGCGACAGCCGCTCCGTTTCCGCGCGCAACGTGGTTTGGCCAAGCGCCGTGAGCCTGTAGTAAATGCGGCGCGGGTCTCGGGTGTTGCCTTTGGCAACCAGGCCGGCCTCGATCATGCGGTCGAGCGAGCCGTAGAGCGTCCCCGGACCCATCTTCACCGCGTCTCCCGAGTCCGCCCTAACCTGCTGCATGATGTCGTAGCCGTGGCGCTCCTTGCCGAACAAGGCGAGCAGGATGTGGAACACGGAGGGTGTTAGCGGCAGTGTCGGTTTCGACTTACTCATAGAGCCATGATATATCCGTAACGGATATAGTCAACAGCGACGACGAACTGGCGCCATCAATGCCCCACGATGTCGCCTTCTGGCACGAAGCGGGAGTTGGGAAATGCCCGCTGTTGCGCCGCTTGTGATGGGCCAAGCGGACATCGACCAGCGTCGTCGATTTACGAATACACGCGCTAGAAAACGCTGCTACTGCTGCGGAATGCCCGCCGCCTCGCGCACCGCGTTCCAGCGCTTAAACTCGCGCGCCATGTGCTCGCCGAAAGCCTCGGCGCTCGAGCCGCGCACGACCACGCCGGCCGTGGTCAGGCGCTTTTGCACCGCGTCCTCCTTGAGGCTTTCGTTGATGGTCGTGTTGAGCTTGGCGATGATCTCGCCCGGCACGCCGCGCGGCGCGAACACGCCGTACCACGTGGTGACGTCGTAGCCGGGCAGCATGCCCGACTCGATCGCGGCCGGCACGTTCGGCACCGCCGGAAAGCGGTCCTTGCCGGT
>DATGCX010000238.1:0-2934 GCA_035311445.1 Xanthobacteraceae bacterium | reverse complement strand
GTACCAACCAACGTGCCGCGCACGTTGCTCATCAACCCCGCGGCGCCACCCTTTGACAATCGAGATCTGCGGCGGGCGATGGCACTGACTTTGGACCGCAAGGCGTTTATCGACATCATCACCGAAGGGCTGGGCGATATCGGCGGGGTCATGCTGCCGGCACCCGAAGGGGTATGGGGCATGCCGCCGGATATGCTCAAAACCTTGCCCGGCTACGATCCCGACGTGGCCAAGAACCGCGCCGAAGCCCAGATCATGGAAGGGCTCGGTTACGGCCCTGACAAGCGGATCGCGTTTAAGGTCTCGATCCGCAACATCGCCCCCATCCGGGATCCGGCGGTTATCCTGATCGACCAACTAGCCAAGGGCTCCGCCCTTGATATCCCTGCGGGATATGAAGTCAGGAGCCAGAAGCCAGAATGGTGTTGGTGTACACGGTCAGGAGCCGGCTGACTTCTTCCAGCATTGCGGAAAGCGGTCCTGCCTCCCCATAGCCCAGGTCCTTAGCGAGGATCAGAAAATAGCGACATTCCTCGACCGATCCCTCGGCCATGTTCATGAACCGAGCCTTATCCGCTTTGCCGCGACGGCGGAATCCCTCGGCGATGTTGGCGGGTATCGATACCGCTGCCCGACGCATTTGCAGCGACAGCCCGTAGGTCTCGTGCTGGGGAAACGTTGCGGTGAAACCGTAGACCGCGAGCACGAACCTGTGGGCCTTCTGCCATACCCGCAGATCTTCAAACGTTCGCGCCGGTTTGGAGGTGGCCATCGGGCTTAGAAGGCGTTCACGGCGCGCTATACTCCTTGGGATCTCACCCGACAGGGGTGCGCTATGAACGCCTTCGTGGAGCACCACAAGAAGAGTATCCAGTTCGGCTATCGGTGTTTTGATCGGTTGCTGCTCAACGGCTTGATCCAGCCTTTCCAACAGCCGGAGCGTGTGCTCGGTTTCTTCAACACCTACCGCCAAGGGCGGAGGGTGACCCGAAAAACTTTGACGGAGATTGCCGACCAGTTCCTGTCCTGGCTGAAGGATCGAACCGCGAAATGGAGGATCCCGCTTCTCGAAGATCGCGACGGCCATGGTGACGGCAGCCGGCGGGATCGGCTGTTAGATGAGTACTTCCAAAACGCAAAACCCAATCAGCTCGTGGCGGTCCTCAAAGCGCGCGAACCGGCGCGCATTCTACTCGCCATCGGGGACAAGAACAACGACAGGCCGCATCTGGAGTACAAGCGACGCTGGGTAAACCAGTTCAACTTCTACCTGAATGACGCGCGGTGGGGCCGGATGTTTGTCCGGATGTGCCCCTACTTTCCGTTTTCCGCGCGGGTCTACCTCAACCAGCATCACTGGCTGGCGATTCGGATGCGCGAAGAGGGCATCGATTTCCAGCAGTCCACCAATGCCTTCCTCAGGTGCAGCAACCCGGCGCGGTTGCAGGAACTCGCCGACTCGCTGACGGCGCGCGATCTCCTGCAATGCGGGCAGAAATGGCTCGCCGCGTTCACCCCGTTCATTACCGATGCGGAACGCCGGCGCGCCGGCTGCCAGCATCGTCTGTTCTTCGCGCAGGTGGAGTATTGCGACAACCTGATCTTCCACCGCCGGGCCGCCGTGGAGCAACTCACGCAAAGGCTACTCGACCTGAACCGAAACATCGGGCAACCAAAGAAGATCACCACGATATTCGGGCGCAAAATAACCAAAGAGTACAAGGGAAAATTGCAGTCGGTCATCGAAGATCTCGACCTGCCCAATCCCGTGATCCGCAGCCACTACGGCCACGGTTTTGCCAAGCAGTACGTCCGCGACGGCCGAAACCTGAGAACCGAGCCGGCCACCAACAACGTGTATGACTACGGCGTCAACAAAGATGTCAAGAACCTTCCGCAACTGCGCGAGCGAATGTCGGCCATTATCGACAACTACCACAACGTCCAACAGGACGTCCTGGAGACATTCATTGACCGCGGTCAATTGCGCAAACTCGCCGAGCCCTCGGTTCTTCGCAACGGCAGGCGGATCCCCGGCCTCAAGCTCGACCACCCCCGGCAACTCGCCGTGATGCACGCCCTGGTGCGCTTCGCCAATGTCGCGGCCGGCAGCCAGTTCACCACCGCTGATCTCTACGCCCCCGCACGCGAGGCTCTGGGCAAGACGGCAGCAGAATATTCGCTGGCCTCGTTTCGCTACGACTTATCCAAGCTACGCGCCAAAGGATTGGTCGAACGGGTTCCGCATTCGCGCCGCTACCGCCTGGTCGGCGCCGGCTACTCGATTTGCGTGGCCTTCCTCAAGCTGTTCGAGAAAATCTACGCGCCGCTGACCGCGGGACTGCTAGCGCCGTTTGCCGGAGATCGCGCCTTGCCGCAAGACAAACGCTGCAAACTCGACCGCCTCTATGAGCGCGTTTGCGACGACCTGGATGCGTTGCTAGGCGCCGTTGGCCTCAGGGTCGCTGCGTGAACCGCGCAATGAGAACAAAATTCTCGTTCCGGCCTATATAACGGCAACTAATCGCGGTTGGCGCTGGCATGACTCGCGTCTTGCTGTATTTCGGGTTCATGGAGCACCCCGACGTTATGGAGGGACTGAGGCTCGCCTGTCGCGATCCGAGTCTCCGCGGCATCGACCCAGAGAAAATTACCTTTTATTCCCGTCGAGTCATGGTTGTGCCGAGAGGCAAGGTGCCCGGCATGGCCGTATGGCGGGAGCGGCTCTTTGCGGCGATGCACCTCAACGCCAATATGCCAGCCGCTTATTACGGCGTCCTAACATCACAGGTGGTCGAGGTGGGGCTCGAAGTCGAGATCTGAGCGAACTGGTCGGTGCGAAGCGGCGCCAATCCGCGCCCGCCAACGGGAAAGCTTATTGCGCCGTGATTGGACCCTTCTGCTGAGGAGCTGGGCTGGACGACCGCCGCAGGC
>DATGCX010000237.1:0-2592 GCA_035311445.1 Xanthobacteraceae bacterium | reverse complement strand
GCGCGCGAGAACGTGCAGGGCTTCTACACCTATGATGCCTTCTCGCCACTCGTCCTATTCGCGCTCGAGCGGTTCGGCTATTGCGGAGCGGGCGAGGCTGCGGCGCGGGTCCAGGGTGGACGCATAGAGCTAGGCGGAGCGCTGCCCGTCAACACGTCGGGCGGCCTCCTGTCGGAAGCCCATGTCGCAGGATGGAACTCGATTTGCGAAATGGTCAGGCAATTGCGCGGTGCCGCCGGGGCGAGTCAGATTGCCAATGCCGCGGTGTTGCAGTGGGGCACCGCATGGGGCGATTCGTTCATTCTGGCGGCGTGAGGAGAGACCACACCCGTGACGGCCTATGAAAAGCCGCGCCCGCGTATCGGCCCGGACAACGAGCCGTTCTGGCACGGCTGTCGCGCGCATCGCCTGATGCTGCCGACCTGCCTTGCGTGCGGCAAACCGCATCTCCCGCCCGGGCCGGTCTGCCCGTTCTGCTTCTCCGACGACATCAATTGGCAAGCAGCTTCTGGCCGCGGGCGCATCTGTACCTGGACGATGGTTCACAAGGCATGGTTCCCGGCGTTCAAGGATGAAACGCCGTACAACGTCGTGCAAGTCGAGCTGGACGAGGGGCCACGGCTCACGTCGCGCATCATTGGTGGTGGTGATCAAAAGATCCAGATTGGCCAACGTGTCGAAGTCGTGTTCGATGATATCGACGAGGCACTGACCTTGCACGGCTTTCGCATCGTCGAGCCATGAGACTTCAGCCGGAATAAAGCGGCTCCGGCAAACCCTTTACCCCGACATCCAGAGCCAGCAACCCGCCGGCATGGACTTCTGCGGCGAGCTTGTCGGGCGCAAGGCGGAACCGAGCCGTCGTCACGTAAAGCGTCGCAAGGTCGGAGCCGCCGAAGGTGCAAGCGGTGGGTCGGCTGACCGGCAATTGCACGGTGCGGTCGAGCCTTCCGTCCGGCGAATAGCGCAGCAGGCAGCCACCGTCGAACACCGCGTTCCAGACAAAACCCTCGGCATCGACCGACGAGCCGTCGGGCACGCCGGGCCGATCATCCATGGTCGCAAGCACGCGGCGCGGACCAATCCTACCCGTAGCTAGATCGAAGTCGTAGACGAAGATGGTCCTCACATGGCTGTCGGCAAAATACATCTCGGTGTCGTCCGGGCTCCAGCACACCCCGTTGGCGACCCAGATGTTGTGGTCGACAGCGTCCAAATGTCCACGCTCAAGTCGATAGAGGAGGCCGCTCGCGCGCTCCATCGTCTTACTCATGGAGCCGACCCAAAACCTCCCCCGCCTGTCGCAGCGGCCATCGTTGAGGATGTTGACCGCGCCGCCCGCCTCCGGATCAACGATGCGATCGAGCTTTCCGCTCGCCGGATCGTAGTGGGCGAGGCCACCCCGCCCGGCAATCAACAATCCTCTGCCCGCGCGTGGTGCAAACGAGCCGAGCTTTTCTGGCGGTGTCCAGCTTTCGAGCGCTGCGCTCATGGGGTCCAGACGATGAATGGCCGGTTTGAATGCGTCGATCCAATAGAGCACCCGCTCGATCGGATGCCAGCGCGGAACCTCGCCGAGGATGTCCTGGGTGTTCGCGACACATACAATTTCGACCACGATGGCCCCTCTCCCGATTGATCTCATGCGCCGCGTGTGAAGAACTCCGCTAGGCGGTTCTTCTGGAGCTTGCCAGTGACTGT
Source organism: Xanthobacteraceae bacterium (assembly GCA_035311445.1). Lineage (GTDB taxonomy): Bacteria > Pseudomonadota > Alphaproteobacteria > Rhizobiales > Xanthobacteraceae > JAJPKK01. The sequence continues at coordinate 891 of DATGCX010000237.1, read as the reverse complement.
CAGCGGCAGTTCAGCTTCGCTGACGAACTTCATCATGCGAGGAATCTTGTAGGCTGCAAGCTGGCGGCGGCAAAGCGCCAGAAGGTCGGCTTCCTCGACGCTCTGTCCCGGCTGGCACACGATGAGCGCCGCGACTACCTCGTCGCGTTGCGGGTCGGGAACGCCGGTAACGCATGCAAGCTTGACGGCCGGATGCGCCATCAGCATCTCTTCGACCTCGACCGGAGCAACATTGATGCCGCCGGTCTTGATCATTTCCTTGATGCGTCCGCGAAAATAGAGGCGTCCTTCGGCATCGAGGAAGCCAAGATCGCCGGTGATGAAATAGCCGTTTGCATCGAAGGCGGCCCGATTCTTGTCTGCATCCTTGTAATAGCCGACCGTTACGTAGCCCTTGACGCGAATCTCACCGACCTGACCTTGCGGCAACACATTGCCAGTCTCCGGGTCCACGATGCGCAGGTCGACGCCGGGAAGCGGGTGCCCGACGCTGGCGAGTCGAATGTCTAACGGCTCGGCCGCGTCGCTGACGGTGCAGTTTCCATAGGTTTCGGTCAGGCCATAGATATTGCAGATCTCGCGGGCACCAAGATCTACGACGCGTTTGATCTGCTGGGGCGTGCCGACCGTGCCGCCCGAGCGCAGGCTCGATAGATCGTGAGCTTGCCGGTCGGGGTGTTCGCTCAGCGCCTGCCCCATGTTAGGAGTCCCGTAGAAGAGCGTGCATCGCTCCCCACCGATGATGCGCAGTGCCTCGCCCGGTTCGAAGCTTTCCTGCAGCACGATGCAGCCGCCGTGAGTCAGCAGATTGAACAATGCGTTCTCGCAACCGAGTCCCCAGAACAGCGATACCGCGAGCCAGAGCCGGTCGTGCTCGGTGACGTGCATGCG
>DATGCX010000236.1:0-3012 GCA_035311445.1 Xanthobacteraceae bacterium | reverse complement strand
CCGGATCTATAAGAGTTCTGAAATCCTGAAAGGACAGTTCCCTTGATCGATTTTCTCGTCCCTGCCAAAAGATTTTCACCGAGCAAATGTCAGGTGCGGTCGCTGATCGGCCCGCATTGCATGACGCGCTCGAATTCGCGCGCAGCGGCGACACGCTCATCGTATGGAAGCTCGACCGGCTGGCGCGGTCGATGAAGCAGTTGATCGAAACCGTCGAAACTCTGCGGGTAAGAGGTATCGGGTTTCGCAGCCTGACCGAAGCCCTTGACACCACAACCGCGCAGGGGCGGCTCGTTTTTCACATGTTCGGAGCGTTGGCGGAATTCGAGCGCAGCCTGATCCGGGAGCGCACCCAAGCGGGCCTCGCGGCCTCCCGGCGCGCGAGCCGCACCGGAGGTGGTCCGCCAAAACTCACCGACGACGACATTGAGGCCGCCAAGGGGGGTTGGTCAACCCCGACATCGGCGTCACCCAAATCGCGCACCGCCTCGGCGTCTCGCCGGCGACGCTCTATCGGTACATCCCGGCCGCGAGAACCGCGAATTCGCCGAGCGTTTGACAACGGCGGCTTTACCCCGAAGACCGGGCGCTCCAAGGAAGGCTTCAACCCGGCGGCGGGCGGCGGCAGTGCGCCGAAACCGGCCCGTCGATGGACCGCGATCGAACCCCGGGAGTCGACCCATTACGGTCAGCATATGGGTTGGCGATTGGAAGCGCGTTGATCCTCGCTGAAGACGCGGGCAGACTTGCGATCGTCACCTGCCCAGGGAGGAAGCGGTGAGCGGAGAGCGGGTCGAGCGCCGGCTGGCGGCGATCCTCGCCGGCGACATTGCCGGCTAAAGCCGGCTGATGGGCGCCGACGAAGAAGGCACGCTGCGCACACTCAAAGAACTCCGCGCGTCATTTCTCCACCCGAAGGTCACCGAGCATCGCGGCCGCATCGTCAAGACGACCGGCGACGGCGTCTTGATCGAGTTTCCCAGCGTCGTCGAAGCGGTCAGGTACGCCGTCGAGATTCAGCGCGGCATGATCGAACGCAATGCCGACGTTCCCGCCGAACGCCGCATTGAGCTGCGGATCGGGATCAATCTCGGCGACATCATTAGCGATGACGACGATATCTACGGAGACGGCGTCAACGTTGCCGCCCGGTTGGAGGCCCTGGCCGATCCCGGTGGGATCTGCATCAGCCGGGTGGTGCGCGACCAGGTGCGCGACCGGCTCGATCTGGCGCTGGAGGACATGGGCGAGCAGAGCGTCAAGAACATTGCGCGGCCGGTGCGGGTCTACCGGGTGGCAATCGGACAGAGGCCGGCCGGTTCACAGACCGCCGAGACACCCTCTGCGGCGCCGGCGCTGCCGCTTCCCGACCGGCCGTCGATCGCGGTGTTGCCGTTCGCCAATCTGAGCGGCGACCCCGAGCAGGAATATTTTGTCGACGGCGTGGTGGAAGACATCATCACCGGGCTGTCGCGGATCAAATGGCTGTTTGTCATCGCGCGCAATTCGAGCTTTGCCTACAAGGGCAAGTCTCCCGATATCCGGCAGGTCGGGCGCGAACTGGGCGTGCGCTATGTGCTGGAAGGCAGCCTGCGCAAGCTGGGGCCTCGGGTGCGTATCACCGCACAGCTGATCGACGCATCGAGCGCCGCTCATGTGTGGGCCGAGCGATACGACCGGGCGATAGACGACATCTTCGAATTGCAGGACGAGATCACGCTCAACGTCGTCGGCGCGATCGAGCCCTCCCTGCGCCAGGCCGAGATCGAACGCGCAAAGCGTAAACGGCCCGATAGCCTCGACGCCTACGATCTCTATCTGCGGGCAATGCCGCTCGCGGCAACCGCGATGCCGGAGGATGCCGACAAAGCACTCCAGTTACTCGAACGAGCCGTCACCCTGGACCCGGAATATGCGGTGGCGCACGCGCTGATTGCGTGGTGTCACGAGCAGCGTTATCTCCGGGGTGGTCTGCATGCGGAGACCCGCGCCGCGGCCAGCTTGCACGCCCGAGCGGCAATCGCCGCCGGCATTGATGATGCCCCGGCTTTAGCCATGGCGGGCTTTACCATTGGTATTGTCGAACACGACTACGAGACTGCCATAGACGCGATTGACCGGTCGCTTGCGTTGAGCCCCTCCTCCGCGCTGGCGCTCGGGTTCAGCTCAATCATCCGCGCCTGGACAGGCGACGATGCGACTTCGATCAGACATGCACAGACCGGCATTCGGCTCAGCCCCTATGATCCGTTAATCTACTTGCCCTACGTCGGCCTAACCTACGCGTATTACTTCACCGGTCGGTTCGACGAGGCATTGACCGCCGCCGGACGGGCTTTGCAGGCCAACCCTCGGTTCAGCGTGCCTTGCATTTTTCAAACGGCCGCTTTGGCATCGCTGGGGCGGTTAACCGAGGCTGCGGCGAGCGCTCGTCGTCTACTCGAACTCGAGCCCAGCTTCAGGATTGGTCTGATATCGAGCTATTCCTCAAACAAGGAGCGTCTTGCCACCCTGGCCGACGCGCTTCGCCGGGCGGGATTGCCGGAATGAGTGCCGAGCACGCTGACCGCGAAGCCGGTTCTATCCCAAACATCCCCTCGACCTATCAATGGCCTACCGCGGTGCGCGTCCTCGATCTGCAACCCGGGTTCCGAATCGGCGAATTTTTGCGCGGCGATCGCGATTGATCGCCAAACCATTGGCCCAGGCTCGACGCGCGGCGGGTCTGCGGGAATGTCCCGGAAACTTGCCGCGGCATGGCCCCCACCTGAGATAGTGCGACCGCCCACGGAATATTTAATGATAACGAATGAACGGCAGAAAACCACCCACTCCAGCCAGTTTCTCGACCAGCGGGCAAGGTCGCCTTCGGGGCAAATTGGGTCGTCCCTGGTGCCGGGGTTAAACGGCGGGTGTCCTATTCGAAAAGCGGCCGTTCCCGACGATGGGGACTTTTGAGGCAGGCTCTCAGTAACGTAAGGACCAAAAAGGAGTTTCTCGTTCAGATACGTG
>DATGCX010000235.1:0-2113 GCA_035311445.1 Xanthobacteraceae bacterium | reverse complement strand
TCGAATGTTGCGTCCCGACTTTGCGACGAAGCTAAGCCCGGTCAAATCCTGATCAGCCCCCGTGTGCTGATGGCAGTCGAAGATGTCGTCACGACCGAGACGGTGGGTGAGTTCACGCTCAAGGGCATCCGGCGTCCCATGGCGGCCTACAACGTGCTCGCCACCATGCCGCAAAAGAATCTGAATTGAGCGGCTGGAAGACAAGCCAAAATGCTGCACTGCCGTTCGTCTCTTGTTGGCACTGAACCGACCTTCCGGGATGTCCGCTCAATGTCCGCTGTCGAGGGTACTCCGGACATTGGGCGGCTAACGGCCAATGGCCGAGATTGACCCATCTGTATGGTCCGGCCGTGCGGTGCAAGAGGTTTCGTCGATCCTGGCGATGCGGTCTTGCATTACTGTATCCGGCCTCTGATTGGAGCGTCTGCTCCGGACCATCATGGATATCAGCGCGCATGCGATCTGATTCTCGGACAAGCCTCGAACGGGCTAGTTGGGTCACCAGTGTTCGCACGCGCCGGGAAGACCGATCACTCCATCTCGTCTATCCTCTCGCAGGCCTCGGCGGGTAAATCTCGCTGAGCTATTTGGATGATCTCCTGCTTCGCGCTGTTCCTTTGTTCGTGCCTGGCGGGCCGTTCCTTCGTCCCGGCCTGCGCGTGCAGCCGCGCGACGCGCGCAGGGGCCGTCAAGGCTGGCCGTCGCGATGACTTCTCCACTTGCGCCAGTGTTTGCAGGCCACGCCTTGACGGGCCTGAGCACGGCGCGAGCATCAAGCAGGTCGGGGCGCTGTCGCATTGGTCTTGACGCACTCGAAGGCGCGTCCCTTGTGGAGTACCGCCCAGGCGATCCGGGCGAGTTTGTTAGCGAGCGCAATCGCCAACACATTGCGGTGCAGGCGCTGCTTCGCCGCCTCGATCCACGACTTGAGCCCGTAGCGCTCCCATCCCTCCGGCTTGATCTTGACCAACACGACCCAGGCGGCCTGAACGAACAGCGTGCGCAGATAGCGATTGCCACGTTTTGATATGCTGCCGAGGATCGTGCGGTCGCCGGTCGACATCTGCTTCGGCACCAGTCCGAGCCAAGCCCCGAAGTCGCGGCCCTTGGAAAACGCGTCGCCGCTGCCGATCGCGGCCACCATCGCGCTCGAGATGATCGGGCCGATGCCGGGTACCGTCATCAGTCGCTCGCAGCCTTTGTCTTGACGGGCTAGCGTCATGATCTCGTCGGATAGAGCGTCGATGCGCTCGTCCAGCCGGCGCCAATCTCCGGCTAAATCTTCGATGACGTGCAGCATGCGGGGCGAGAGCACATCGGTGCGCTTCGCCAGGATGGCGGGCAACTCGGCCCGCAGAAAGTGCAGCCCTTGCCGCACTGCGATGCCGCGTTCTAATAGGAATGCGCGGATCTGATTGATGATGCCGGTGCGCTGCCCGACCAGTCGTTCGCGCACGCGATGCAGTACCTGCAGGTCGAGCTGGTCGGCGCTCTTGGTCGCCACGAACTTCATGGTCGGGCGTTGCACCGCTTCAGCAATCGCCTCGGCGTCGCGATAGTCGTTCTTTTCACCCTTGCTATACGGGCGTACGTATTTCGCCGGCATCAGTCGGGCATCGTGGCCAAGCGCCTGAAGCTTGCGACTGAGATGATGCGCTCCAGTGCACGCCTCCATGCCGATGAGGCACGGTGGCAGGTTGGCAAGCCGCGCTTCCACCTGGCCGCGCGACCATTTCTGCCGCAGCACGATCCTGCCGCGCCGATCCTGGCCAACGAGGTGGAACGAGTTCTTGCCGATATCGATGCCGATCACGGCGATTTCGCTATTGAGTTTCTCAGACATGGCGCGCTCCTTTGTCTTCGGTGCCCCTTGCCAGCTTGGCTTGCTGGAGGGGCGGGAGCACGGCCGGACCATCCCATTCTCGGACATTAGCCCGGCAGAAATGCCGCATTGCAGCGAGCCCTGACTGCTCCCCGACAATCCGTTATGCTGCAGCTGGCCCCTAACGGCCCGAGGGAGGAGCGTGTGAATACAACGATCGTCGAAACTCTCAGCGGCCGGCAGCTTTTCACCAGGATTTGGAAATATTCGCTGCGCCGATTGCTGTTTCCG
>DATGCX010000234.1:0-2799 GCA_035311445.1 Xanthobacteraceae bacterium | reverse complement strand
GATCAATCGCAAAGCTGCCAAGGCGATCGGCTTAGAGATTCCACAGACGTTGCTCGCCCGCGCCGACGAGGTGATCGAATGAAGCGGCGCGAGTTCATCACGCTGCTTGGCGGCGCGGCGGCTGCATGGCCGCTAGGCGCGAGTGCGCAGCAGGCGGCGCTTCCGGTGATCGGATTTCTCGACGGCCAGTCCTTTGACCTTCACCTGATGACGGCATTCCGCCAAGCGCTGAAAGACGCCGGTTACATCGAAGGCAGGAACGCGGCAATTTATTTCCGTTCCGCGGATGGTCAGACCGATCGACTTGTAACGCTGGCCGGGGACATGGTCGGCCGGCGCGTGGCCGTGATCGTCACGTCGGGAGGCGGCGCCGCGGCACTTGCGGCCTACGCGGCAACCACAACGATCCCTATTGTCTTCGTAACTGGCGTCGATCCGGTCACATCCGGCCTGGTCATGAGCCTCAATCGGCCGGGCCGCAATGCAACCGGAGTGTACATCTTTCAGCAGGTGCTGGAGGGAAAACGACTGGGGCTCCTCCGCGGGCTGGTTCCGGCTGCCGCGTTGATCGCGGTGTTGCTCAACCCAACCAATGCGAATTTTCAAACTCAGTTGAGGGGTGTTCAGGATGCCGCTCGCGACCTCGGGCAACAAGTGAGCATCCTGAGCGCAAGTACCGAGCGTGAGATAGAGGTAGCGTTCGCAACCCTGACTCAGTCAGGTGCCAGAGCGCTGCTGGTTGGCTCCGACCCGTTCTTTAGCAGCGAGCGCGATCAAGTTGTTGCGCTGGCAGCGCGCCGTGCCATTCCGGCGATTTATGAAGGACGTGAGTTTGCCATGTCCGGCGGCCTGGCAAGCTACGGCACGAGCCTCGCCGATGCCTATCGTCAGGCCGGCATCTACGCCAGCCGGATTCTCGGGGGCGAGAAGCCTGCCGATCTGCCTATCGTGCAGCCAACCAAGTTCGAGTTCGTGATCAACTTGAAGACTGCGAAGGCGCTTGGCCTCGACGTGCCGCCCGGGCTGTCAGCGAGCGCCGACGAGATCATCGAATGAGACCGTTCGATCTGTGGGGCAGTTCGGGTCGTTCTGAGGCCTAATTTTCAGGGATTTGAAGCAAGCGCCTTCTCATAGGGATATATCAACTTGCCCGACTCGTATTCAGTGGGCGCCACCACCACTTGGATCGAGATGTCCTTGAACTGGGCGAGGTCATTGCTCTTGATGTTCTGGAATTGGACCTGCAGCATGCGCGACCGCGCCCATTCGCCGTTGCTACCGAACCTCACGTCGCCAAGCACGGTCGTAAAGGTGTTGGCGCGGATGTAGTCGCCGAGCGTGTAGTCGTCGAGGCTTGTGGTCGCCACGACCGCCTGCTGGAGGACCTGCAGCTGGGAATAGGCCCACGGCACCATGTAATAGCCGAGCGCATCAACGCCCTCGACCGCCGCGCGCGCTTGGTACTTCTTCATCAAGTCGTCCACGCCTGCGAACTGCATCTTCGGAACCGGCAGCCAGTAGTCGTAATTGGTCCAGCCGTTGAGCAGCGGACCGAGCCGAGCCTTGATCGCCGTGCTCTGCAGGCCGACCATGGCACCACCGATCATTTTCGGCTTGAAGCCGGTCTCGTTGACCGCCCGCACCATGCCGACCGAGTCGGGCGGATAGGAGCAGACGATGACGAGGTCCGGATTCGTCTCCGCCATCGCCCGCACCACCGGCACGAGGTCAGTGGTTGCCGATGGATATCTTCGATCGTAGACGACGGTGAGGCCGGTCGCCTTGGCATTTTCGCGCGCGCCTTGGGAGGCCTGCAGGCCGAACTCCGCGTCGGCCGCCACGATCGCCACCGTCTTCGGCTTCGGGTTCTGCCGCACCGCGACGTCGAAGAAGTCCTTGGTGACGGACAGATTCGGGTCGGGCCCGGTGGGAATCATGCTGAAGTAGTTCGGATAATTGAATGCGTTGTTCACCGCGTTCCCGAGCAGGCCGATGAGTACCTTCTTTCGCTGCATGGCGACCGGCATTGCCGGCGCCAGCAAGTTTGTGCCGTAGCCACCGATGATCAAGTCGACCTTGTCGATGTCGAGCAGCTTGGTATAGATGCCGGGTACCGCCGCCGGATTGGTTTGATCATCATAATAAATGAGCTTCACGGGACGGCCGAGCAGCCCGCCTTTGGCATTGGTATCCTCCTCCCAGATCTTCTGGGCGAGCAGAGCGGACCTGCCGTTGGGGCCGAGCCCGCCCGACAGCGCCATGCTGTAGCCGATCTTGAGGGGCTCGCCCGTCTGCGCCGCCGCCGAGGTGGGGATGAAAGCACCCACGGCAAGCGCCGAGATAGCGATGTGGGCGCCGAATACCGCGCCGGAAAATCGCCGGATTTTTCCCTCGAGCAGCATATGCGATCCAACCAGTCCGACCGAGACGCCACGGCTGCGGTGACGGTCAGGATAAATCGATTCCGGGACCGTTTGACAACACCACATTCGCCGGCGTGCCACCTCGACCACCCGCGCACGAGGTCGCGGGGACATGGAGCTGACAACCGCCCCAAGGCCCTCGGGCTCAAAATCCCTGAAGCGTTTCTGCTGCGCGCCGACGAGGTGATCGAATAGACAAGCCTCTTTGCTGCGATTGCTCACAGCCGGTTATGGCGCGAAACGGCCGTTCTATGCGTGCCGGCGAATGTCTGTTCATGGGGCAAAAGCGGTCGTGCAGCGGACAAGCGGTCTTCGGGAGCATTCATAGTACCTGCCTATCGCCCTTAGTCGCTGACCGCGTGATGGAAGCGTGGTA
>DATGCX010000233.1:0-2805 GCA_035311445.1 Xanthobacteraceae bacterium | reverse complement strand
TTTGCGCATCCGGGTCGAGCGCCGCTTGCCGGCACTCTCGTCGTTCCTCGGACACAGGCCGGCCCAGGAGATCAGGTGCGCGGCGGTCGGGAAGCGGCTCATGTCGCGGCCGATTTCGGCGAGAATGACGCAAGCGCTCAGTTCGTCGATGCCGGGAATGGTGGTCAGGAGGAGGACGGTGGTGCGAAAGGGCTCGACCAGAGCCTCGACCTCCCGATCGATGTCGCTGATCACCTCGTCAATGGCGTCGATCTGTTGCAGATGCAGGCGCAACAGGAAGCGGTGATGCCGGGTGACGCGGCCGCGCAGCGCTTCGCGAAGCGCCTCGGGCGTCGCCTTGATGCGGCGATGCGCCAACTGGGCCAGCCGCTCGGGATCGCTCTCGCCAGCGATCAAGGCTTCGATCATCTTCCGGCCGGACAGACCCATGATGTCGGAGATCGCCGAGTCGAGCTTGATGTTGGCGTCTTCGAGCGTCTTTTGCAGGCGCTGGACATGCCGGCTGCGCTCCCGCGTCAGCTGCTTGCGGGTGCGCAGCAGGTCGCGCATCTCCTGGGTTTGCTGATCCGGCACAAAGCTGCCGCGGATCAGGCCATGGGCCAGCAGATCGGCCAGCCAGGTGGCGTCGTTGACGTCGGTCTTGCGCCCGGGCACGTTCTTGACATGTGCGGCGTTCGCCAGCACCAGGGAGAAATCGCCGTCGCTCAGGATGTGCCATACAGGCTTCCAATAGACGCCGGTCGCCTCCATCGCGATGTGGGTGCATTTCTCGGCCGCGAGCCAGTCCGACAACGCCAGCAATTCCGTGGTCGTCGTCTTGAAGGTACGCACTTCGCGCTTGACCGTGCCGTTGACCATGTGTCGCACGCAGGCCACGACCGTGTCCTTATGCACATCGAGGCCGGCGCAATGCGGATACAGAACTTCCATCTGCCCTCCTGCCGCTCTGCGCCACCCGGCATGGGACGCCGTCAGAAGAACTCTAGAAATCGCGCTCCCGAGCCGTCGCCGGCCCATGGCGCACTCCGGGGTGCTCCGGCGTTCCGGGTCCGACTAACAGACGGGCTCTCTCGCACCATTGAGCAACCGACCTCTGCGCCGGTGGCGCTGAGCGATGCTACCATCAGCCTCCCCCTGGTTTCATGTCCCGTGGGTCGGCGAAGCCGGTGGGGACTAACAAGAAACAGACACCTGGAGGCATTGGGCATCACGCAGCCTGCGCAACCGGCCGAGGGTTTGCCTCATAACCGAGCCTGGCGAGCTGAGCGATGAGCCGGTTGACCTTCACCTGGGCTGGCCGTTTGTCAAAGTGATTGGCCCCGAGGTCGCAATACGCGGTGCCGTCCTTGAGGATGTGGTAGATTGTGGTGAGCAGCGATGCGGCCACCGCGCAGATGGCTTTGGGGGCGCCGCGCCGGGCCTTGAGGCGCTGGAACTGCGCCCTGAAATAGCTGTCCTTTTTCTTGCTGGCGGCGACCGCGCATTGCACCAGCGTGGCCTTGAGCCACGGCGCGCCCTTGCGCAATCTCGCGGGTTTGCGTTTGCCGCCGCTCTCGTTCTGCCCGGGACACAGACCCGTCCACGCGACAAGATGGCCCGCCGTCGGGAAGCGGCCCATATCGAGGCCGATTTCCGCCAGGATCATACCTGCCGACTGGGTGCGGATGCCGGGGACGTTGCAGATCTCACGGCTCAGCACGCGAAAGGGCGCCTGGCCGGCAGCCTCCCGCTCCTGATCGATGAGGGCAATCACGGTCGCGATTTCCGTGCCCACCGCGCTGATCGCGTGGTCGAGACGATCGTATTGCTGCAGATGCAGACGCAGGCGGAAGCGGTGGTGGTCGGTCACCCGCCCATCGAGCGCCTCGCAAAGCGCCCGCCGGGTCGCCTTGATCCGGCGGTGCGCCAACCGGGCCAGCCGCTCGGGATTGGTTTCACCGGCGATCAGGGCTTCGATCATCGCCCGGCCGGACAGGCCCATGACATCGGAAATGACCGAGTCGAGCTTGATGTTGGCCTCCTCCAGCGTCTTCTGCAGGCGCTGGACATGGCTGGTCTGCTCGCGCACCAGCTGCTTGCGGGTCCGCTGCAGCGCGCGCAGCTCCTGGAATTTCTCGTCCGGTATAAAGCTGCCGCGGATCAGCCCGCAGGCCAGCAGATCGGCGATCCACGTCGCGTCGTTGACATCCGTCTTTCTGCCCGGGACGTTCTTGATGTGCGCGGCGTTCGCCACGATCAGCTCAAACTCGCCGTCGCTCAGGATGTTCCACACCGGTTTCCAGTAAACCCCGGTGGCCTCCATCGCCACATGGCTGCAGCGCGCCTCGGTCAGCCACGCCAGCAAGGCCCGCAGACCCGCCGTCGTCGTCGCGAAGGTCCGGCACTCGCGCTCGACCTTAGCGCCGGCCATCACGCGCACCGTCGCAACCACCGTCTCCTTGTGCACGTCCAGACCGGCAACCCGCTCATAGATCACGTCCATTGCGTTCCCTCCACGGTTGCCGCCGGCGTGGGGGCGTCATCAAAACGAACTCTAACAAACGTGCTCCGGGAGCATTGCTGCTACGTGGCGCCAGTGGGGGTTCTCGACGCACCCCGGGTCCAACTAGAAAACGGGCTCTGCCGCACCAAGAGAAACCGACCTCCGTGCCGACGGTCCAGGCAGGCTACATCAACCGGCCGGATTGCCGATCGTTTCATCCGGTGCGGGTCGGCCGCCGCGCGCGGCCGGTGGGGAACTAGAAAGAAACCGATCCTGGTTCACGCCGCTAAGGGGGTTATCTGGACGGCGTAGCCGAGGTTTTG
>DATGCX010000232.1:0-8016 GCA_035311445.1 Xanthobacteraceae bacterium | reverse complement strand
CGGCTATTTCCGAGATGGCCTCGATACCGACGATTCCAATGCGATCGCGCAGATGGCGTCCGCGCTATTGGGCGTCGATCGCGACTCAGTGCTAGCACGCATAAGCGATTCCGAAGTGAAGGCTATCGCGCGCCAGCATGGCGAAGCTGCGGTTAGGCGCGGCGTGTTCGGCTCCCCCTGGATCTTCGTCGATGGCGTTTTGGGACAGCGATCGTCTCGCCATGGTGGAGCGATGGCTTGGTGGCGGCCCGTGGTTAGCTCGCGGAGCTGGGGACTTTCTCGGATGCCACTACCGACCTCGGCGTGTGAGGGTTGGCGCTAGTGACCCAAAGCAGAAATTGCGCAACCTCCGAGTCGTGTCTGAAATTACTTGGTCGCCGAATTTTCGCTAACGAGAAAATGGTGAACCGAGTAGGCCGTCATAAGTACGGAATAGCCCTCCGGCAGATATGATTGCTGCCACCTGTCGCCAAACGCCTCCTTAACAGCGTCGAGATCCGGCCAGATGGACTCGAACACAACTTCGAACGCCGACGCGTCCACTGGTTCGAGAATTCGATATTTAAGACATCCCTTCTTACTGTTGACCACAGCCGCAGACGAGGAGTGAAATTTTCGGAGCAGTTCATCTCGGCATCCAGGCGCGGCAGTTGCCCGAAAGACCCGCGCAACTGGTCGAGAGCTATTACGGACTGTCATGACATTCCTCGCGATGCTGGGGTGCCGCAATGTAGAGCCGAAGCGACGACTTAATCGTCCTCGCCGTCGTAGTAGTCGGCCGGCGCGATGCGGCCTAGAAAAATATAGGTTGCAGTCTTGAAGTCGGCGTTCTTCACGCCCGCAGCGACGGCGATCTTCGTGGAATCGGGATAATCGACGACGTCGACCCCGCCTACGGTTGAAATGCCAAGATAGCGCAGATCGTCGGAGCCGGTATTGATGAGCTGGTGTGCTTGCGTGCCGGCCGGCGCCGCAACGATGTCGCCGCGGCGAACCGGGACGATCTTCTCACCAAACCGATATTCACCTTCCCCGGACACGACGAAGAACAACTCATCTTGTACGTGATGACGGTGGAAGGGAAACGCCTTCTTTCCTGGCGGAACGATGTGCACCGCGCAACCTAGGCCATTGAGCCCGACCAGCGGCCCGACACGACCCCATTTGACCGCGAACTGCTTGCCATTGCCGCGATCTACCAGGGGCACGTCGTCGATATTGATGACCGTTTTTTCAGTCATTGGAAGACTCCTTGCCGACCAATCGAAATGCACGTCGCTTAGATCGGTCGGTCAGGTCACGGTGACGTAGATCGTGCCGATGTCAGGGAGGTTCGGAATCGCGAGCGCGATGGCAATTGCGACGGCGGCAAGGACCGCGAGTCCCAATGCGGCGACAGCGAAGGTCGAATGCGGAGGGCGCTCGCGCGGCAGCGCGCGACGGCCGACCGACGACACTGTCAGTGTAGTCATCGTCAGTCTCCTCTGAGAGGTTGCGCCGACGTTCACGGCCGGAAGCCACGATCGCCGGTGAGATGTTGAAACAAACGGCGCTCGATTTCGTCGGTAAGCCGACCACCGGGATTGCCGAGACCAAGGTCCCGGGCGACCCGGGCGATGTCGCGCTCGACGGCGCGCTGGTGCGAGCGTTCGATGGCATCGACGACGCGGCGCAGCAGGCCGCGCCGCGCAGGGGCGGGCTCGCCGCGGGGACGACGCGTCAGCTCGCCGGCCACGCCGAAATCCCGATAAAACGGAATGCTATTCATGGCTGGGTCCTTTCAATATTGTTGAGATATTCTCATCCATATAAGACTCGACCGTGAATCTGGCGCTTGTGAATATTTGGTACAAAGGATATGTTCTCATTCAATAATTGAGATTATCTCATGCATGGACTGCTGCCGCCCCTGAACGGGCTGCGCGCTTTCGAGGCGGCCGCGCGTCACTTGAGCTTGACCAAGGCGGCGGCCGAACTGAACGTCAGCCCCGGCGCGATCAGCCATCAGATTCGCGGCCTTGAAGCATTGCTCGGCGTGCAATTGTTTGAGCGCCGGGTGCGGGCGATTGTTCTCACCGCGGCGGGTAAGCTCCTCTATCCGGGCGTGCAAACCGGCTTTGTCCACTTGCGGGAGGCGGTGGCGGGGCTCAAGCAATCCGACACCGCGCGCGTTCTGGTGGTGAGCACGCCGCCGGGCCTCACTGCGAAATGGCTGGCGCCGCGGCTTTACCGCTTCGCCAATGCGCATCCCGAGATCGACACGCGCATTTCGTCGTCGCTCAACAACGCCAATTTCACGACCGACGGCGTGCACGTCGCGATCCGCCACATGGCGGAACATCCGGCGCCGGATCCCGCGCTCGACATGGAAAAACTCGTCACGCTCTCGCTCGTGCCGGTGTGCAGTCGAAGCTTCCTCAAACGCCACGGGCCATTGAATACGGCAGAGCACCTCGCGCGCGTGCCACTAATTCACGACGAGACGTTCCTGCCACGAGCACGCGTACCGACTTGGAGCGATTGGTTCCATGCTGCCGGGGTCGATTATGTTGACGTTCCGCACGGGCTCACTTTCAACACCGCCGACCATGCACTCGATGCCGCAAGCGAAGGCGCCGGCGTGCTGCTGGCGCAGAACATTCTTGCCTATGATCATCTACGTAGTGGCCGGCTGGTGATTCCGGTTACGCTCGCTTTGCCCTCGGGCCGCGCCTACTACCTCGTGCGTCCCAAGCGCGGCGGCGATCGCCCGCAGGTCGACGCATTCAGCCGCTGGCTAAAAGAGGAATTCGCGGCCCTTGATTGGACGATTTTGGACGCCTTGACACAGAACACGGCCGCGCGGAAATCGCCAAGCTGATGAAGGTCGCTCAGCCGAACCATGTCGGGCGTGGCTGTTCGTCGTTATGATTACGACGTGATGAAACAGGCGGCGGAATAGTCACCATGTTGGCAGTCAAGTTCCGACACCGCTACACGTTGGTTAATGGCCGTTAACTAAAATCAAGTTGCACGGCCATCCGCCTTACACTCACAGTGCAATGCACAGCGTTCGGAGTAGCTGCTGTGTTGGGTTCCGTAGTCGGCTATTTTTTCTGTATAATTTCGGTCTTTACCACCGTCATGGCATTGATGACGTTGCTGGCGGGCGTGTTCGATAACTCGACGTTCGCAAAAAATTTCCGTCACTATCCGCAGCCAATCATGGAACATCCGCGCCCAATCATTGAACGAACAGTTACACTTGTGCCAAACCAGGATCGTCATCAAGCACCAAACCCGGAACCTCATCACATACAAGTGGCGCTTGGAACGGCTCCAAAGGATTTATCAGGGCCTGATAAGACTACAAACGATTCTCGCGCCGCCAGCGCAAAAGGAGACGCTAAAAATCGCACGCCTGAACGAAGACCCAGGCCCGAAAGGTTTGCACATCATCGCGAACCCAAAGTACTGGCACGTGAGCGCCAGAACTATGTTGGCCACGGCTATGCGATGAGTTTAGGATACTCCGGATACAGCCCAGGACTAGATAGCCAGCGATAAGGCCGCTAACTGGCGTGGTGTGCGTCACTAGCTAGCCACAGGGTATGGCCGATCAAACGACAAACGGAAGTCTGAGCAACCTATCCAACGAGTTTTCAAAGCGTGAGCTGGTGCCGTGCCTGCCGAAGTGACGAGAGGTCACAGCGCACTTGGCGGCTGACTGCTGTGACTGCACCGTTGTCCCCTGCGGTGCAAATCCTCCTCACTGGGGTCGCTAATGGCGGCCCCCATTTTTACTCAACTCGTTGGACAGGCACGGCGTGATCATAAATCCAAAACTAGCCTGTAGGTTCCCTGTCTCGCGTTGACCAACTCCGCTAACCGCACAGTCATCAATTCGACCGTAGCCTCAACCTAGCAACTGACCTATCCCGATGGGGTCCGCTTTTGACCCAAAGCGGACATGAGCGGCTCAGGATTACTGCCGACCCCTGAACCCGTCATTAACCCGACATGGAACTGAGATGGTCCTGTAGTGGCTCCTTTTGCTTAGGTGGTATTATGGCAAAGGTGTCGGATATGCCTTCGAGGATGGAAGGAGGAGACCGATGCCTGAGCCAAGCATGACCCAGTCCCGATGGCGCCTCGATGGCGTTCGCGTCGTCCATGCGAACGAGCTGGACATCAACACGCCGCAGACACCCGGAATGAACCGAGCGGCCGCAATAACCTACGCCCGCGCGGGCGCGGAGAAACTGTGGGCGGGCACCGTCGTTATCCACCCCAAAGCCAAAACGGGCGCCCATCATCATGGACCGGTGGAGAGTGTGATCTATGTGGTGAGCGGACGCGCTCGCATGCGTTGGGGTGACCGGCTCGAGTTCGTGGCGGAAGCTGGCCCCGGCGACTTCATTTACGTGCCGCCATTCGTCCCGCACCAGGAAATCAATGCGAGCGATGACCAGCCGCTGTCGTGCGTGCTGGTGCGCAGTGGCCAGGAGCCGGTGGTCGTCAATCTCGACTTGCCGAATGTCGAATCGAACCCGGAAGAGGTACGATGGGTTGACGACATTCATCCACCAGCGACCGCGCAATGACTGCCGCTCGACTCACTCTGATGCAGTGCGGTGGCGTAGCTCTCGCTCGAAGATCGTATTAAACTTTCACTAAGGTGGTTCTCGGCCAGGGAGTAAATCCCATGAGGCGACGGGAATTCATCAGGCTTTTCAGCAGCACTGTGGTTGCATGGCCGCTGACCGCGCGAGCGCAGCAGGCGGCGATGCCGGTGATCGGATTTCTCAACAGTGGATCGCCTGAGGGTTTTACGCCGCAGTTAGCTGGATTCCGTCAGGGCTTGAATGAGGTCGGCTATACCGAGGGTCAGAACGTAGCGATCGAATTCCGTTGGGCAAAGTCTCAATACGATCGACTACCTGGATTGGCGACAGACCTTGTTCACCGCCAAGTTGCGATTATCGTCGCGACCGGCGGGAGCGTCTCGGCAATCGCGGCTAAGTCGGTGACCACCACAATTCCTATAGTGTTTACGAACGGTGGTGATCCGGTGCAGCTGGGCTTGGTTGCAAGTCTTAATCGGCCCGGCGGCAACGTTACGGGGGTGAATCTCTTAACTAGCACATTGGCGGCGAAGCGACTTGAGCTGCTCCACGAGTTGGTGCCTGCAGCAAGGGTCGTCGCGATGCTAGTGAACCCACCTCCGATATGGCGAGTGGCTCCACGCACTCCCATTTCACCGACGGCATCCTACTATGCGGCCTGCTGCGCCAGCCGATCTATCTCGCGTTGCACCAGTTGCCGATAGAGACCTTCGTGGCGCATGAGAAGATCCGGTGATCCGTCCTGGACGACTCGGCCAGCCTGCAGGACAACGATACGATCGAAGCTTTGGAGGGTCGAAAGTCGATGCGCAATGGCGATCACGGTGCGCCTGCTCATCAGCTGCGTTAGCGCCTGGCGGATAGCCTCCTCGGATTCGCTATCGAGCGCGGAAGTCGCCTCATCGAGGAGAAGGAGCGGTGCATCCTTTAGGAACGCGCGAGCAATAGCGATGCGCTGCCGCTGACCGCCGGAGAGTCTCACGCCGCGTTCGCCGACGATGGTTCGCATGCCCTGCGGCAATTTCTCGATAAAATCGCATCGTGCCGCAAAGGCGGCCTGCATAACTTCGTCATCGGTCGCTTCCTGCCGTCCGTAACGGATGTTTTCCATCACGGAACGATGAAACATCGAGATATCCTGTGGTACGACGCCGATGGCGTCGCGCAAGCTCTCTTGCGTGACGTGCGCTATGTTTTGGCCATCGAGGAGAATCTGTCCACCCTGGATATCGTAGAAACGCTGCAGCAGTGCGAACAATGTCGACTTGCCGCCGCCGGAATGACCGACAAGGCCGACTCGCTCGCCGGGCATCAGGTTAAGCAAGAAATTCTGGAAAATCTGTTGGCCGTCAGGATAAGTGAAATCGACATGGTCGAACTTCACGCTGGCGCCACGCCGAATAAGTGGCTCAGCTTCGGGATGATCTTTCAATTCGTGTGGTACTAGGAGCGTCGCCACGGCTTCCGACAAGCGCGCAATGTGTTGGGTAACGTCCACCAAAGCCACCGCGAGGTCGCGGGTCGCGGTGAGCACGGAGAGCGCGAGTGTGCAGGCGAGCACGACGTCGCCGGTCGTTGCTTCATCGCGCTGCCACAGCCGGATTGCCCAGGCCACCAGGCCCAGTGTCAGTGTTATCGTCACGACGGCATGGAAAATACGGAGTTTTTCCAGATAAAAGAGGCTTCGCCGCCGCGCCTCCATTTCGCGATTGACGGTCGCATTGAAACGGCGGAGCTCGTGAAGAAAACCGCCGAAAGCGCGCACCAGCGGCATATTGCCGATGACGTCGATCATCTCGCCATCGACGGCCGCCGCGTTGCAGGCGAATTCGTGATGCAGCGGCCGGCCTGCGGCGGCGAGCCGGAACATCAGACAGACCATGATTCCTGAGATGACCGCCAGAGTGCCAGCCATCGGCGCACTGATCGTGAGGACCAAGACGATTGCCGCAACCGTCGCCGCGCACGGCGGCAGGACATTCCACACGAACATGCTCTCGGCGGTAAATACGGCATTGGAGGTCGCGGTCACGCGGCTCGTCAACGTGCCCGGCAGGCGCTCGGAGAAGTAATTCGGCGAGTGCCCCATCAAATGGTGGAATAGGTCGCGCCGCAGGTCGCCGGTGACTCCGACAAAAGCGTAGTTGGCGATCCAGGACGCGACACGCCACAAAAGGTTGTCGGCCGCGATGAGCGAGCCAAGCAGGAAAAACGCCATCCAGGCGGCGGAATTGGCACCGGCGGCAAGTGTATCCACCAGGAATTTGATGCCGTATTGCGTGCAGACCGAGCAGGCCACGGCTGCCAGGACGGCACCGAGGATGGCCACGTGGGAAATCGGCCGCAGGCGAATGTAACGAAAAATGAAGCCGAGAGGAGACGCGGCGTAACCCGTTAGAAGGAGCAGGTTAGCGGTCGTCATTGTGTTGCTAAGGCAAAAATGCTGGCGCTAACGATCGTGGCGACCAAAAACAGGAAGCACAGATTCGCTTTCCACGTCGGCTTCAATCCGACGCAACTTCGCTCGTAGCTGACCATGAATATACTGAGAGCGTCCGTCGACGACCCGGAGCCAAACCAAGGCCGGCGACTTGTCGCCCATCCCCCCTATCCCCAGGACACCATCAGAACTTAGAGTCGCGGCCGAATTGAGAACAGGAGATGATGAATTGATGGTCACGCGTCTACTTCCAAAGCTCCTTCGTCACCGCTGGCGGCCTTGTTTCCTATGAGCCCGATCAAATCGCGTTGTACCCGCAGGCGGCCGGCTACGCCGATCGCATCCTCAAGGGCGAGAAGCCAGCCGACATGCCAGTGCAGGCACCCACCAAGTATGAACTTGTCATCAATCTCAAAACCGCCAAAGGGCTCGGCCTCGATGTGCCAGCGAGCGTGCGCGCCCGCGCCGACGAGTTGATCGATTAGCAGGTCGATGTCCGCTTTTGGCACAAAGGGGACATTATGCAACTGAGTTCCAATGTCCGCTTTGGGGGTAAAGCGGACATCGAGCGGACGCGCGTCAATGTCCGCTAATCTTGTGCGCGGTACTTGCTCACATCGGGGGTGCGACGCCGTCCCGGCCGACATTGATCGCTGGCGCCGTGATCGTGCCATCCGGCATTTTTTGTCCGGCCATGACAAAGATTTGCGCGCCTGGCTTGAGGTCACCCGTGTCGCCCGGAGCAAACCGCACGACAGGCGTGTTGGGCGGCACAATGACTTTCTTCTCGCCGTCGGAATATTTCACCATCATGATCTGGCCGTCGACGTCCGCCACATTTGATTCAACGTCGGCATTGGTCATCGTGCTGCCTGGCTCGCGATCCCACGGCAAAAACCGCGTCGGCACGACACCGCGTTGCGCGGCCATAAAGATGTGGAGCCCAATCGCCTTCTGACTACCATCCGGCTG
>DATGCX010000231.1:0-22404 GCA_035311445.1 Xanthobacteraceae bacterium | reverse complement strand
ACTGCGCACCGCACGCTCACGCATCGCCTCCAGCGTGGTATGATCCAGTCGTCGTGCATCGTTTGCCCTCATGCACAACGCGAGTCATATTCGTGTCGACATGTCAAGAAAAGTCCACTTACTTATGTACCGATTAATAACTTACGCTGTGCTGTGCCGCTGCGACTCCCTCCCCCCTTGTGGGACGAGACCCCTTCAGGGGAGGGTCGGACTGCCGAAGGCAGTCCGGGGTGGGGCGACGGCGTCTGAGCAAATGCGGCACGACCGTCACCCCCACCCGGCCCGCTGACGCGGGCCGACCTCCCCCCCAGGGGGAAGGTGACCGTTGCGCATATGCGACTGTCCCGGCCACAAGGAAATGCCCCACAAGGAAGTAAGGAGCGGCGACGACCTGCGCCGTGACGCGGCATTCAGGAACCTGAGCGCGCGGGCTTTCACACCGCGCCACCGATGCCAAGCTTCCCCGCGATCCCATCGAGCACCGCCTCCACGTCCGCTTCGACCTGCCTCGCCGTGACTTCGCACACCCGATAATCCCGCACCTTGAGCCATGCGCGCTTGCGCCCCCGGGTCTGCGCTGCCTCGGCACTCTCGTCATCGGGAACGAGATCGATTACGGCGCGCAGCGGAAACGACACGATGTCTGCAATATGCGGCCCGACCGGGACCTGACGCTTGAAGCCGCGGCCCGCGAAGCGGCGGTCCCGGGTGAGCGCCTCCCACAACGTGCGTTCCGCATCGGTCGGATTGCGGCGCAGCAGGCGCGACAGGCCGCGCACGGGGCCGCGCTCGCCCGGCACCCGGCCGCCGCCGTGCTCGGCCAACAGCTCCCGCAGCATCCCGGCCTCCCGGCTGTCGAGAATGCCACCCCTGGCCGGGCCCTTGCGCCCTTCGGCGATCGCCGTGATGACCCCGTGCAAGGTCTGGATGTCCTGCTGGCTTGGCGCCAGGCGGATGAAGATGTTGCGCAGGTTGATCGTCATGGTGTCGCGCTTTTCGGCCGGTCGGAAGAATTCGACCCGCTCCAGTTCGCGTTCCAGCGTGGCGAAGAAGGTGAACAGCTGCTCCTTGCGGGCGGGCGGAGAGCGCTGCGGCATCGCAAACGGCAGCCCACCGCCCGCCGCCTTGAACCACTCATAGGCGACGATCAGCACCGCCTGCGCGAGATTGAGCGAAGCAAACGCCGGATTGACCGGAAATGTCATGATGCGGTCGGCCAGCCCAACCTCGTCGTTCATGAGACCCCAGCGTTCCCGCCCGAACACCACCGCAACGGTGTCGCCGGCCGCAAGCCGCGGCGCCATCTCCACCGCGGCGTCCGCCGGGCCGATTACGGGCTTGGCCTGATCGTGGGCGCGCGCGGTGGTCGCCAGCACGAAGCTGCAATCGGCCAGCGCCGCCTGCAGGCTGTCGTACAGCACTGCGTTTTCCAGCACCGCGTCAGCGCCCGAGGCGGCGCGCCGCGCATGCACATTGGGCCACGCGTCGCGAGGCCGCACCAGCCGTAGCCGGGTGAGACCGAAGTTCGCCATGGCGCGCGCCGCGGTGCCGATATTCTCGCCAAGCTGCGGCTCCACCAGCACCACGACCGGCCCGCCGAACGCGCTCCATTCCCTGGTGTGGTCGGTTCCCGCTCCTGGCATTTTTTCCTCTGCGTGCGCCGCACGCTGGATCGGATGTCGTCCTGACCGAATCAATCACGCGGGTCGTCGCGCGCTCTATGCGCGAAGGCGGGCGATCCAGTAATCCCGGCGATGCTGATGAGTACTGGATTCCCGCTTTGGCGGGAATGGCACTGGAAAATTGGCAAGCGCCATACCGGTTCCATTTCATTGCGCCCTCGTCCGTCTAATTTGAACAGCTCAATCACATCGGACGTGGAATGTCTGACCAGCCGGCATTGCAAATGGGCCCAAAGGACGATAGTTCCGGGACCGTCGATCGGCGCCCGCGCGGGGGCGCGCGTAAGTTCAGGAGCTGCATTGTCGTCATCTGCGCCTGCGCCGATTGCCGGCGCGTCTGCCGCCATGTCAGCCATTGGCGATGGCCGCCGCCTGGTACTGGGCGCCGCCATCGGGTTCGATGTTGAGCAGGTGCGGGTCTTCGTCGAATCGCTGCGCGCCAATTATGCGGGCGAGGTGCTGCTGCTGATCCGCTGGCCCGGCTTGCGGGTCGCGCGCTACCTCGAGAACCATGGCGTCGACGTGATCCGGGTGTTCCAGACTCGTTCGTTCACCCGCTCGGTGCACGCGCGTCGCTATGCCATCTACCTCGATTATCTGCGCACCCGATCGTCGCGTTACGACCAGGTCATGATGTCCGACGTGCGCGATGTCGTGTTCCAGCGCAATCCCTTCGAGGGCATCGCGAGCCCGAAATGTCATTTCTATCTCGAAAGCGTCACGCGGACGATCGGGGAGGATCCGACCAATGCGCGGTGGGTGCGCGGTTGCTTTTCGGCCGCTGAGGCGGAACGGCTCGCAGCTTGCCGGATCAGCTGCAGCGGCATCACCATCGGGGGAACCGCCGCCATCATCGCCTATCTGGAGCGCATGGTGGCGCGGATACGCACCATGCCCTGGCGCATCTATCGCCGGATCGGCCACGGCTACGACCAAGCCATTCACAATTACCTTGTACACCTCGATTCTGCCATCGACGGAATCGTGGTCGACAACCATCAGCACATCGCCACCATGGCTCTGGAGCCGCGCGCGCTCTACCGGCTCGACGGCGAATCGCTCATTTATAGTCCTGACGGCCACCTCTTCCCGATCTGTCACCAGTACGATCGCTTTCCCGATCTCCGCAAGGCGGTCGAGGCGCGCTATGCGAACCGGCAGGATGGACAAAAATAGCGCGGCGCCGTCGAACTTGTGCAGGCCTGACGGCGATTTGCCCACAATCAACGCATCCTTGACTCCTCATCGCGCGGATGTCTGATTCCCGACTCCTGTGCTATAGGCACGCCCGCCGAACGGGGCGCGGCGCCATCCGCGGGCGCGCGCCGGCTCCGCGTATCTGCGCGCGCGAACAAAGGTCGCTCAATAAATGGCCAAGATCAAAGTAACGAACCCGATCGTCGAGCTCGACGGCGACGAGATGACCCGGATCATCTGGCAACTCATCAAGGACAAGCTGATCCATCCCTACCTCGACATTGAGCTGCTCTATTACGATCTCAGCATCCAACACCGCGACGAGACCGATGATCAGGTCACGATCAACGCCGCCGAGATGATCAAGAAGGTCGGCGTCGGTGTGAAATGCGCCACGATTACGCCGGACGAAGCCCGGGTGAAGGAATTCAATCTTAAAGCGATGTATCGTTCGCCCAACGGCACCATCCGCAATATCCTCGGCGGCACCATCTTCCGCGAGCCGATCATCTGCCGCAACGTGCCGCGCCTGGTGCCGGGCTGGACCAAGCCGATCATCATCGGCCGCCATGCGTATGCGGACCAGTACCGCGCCACCGACTTTATCTTCCCGGGCAAGGGGACCGTCACGCTCAGCTTCACCGGCGAGGACGGCAAGAAGATCGAGCGCGAGGTATTTCACTCGCCTGGCGCCGGCGTCGCCATGGCAATGTACAACCTCGACGACTCGATCCGCGATTTCGCGCGCGCATCGATGCATTATGGCCTCGCCCGCAAATACCCGGTCTATCTGTCGACCAAGAACACCATCCTCAAGGTCTATGACGGCCGCTTCAAGGACATCTTCCAGGAGGTGTTCGACAACGAGTTCAGGGCCGAATTCGAGAAGAACAACATCACCTACGAGCATCGCCTGATCGACGACATGGTTGCAGCCGCGCTCAAATGGGCGGGCGGCTACGTCTGGGCGTGCAAGAACTATGATGGCGATGTGCAGTCCGATACGGTGGCGCAAGGCTACGGCTCGCTCGGCCTGATGACCTCGGTGCTGACCACGCCGGACGGCAAGGTGGTGGAGGCGGAGGCCGCCCACGGCACGGTCACCCGACATTACCGCGAGCACCAGAAGGGCCGCGAGACGTCGACCAATTCGATCGCCTCGATCTTTGCCTGGACGCGCGGTCTCGCGCACCGCGCCAAGCTCGATAACAACGCCGCCTTGGCGAAATTCGCCGATACTTTGGAGAAGATCTGCGTCTACACCGTCGAGGCCGGCTACATGACCAAGGACCTCGCGGTGCTGGTGAGCGCAGACCAGAAGTGGCTCTCCACCACGGGCTTCCTCGACAAGGTCGACGAAAACTTGAAGAGGGCCATGGCATGAGTCCGCAGGGGAGTTCCCCTAACCCCGCCGTGCGACCGCGAAAGGGCGGATGACGCTGATTCGCCGTGCATCTGCGCAGGTTCGCACCTGGCCGTGCCGAAGGGGCCGCATGATGATCACAAGCCGTTTCACATTTACCATCCTGGTCGGCTGCTCGGCAGCACTGGGGCAAACCGGGCAGGTCGCCGCACAAACGGCGATCCAAATTCCCGACGCGATCACGGCCAAGGGCGAGACGGTGGTGCTGACGGTGCATGCCGTGGGCGCACAGGTCTATGATTGCAAGGCTGGTGACGGCGGCAAGCTCGCCTGGCAATTCCGTGAGCCGATCGCGACTCTGATCCAGGACGGCAAGACCGTCGGACGGCATTACGCCGGACCAACCTGGGAGCATGCAGACGGCAGCCGGGTTGTCGGCAAGCTGGTCGCCCGCGCCAACGGCGCGACCGCCCAGGATATCCCTTGGCTCAAACTTGAAGCGGTGGAGACGCGCAGCGCCGGTGCGCTCACCGGCGTGACCACGATTCAGCGAATCAACACCAAGGGCGGCCAGTTCGAGGGTGCCTGCGACAAGGTTGGCGCCATGTTCGCGGCGCCCTATGCGGCGGATTATGTGTTTTTGAAGAAGTAGCTTGTAGCCTGGATTACAAGTCGGCTCTTGCCGGCTTTCCATCCGGGATCGCCGTATAAGTTGGTGCTGGCGGCCCCGCATTTCGCTTGCGCTCCATGCGGGCTACGTGGGCATTTACGCCCGTCTGCGGCTGCGTTCCGCCTCGCTTAAAATGTAGTGCCCGTGTGCAAGCGATGACAGTTTTCCGGCATGGACCATCCGATGCAGGCGCACCACGAGCGTCTTGCGCTTTATGTCGAGTTGCGCCTCGTCGAGATTGCTGACGATATCCTGCACCGACAGGCCGACCGGATTTTCCGCCAGAATATCCAGGATGAAATCCTCGATGTCGTCGGCGCCGCCGCCGCGCGCAGCGACGACGACCGGGGCCAGGCGCCGCGGCTCGACGCGACCCCGCTCGTCAGCGCTTGATGGGACGAAGGCACCGCCGTCTCGCGCCATCGCGGCATCCAACCGAGCGGCGATATCTTCAAGGAGTTCAGCGGCGCGTTCGGGTGCCGCGGCTCTCAAGCCCTTGAGACCGAGCGCCAGCATGTCGGCCTTTTGCAACAGTTCTTGCTCGTAAGCCCTTACTGCATCAGGCAAAACTGTCATTGCCCTTCCCCGCGAAGCGACGCCACGGTCCGGCCCTGAGGCCGCGTAAAGTAAAATTACAGCCCGATAGGATATCTTAAATTACAGCATCGGCAAGGTGGTTGGCGTGGAATTTTAATTAATGGTGAATGCCTGTCAAGCTTAGTTAATTCGTACCAATGGATTTGACAGCTGTAATTTTTTCTGTAATCTAAAATTACAAGCCCACTTAGCGTACGGGGGAGTAACCCATGCCCTTCGATTTCTCGCTGCCCCTCTTGGCCACCTCCGGTCTCGTATTGGTCGCCATCGTCACCTATTTCGGGTGGCCGCACCTTCGCGTAAGGACTTATAACAAAACCCATGGGGATTTACGCGTCGTCGAGATCGCTTTCATGCTATCGCGATCCGCCCGCCCCTTCCTGCCGGCCGCCCAATCGAACCATGGCAAATCCACCGGCCGGGTACCGGGCGCAGAGTTTGTGATCTACATGACGCTGAAAACCGGTAATCTTTAACTTCACGAACCTCCTATTGAGCGCCAGCGGCGCTGCTGCCGGTCACGGTTCCTCGGCCGCGCCGCTCAATTCACCAGCCGCGATATCGCCCTTGGGCGACACGGCCTCAAAGCCTTCGCGCTCGCTCACCACCGCATGGACGCGCTCCGCAATCCGCTTGTCTTGCTCCATCAGCATGTGAAGATCGGATGCGTCGAGCACCAGCAAATTGGTGCGGGCGGCCGCCGTCACGGTCGCGGAGCGCCGCACGCGGCGCAGCACGGCGATTTCGCCGAAGAATTGGCCGACGCCGAGGCTGACGTGCCGGCCGGCAAAATCGATGTCCACCTTGCCGCCGGCGATGAAATACATCGAATGCGCGCGGTCGCCCCGGCGCACGATGACGTCGCCGGCGTCGACCGTCTGCGCCCGCAACAGGCGCATGATGTCGGCGATCGCCGCCGCATCGAGCCCGGCAAACAGTGGCACACGCGCCACCATTCCCCATGTAACCACGAAATCGCGGCGGTGAATCTGCTCGGAAAACGCTGTCGCGATGATGCCGACCGGCAGCGCGATCATGACGAGGCCGCACAGGATCGTTACCGCCGCGATCACCTTGCCGAGCGGCGTCACCGGCACCACGTCGCCGTATCCGATGGTGCCTAGCGTCACGATCGACCACCACATGGCGTCCGGGATGGTGCCGAATTTCTCCGGCTGCACCTCGCGCTCGGCGATGTGGATGAAGGACGCAGTGACCAGCGTCGCGCCAGCCAGGATGACGACGCAGCCGAACAGCGCCCGTCGCTCCACATAAAGCGCTTCCAGAAGCGAGCGCAGCGCCGGCGAATAGCGGGCAAGCTTGAGGAAACGCACGATTCGGAACAACAGGACGATGCGGAATTCGGATGGCACCACGAAGGCCAGCCAGAACGGCAATACCGACACGAGGTCGATCAGTCCGTTGGTCGATACGATGTAGCGCCAGCGCGCACGCAACGGCGGCAGATCGCGGTGAGGCGCATGCTCTGCGGCGACCCAGATGCGAAGCAGGTACTCGACCGTGAAGACCACGAGCGAGACCATCTCGATCGCAACGAAAATCCCCCCGAAATCCGCTTCGTAGCGCGGCACGGATTCAAGCACCACGGCCGCGATGTTGATGAGCACCAGCAGGATCAGCAGGCGGCTCACAAGCCGCATCGACCGATCGCCCACCGGCCCATGCTCGAGGAGTTCGTAGAGGCGATGACGCCAAGCCGCCAAGCGGTTCCGGGTTTTCATGCGCTTTCAAAGCTCCAGCGCCCTTGATCGAAGAAAGCCAGATCGGATTCCGGTCATGTTAAGGCATCTCTTCAGAGTCGTGGCGATGGCTTGTCCCAGATTTTATCCTGCCGTCACGCGTTGGCAGCCGAAGTGCCACAAGAAAGACGTGGATGCCCGCGACAAGCACGACCTTAGGATGGAAGGCTGGTTCGATCGCATCGGAACCAGTGAACCAATCGGAGCAGCCGCTCCCCACAAACTCATAGCAACAGAGGGCACAATTTTCTTTTCCGGGGGCGTACATGAAAATGTGGGCGTTGGTGGCACTCGCTGTGGCCGGTCTCGCGGCGAGTGGTGAGACAGGATTTGGTTCTCCGATTGGCCTGTGGCTTGCCAAAGACGGCGCGAAAATACGGATAACCCAGTGTGGGCGAAATTTATGCGGCTTCATCGTGCAGCCGAGTCCTCAACTCGATCCCGCAACCGGCCGACCAATGACCGACAAGAACAACGCCGACCCGGCAAAACGCAACCGTCCACTGGTCGGTGTCGAGATATTGATCTCGATGCAGCAGGATGGACCCGCCAAGTGGTCCGGACAACTCTACAATGACGATGACGGGAAGACCTATCCGGGCCACTTGATCGAGCAGGGCCCGTCGAGCATCCGAGTTGAAGGCTGCTGGCTCGGCATTTGCGGTGGCGACGACCTTACGCGGATCAAGTAGTCGGAACGCTACCCGCCCCCGATCGCCGCCGCGATCGTGTCGAGCGCGGCTTGCGCCTTGGCACCGTCCGGGCCGCCGGCCTGGGCCATATCGGGGCGACCGCCGCCGCCCTTGCCGCCCAGCGCTTCGGCACCGCGGCGCACGAGATCGACCGCATTGAAGCGCGACACCAGATCGGCCGTGACGCCGACCACAAGGCCCGCCTTGCCCTCGCCGGTGATGCCAACGATGGCGACCACGCCGGAGCCGACCTGCTTCTTGCCGTCGTCGACGAGGCTCTTCAAATCTTTGATTTCAATGCCGGACACTGCACGGGCGAGCAGTTTGACGTTGCCGACCTGCCGTACGCCGTCATTGCCCGCCCGTTCGCCTCCCCCCATGGCAAGCTTGCGACGTGCATCGGCCACTTCGCGCTCAAGCCGCTTACGATCGTCAATGAGCGCAGCAATGCGCTCCGGCAACTCGTCAAGTTGAACCTTAAGTTCGGCCGCGCCGGCCTTTGCAAGCTGAGCGATGCGATTTGCGTTGTGGCGCGCGGTACGGCCGGTCAAGGCCTCGATGCGCCGCACGCCGGCCGCGACCGCGCTTTCTCCTATAATGGAAACCAAGCCGATGTCGCCAGTCCGCCGCACGTGGGTACCGCCGCACAGCTCGACTGACCAGCCGAGCGCGTTACCGCCGGCGCGGTCGGTTTCCCCCATCGCCACCACCCTGACCTCATCACCGTATTTCTCGCCAAATAGCGCGCGAGCGCCCGAGGCGATGGCATCGTCGACCGCCACTAGCCGGGTCGTCACCGGCGAATTCTGCAACACCATGTCGTTTACGATATCTTCAATCCGCTCGATCTCCTCGCCGCTGATTGGCTTGGGGTGGGAGATGTCGAATCGCAGTCGGTCCGGCGCAACGAGCGACCCCTTCTGCGCCACGTGATCGCCGAGTACTTGGCGCAGCGCCTCATGCAGCAGATGGGTGGCGGAGTGGTTACGACGGATGTTGCTGCGCCGGGCGTGGTCCACATCGAGCGTGAGGGGCAGCCCGGGCTTCAGCGTCCCTTCCTCCACCACGCCCGCGTGGACGAACACGTCGCCTGCCCTCTTCTGCGTATCTGTTACCCGGAACCGCACGCCTTCCCCGGTCATGATGCCGGTATCCCCGACCTGACCGCCGGATTCGCCATAGAACGGCGTCTGGTTGACGACCACGGCCCCAGACTCGCCTCTGGCCAGCGCGGCGACCTCCTTGCCGTCGCGCACCAACGCGGCGATCACGCCTTCCGCAGTCTCGGTCTCGTAGCCCAAAAACTCAGTAGCGCCGACCTTCTCGCGCAGCGCGAACCACAGGGTTTCAGTGGCCGCTTCGCCGGAGCCGGCCCATGAGGCTCGCGCTGTTTCGCGCTGCCGCTCCATGGCGGCGTTGAAACCTGTGAGGTCGACCCCGATGCCGCGGGATTTCAGCGCATCTTGAGTGAGATCGAGCGGAAACCCGAACGTGTCGTAGAGCGTGAACGCGATCTCGCCCTTGAGGTTGTCGCCGCGCTTGAGATTGCGGCTTTCCTCGTCAAGGATCGCAAGTCCGCGCTCCAACGTGCGGCGGAAGCGCGTTTCCTCGAGCTTAAGGGTCTCAGTGATCAAAGCCTCGGCGCGAACGAGCTCTGGATAGGCTTGGCCCATCTCGCGAACCAGCACGGGCACAAGCTTGAACATCAACGGCTCTTTGGCACCCAACAGCTCCGCATGCCGCATGGCTCTTCGCATGATGCGCCGGAGCACGTAACCGCGGCCTTCGTTCGATGGCAGCACACCGTCCGCGATCAGGAATGAGGTGGCGCGCAGATGATCGGCGATGACGCGGTGCGATGCTTTGTGCGGACCGTCGGGATCGACACCGGTGCGGTCGGCGACCGCCTGGATCAGCGCACCGAACAGATCGATCTTGTAATTGTCGTGCGTGCCCTGGAGCACCGCAGCAATGCGCTCCAGCCCCATGCCGGTATCGATCGAGGGCTTCGGCAGCTCGAGTCGCCGGCCGGGTGCGACCTGCTCGTACTGCATGAACACGAGATTCCAGATCTCGATGAAGCGATCCCCTTCCGCGTCGGGCGAGCCCGGCGGGCCACCCGGAATGTGTTCGCCGTGATCGTAGAAGATTTCCGAGCAAGGGCCGCAGGGGCCGGTGTCGCCCATGGCCCAGAAATTGTCCGACGTCGCGATGCGGATGACCTTCGATTCCGGAAGGCCTGTAATCTTCCTCCACAGGTCGAAGGCCTGGTCGTCCTCGGCGAACACCGTAATGATGAGCCGCTCGCGCGGCAGCCCGAATTCCTTGGTGATCAGATTCCAGGCCAGTTCGATGGCGCGATCCTTGAAGTAGTCGCCGAACGAGAAATTGCCCAGCATCTCAAAGAAAGTGTGGTGGCGTGCCGTGTAACCTACGTTGTCGAGATCGTTGTGCTTGCCGCCGGCACGCACGCATTTCTGCGCCGTAACGGCGCGCACATAAGGGCGTCTCTCAATGCCGGTGAACACGTTCTTGAACTGCACCATGCCGGCATTGGTGAACATCAGAGTGGGATCGTTGCGCGGCACGAGCGGCGACGACGGCACGATCTCGTGACCATTGGCCGCGAAATAGTTGAGAAAAGCCGCACGGATGTCGTTGACGCCGCTCATGAAACCTTCTTGTCCCTGACCTGCCAGCGGATTCGATCGACTGAATTCACTTGTAGGGTGGACAAAGGCGCGCTCTTTGCCCACCGGGGCTCGGTCGTGGTGGGCACGCTCCGCTCTGCCCACCCTACGACGTTTCCGTATGACCGGAATCCGCTCCGGCTTTCTCAATTCAGCGCTCTTTTAGCCGCGGACCGTGCGGGTGTCCACAAAGCCCCGCTGGAGTACCGACAAAGAGCCAACTGTCTTTTCGCACCCGCCGCTGGCCAATTTCAGGTCTGACGGAATTTCACTCGCAAGTCCTCAGATTTGACGGCCTCATCGTATATAAGCACGCCTTTGCGGCCCTCCATGTCCCAACTCAGGTACCTCGATGTCATCGCAGCCATTGCCACCGCAAGGCAACAGCTTGGAGCAGCGCCTTGCGGCCGGTCGGTTCGTCATCACCGCCGAGGTGATGCCGCCGGTATCGTGCAATCCCGATGACCTCACCGCCAAGGCCCTGTCACTTCGCGGACTTGCGGATGCCGTGAACGTCACTGATGGCGCGGGCGCCCATACCCACATGGGTGCAACGGCGGCGGCGGCATTGCTGCTGGCCGCCGGGATCGAGCCCATCCTTCAGCTCACTTGCCGCGACCGCAATCGCATTGCGCTCCAGGGTGAGCTGATGGGCGCCGCCGCGCTCGGGGTAAGAAATCTCCTGCTGCTGCGCGGCGATGATCCGAGCGCCGGCGACCAGCCAGATGCCAAGCCGGTGTTCGATCTCGACTCGCGAAGTCTCACCGAGACAGCGCATGCTATCCGCAATGGAAAGCTCCCGCACGGCACCAAGGTAGCGGGTGCGGCGCCGTTCTTCATCGGGGCGGCCGACATTCCGATCGATCCGCCACCGGGTTGGGAGCCCGCCAGCCTCAAGGCAAAGGTCGCGGCCGGGGCACAGTTCGTGCAGACCCAGTTTTGCATGGATACGGTCATCGTACGCCGCTACGCCGCCGGCCTCGCCGACGCCGGACTTTCGGTGTTCCTGTTGATTGGGGTCAATCCGCTGCGCTCGGCACGATCCGCCGCGTGGATGCGGCGCCATCTGTTCGGAACCATTATTCCAGACACCATGGTGGCCCGCCTCGAGCAGGCCGAAGATGCGGCGGCGGAAGGCCGCAAAATCTGCATCGAGACGATCGAAGAATTAAGCCTCATCCCCGGTGTCGCCGGCGTCCACATCATGGCGCCTGGAAACGACACAGCCATACCCGAGGTCATCGTGGCAGCGCGGCGCACTGTGACAATGGCGGCGAAGGCGAGGTGAGCATCCCCCGCGCAGCACGGACCGAATTACCGGCTATCCTGAGCGGATACCCGGTTGTCCGGGTGACAATAGCACGTCACCAGGTGATCATTTACCATCCCGACCGCCTGCATGAAGGCATAGACGATGGTCGGTCCGACGAATTTGAAGCCGCGCCCGGATAGCTCCTTGGAAATGGCTCGCGAGAGCGGCGTTTCCGCCGGCACCTCGCCGACCCGGCGCCGGTGGTTCACCTGCGG
Source organism: Xanthobacteraceae bacterium (assembly GCA_035311445.1). Classification (GTDB taxonomy): domain Bacteria; phylum Pseudomonadota; class Alphaproteobacteria; order Rhizobiales; family Xanthobacteraceae; genus JAJPKK01. The sequence continues at coordinate 10,226 of DATGCX010000231.1, read as the reverse complement.
CTGGCCGTCGACGAAGTCCCACAGCAGCGACGAAAAACCGGGGCCCTTCTCCATGATCTCGAGATAACCGCGGGCTGAGAGGATCGCGCCTTCGATCTTTGCGCGATTGCGCACAATGCCCGCGTCGTTCATCAGAGCCGTCACCTTGCGCTTGCCATAGCGCGCGATCACCTCGGGCTCAAATCCGTCGAACGCACGGCGAAAATTGTCGCGCTTGCGCAGGATTGTGATCCACGACAGCCCGGCCTGGAAGCCATCAAGTACGAGCTTCTCGAACAGCGCACGGTCGTCCAACTCCGGCACGCCCCACTCGTCATCGTGGTAGGCGATGTAGAGGGGATCCTTTTGGGACCACGGGCAGCGACACCGGCCATCGGGATGCAGAAGGGTGGACATCGGACCGTTATAATCCGCCAAGGTGTCGGCGCAAATGCCGCATTCATGCTACGCCCGGGCCGGCCTCATCATGGCGGCAACGCCGGCGATCACGCAAGCCAAGCCGACCAGCGCGCTGGGGGCCAGGCTTTCGCCCAGGAATGCGATGCCCATGCCGACACCGACCGGAACGCGGATATAGGCCTGCGCAGTGACCCCGACCGAACCGAGCGTCCGCACAAGGCGGAAATAGAGCACGAACGCGCAGGCGGTCGAAAATACCGACAGTGCGGTGAGGGCCATCACAGATATCGCCGATGGCGCGATCGTCCATGGTCGTTCCACCACGAGGCTGATCGGAATCAGCACCAAGCTTCCGCACAGCATTGACCCGGCGGCCGGCAGCATCGGATCGAGCGTCCCGAAGCCGCGCCCGAAAATTGCGGCGCCGGCGAAGCATAGCGCTGCGGCAATAATGGCGAAATCGGCGAGGACCTGATTGCCGATGCCACTCAATGCCTCGACGCCGATGATCAAGACGATGCCGGCAATTCCGCTGACGACGCCGAACAATTTTGTGGGGGTCGCCGACTCATGACGGGTGATCCCGAAGGTAATGAGACAGGTGAAGATCGGCGAAGTCGAACACAGGATCGTGGTGAGGCCCGCCCCGACGGTCTTTTCCGCCCAGGCGATCAATGTGAACGGGATCACGCTGTTGAGCAGCGCCTGCAACATGAACCGCCACCACGTCGTCATATCGCGCGGCATGGTATTGCCGCGTGCGGCGAGCACCACGAACAGCAGCGCGCCGCCGATCGAAGTCCGCGCCGCGATCAGCGTCACCGGCGGAATAGTGGCGACGCCGAGCCTGATGAAAGTGTAGGACGCACCCCACAGGGTCGCCAGCACAAGCAGGAGCACGTATTCGCGCGTGTTGCTGGCGATACCCGTCATGATGGCGGCTGAGCGCATCGGCGTCTCCGTGATTTCTCGACGGCGACCTTTAGCGGCTTGCGTTGCGATCATACTTCGGTTAACATCAAACTATGAAGGACGGACCGAACATCGCCGCCATCGCGGCGCTCCTGGGTGACCCGGCGCGCGCCAATATGTTGACCGCGCTCATGCACGGCCAGGCCCTCACCGCCACCGAGCTTGCCCAGGAAGCGGGCGTGGCGCTCTCGACTGCGAGTGGGCATCTCGGCAAGCTAGAGGACGCGGGCCTCGTCGAAATCGAGAAACAGGGTCGCCATCGTTATTTCCGCCTGTCCGGCGCCGATATTGCGGGTGTGCTGGAAAGCCTGATGGGCGTAGCGGCCCGCACCGGGCATTTGCGGGTGCGCACTGGTCCGCGTGACCCGGAATTGCGGCGCGCCCGCGTCTGCTACGATCATCTCGCTGGCGATGCCGGGGTGCGGATGTATGACCGCCTGCAGGCGGCCGGCATGATTATCGGAACCGGCGGCGCGCTGCGTCTGACTAAGGCGGGGGAACGGTTTTTTTCCGCATCGGGCATCGATCTTGATGCGATCGCGAACGGGCGACGCACGTTGTGCCGCGCCTGTCTCGACTGGAGCGAACGCCGACATCATCTCGGCGGCGCGCTCGGGGCGGCACTGCTCAATCGCATCTATGATCGCGGCTGGGCAAAGCGGGTGCCGAATTCCCGGGTCGTGACGTTCACCAAGGCGGGTGCCGCACGGTTCGACGCGATGATCCCGGGCGGGTGATCGCCAACCTGGCGCCTCATGGGGCCGCCGCAAATCACTTGATCGCCTGCGGATTGATCGGCGAACCGGTCGCGCCGGTGATCACCAGCGGCGGGCCGCAGAAGAAGAACTCGTAGGTGCCGTCGTCGGAACAGCCTTCCGCAATCCCTTTCAAGTAGAACATCTCCCCCATGGTCAGCCCCATGGCGGGGATTACCACCCAGTGCCAGGGCTGGTTTGCCTCAGTGGTCTCGTTGGGCCGTACCTCGACGCCCCACGTATCGGAACAGATGGCAGCGATCTCCTTCTCCTGGCACCAGTAGCAGTTCTCAAACTTCACCCCGGGCGCGTCGCCGCCCGCGTATGTGCCCCAGCCCTCCTTGAGGCATTTCTCAAGTTGCCCGGTACGGATGATAACGAAATCGCCGCGGCCGACCGCGACGTTCTGGGCGCGCGCGCAGGCGTCGAGTTCGGCATTGGAGATGCCATAGCCGTCGGGCAAACAGTCCACATTCTTGAACCGCGCTACGTCGAGCAGCACGCCGCGGCCGACCATCCTGTTGCGCGAATGCTCGATGCCGAGCTTGCCGAGGCCATTGCAGTCGACGAGCCGCGCGTCGTAGCCATTGTACATCGTCTCTTGATAGAAGATGTGGCCGAGCGAGTCCCAGTGGGTTGCGCATTGCACCGGCATGTTGATGGCATCGTCGGCGTAGCGAATGTTTGGGACCACGTCATGCCGGCCCGCCACCGCATCGGTGCCGGTTGCCAGCATGGTGTGGATCGGATTCCAACGGCCGCCGAACAGGCCGGTCTGGGGCCCCTTGCGGTCGAGCGGGATGCCCAGCGCAAACACCTTGCCAGTCCTGATCAGGCCAGCTGCTTTCACGATGTCTTCCGGTCGGACATGATTGAGGGTGCCGATCTGGTCGTCCTTGCCCCAGCGACCCCAGTTTTTCAGCTTTTCCGACGCCTCGGCGATCGCCTTTTTGCCGACCGTGATGTCCATGGAGCACTATCCTCCGTCGAGCGGCGTGCCGCCCGATGACCCGAGTTTTAACCGAATCGCCTGGCGCGGCAGGCGCCGGATAGTGGCGCGCGCGGCGGCGAACGTCCACTGCTGAGGGGCGCGGGCATGCGTCGCAGTTTCCGAAAACTCAGTCGAGTTCAAGCTCGCCGAGCGACACCGCAAAATGCTGGCACGAGCGAGGGCGCGAGCATGGCATCGGGCGCAGCCTCTTTCACCGACCCATAGGTCTGACCGGACGGCTCCTTGTGCACCATCGTGACCAGTGTTCCGGCATTGATGACCCAATATTCGCGTACCCCGTTGGCGGCATAAATCGGCGCTTTGGTGTTCAGATCATAATGCAGGCTGCTGTCGGCGACTTCGACCACCAGCAAGGCGTCGCCTCCCCGCGCGTCGGGCGTTTTGATAGCGGCGGGATGGGCCAAAATGTCAGGGTTAAGGTATGTGTCATCCGCCAAGTTAAACTGTGGCTCCGAAACCACGAATACGCCGTCCGGCGCCAGTCGGGCAAAGCGGAACGCTAATTCGCCACGAATGATTTCGTGACGCCTCCCCTTCGGTGACATCGGCACGATCTCCCCGCCCACCAGCTCGAACCGTTCCTCGTCATGGAAATAGCCGTCGGCCGACATCTTCTCGATCTCCGCCACGGTCCAACGCCAGCGCGACAAGCCTTCGGCCGCACGCGTGGTCGCGCGCTGAGATGGGGGAGTGAAAATCTTGTTCATGATCACAAAATATCACGCCGTGCCGGCGATGTCTGTACGGTGGTGATACCGCAGATTTCGATCGCTTTGAATCGCATGACGGTGTCGTCTCCGAGCTTGCAGCATGGCCCATCGGAGGCATCAGGGACGGCAGAGGTGTTCGTGATCACCCCAGAAAGTTCACCGAAAAACCGGTTCGGCGCATGACCGCGTCGCGTGCTTCAGTGGCCATGCGCATCAAACGCGCCGCGTCCGGTCCCACCAGCTTGCCTCGCCACTTCTTTACCTGCCCGGCTATGAAAACAGCTTCGACATTGCCGGGGTTCATCAGATTTACGACCGCGCCGGGCGCATTGTTCAGCGGCCACAAACTCAAGCCGTCAGCCCGCAACATGACGATATCGGCGTCCTTTCCCGGCGTGAGCGTGCCGATCTTGCCATCCAGGCCGGCGCAGCGCGCACCCTCGATGGTGGCGAATTCGAGCACCTCACGGCAGGTGAGCAGCGGTGGCAGGTTCTGTGCCCCGCTGCGCGCACGGGCAAAAACCTGCATGCGTTGAAACGTGAACACAGTCCGCATGACAGTGAAAAAGTCCGGCGCGATTGTCACGCTATGGTCGGAACTCAGGCTCGGGCGCACACCATGGTCAAGCGCATCCTGGACGGCGGGCATTCCATGCCCCATCGACATTTCGATCTGCGGGCACAGCGAAACAGAACCGCCGGTGTCCCTGATCAGTTGCCAGGCTTCGTGATTGAGGTTCGTACAGTGGATGTACGCGTCGCCGGGCCGCAGCAGCCCCGCTCGCCCGAGCGCCAGCAATCCCTCGCTGTTGTTGCGTAAATGCAGCACGGCCGCCACCCCGGCATCGCGGGCGAGGGCGAAAGCGCTGGCATCAAGCGCAACCCCGAGTGCGAGCGTTAGCAACTGCTCTTTTGTGGCGAAATAGGAGCGCTGCAGCCGTAAAATGTCCTGCGGGTATTGGCTCGTCGCTCCGAGACCGCGAGAGTATGCATAGACCGCGCGGATGCCGGAGTCCTGCAGCGCGCGAAGGCAGGCGTCGCTGTGCTCCGGCGTGTGGCTGATCTGGGACAGGTCGATAATGGTCGTAGTGCCCATCTCAATCAGGCCGAGCGCCGTCATCAGCACTCCGGCATAGACGTCGTCCGGCTGAAAGGCCGGCGTTAATTTGGCTTGGATGTCACGATTATAGTCAGGGTCGAGCACGCCATTGGTCATGATGCCGCGCAGGATACCCTGATAGGAGTGGCTGTGGGTGTCGACGAACCCCGGAATGAGGATGCGATTTGCGGCGTCGATCACCGCCGCAGTGTCCGCCGACGCCTCAATATTCGGCCTGACCGCCGAGATTTTGCCGTCCTCGATCAACACGTCCGCCTGCGCGAAATGTCCGACCCCAGGGTCGAGCGTCAGTACCACGCCTCCTTTGAGGAGAATGCGGCGTTGCCCCTGGAGGCGAGTCAACTCCGCATCGGGCGACGCCGCGCCGATAGCCTGCGCCGCGGCGCTGCCAGGCAGCACTTGAGCCGTGGCTTCCCCGGCCACCACTCCGGCGCCCAGTCTCAGAAAATCACGACGAGACACCGGGCCGGCGTCGTCATGCCGCCCAATCACATCGGCCCGCCGACAGATGGTCGCGACTGCGTTACGCTGATCGTGCATTGTGGCTCTCCCGTCGGTAGATCACGCTTTCCGGCTTGGAACAGTGAAGTTCCTTGGCGGATCGTCAACACGGGAAGTCTACGACGAAACCGATTCGACAGCCGACACTTGAATGCTGTCGCCATGCGGGCCATGTCCGTTGTGGACGCACCTGGGAGGATCGTCAAAACACGGCCGCGGGCTCAAGGTTCTGCAATCCTCGCCGGCAGCGGGATGTGATTGGGGCGTAGCAGCGGCCATTATTCGAACCAACCGGGCGCATACGGCTATGGCAACCACTTTGATGGAGACGAACATTGTCCGATTTTGAGGACCCTGCACAGCGCGAAATTGAAGCCACCAAGGCGACCGCGCGCCTGCCAAACCTCGATATTGAGATCGTCCACCGCCGGTCACCAGGCGGCGATGCAGAGCAGATTTCGATCAGCCTGCAGGCCGTGCCCTCTTTCGAGGCCTTCGGCCGCTTTGTGGAGAGCGCCAACCCGTTGGCGTTTTGGGCGCAGGCGGTGCAGATGGCGTGGCTGCCGTGGCTCGCAGCCGCACAGGTCATGCTGCCGCCCGGCCAAATATTGCCGCCCACGCGCGCGACCCAAACGTCGCATTCTGTGGACGGTCAGAGCGGATCGCAGTAGCGGCAGCCATGGCCGCCCGGTTCCTGACCGATTTGAGTGGGCGCTTGCCCATCCACCGCCGCCACCGGGGTGCCATCTTTTTGATGGATGCGCGGGTCAAGCCCGCAGATGACGGCGGTACGAATTAAATCGAGCGGGAACCGCTTTAGCAAAATCGAATCACCGGCAGACAGGCGATACGCTCGACCGCGAATGCCACTTGGCCGTTGAATAGTGGTAGCGCGGTTCCAGTTCCCTCAATCTCAGGGCGTCAATCGACTTTGACCGACATCTGTGACTGCGACGTTGATCGTCTCGTTGCGATTGTTGCGCATGATACCGAGTTTCACCTCGTGGCCGACCCCGATCTCGTCCAATTCGTTTGTCAGATCAGAAAGGCGCCTCACCGGTTTTTCGTTCACTGAAACGATGACGTCGCCCAATGCGCCGGCGCGCAGGTCGACGCCATGCAATCCGGCGCGCGCGGCGGGAGAGTTGGGGAGCGTACGCAGGATCGGAATGCCCTCGACTCCCAGCCGCGTTGCGTCCTGCTCGCTCACTGCGACGATGCCGATCCCGGGAGTCGGTACATGGCCATCACGGATGAGTTGGGGCACAACGCGGTTGACGATGTCTATCGGAATGGCGAATCCGATCCCCGCGTTGGTTCCAGACGGCGATATGATGGCGGTATTGACACCGACGACCCGTCCGCTCGAATCGAGCAGAGGCCCTCCGGAATTGCCGGGATTTACCGCTGCGTCGGTCTGAATCACGTTGGAAATCTGGTGCCCGGAACTCGTCGGCAAGCGGCGATGCAGCGCGCTGATCACCCCGAAGGTAAGCGATTGGTCAAGTCCAAAGGGATTGCCGATCGCGAAAGCGAATTGGCCAACCTTGAGGTCGGCGGAGCTGCCGATGGCCACCGGCTTAGGAATCGCCTGGGAACTGCGCAGGCGGATGACGGCGAGGTCATAATTCGGCGCCGTGCCGACGATGTCCGCCGCAACGGCCTCACCGGTGCCAAGGCGGACCACGACATCCGTCGTACCATTGACCACATGGTTGTTGGTAACGATGTTCCCGGCGCCGTCCCAGGCAAATCCCGTGCCGGACTGCACGCCCCCGCCTTCCTCTTCAAATGCGCCCGTCCCGCCCTGGCGCCCGACCACCTGCACGACTGAGGGTGATACTTGCTCGAACAACGCAATGGTGGACCGCTCGGCGTCGGAGAGGTCGCCACGCGCCGTGACGGACCGCGGAGCGGTCTCCGACAGTAGAAGGTGCGTGACATAAGGTTGGGCCACAGAGGCGGCCAGCAGCACCAGAACAGTGATGATGGCGAAGCGAAAGAACCGGCCGTCGCGCATGACCTTCTCCTCGATGAATCAAGCAATTCCGTCCTTAGACGATATGGGCGCCAGTGGGCAGTGTGTTTGGCTGCCGTATCTCAGATAACCGCCGAGTTGCCGCAAGGCTTCAAGTCAGTAGGGTCAAGCCATGTGCAGAGGCGGCCTGCCCAGACACAGCCTGCCCCTTCCAGGCGCACGCGCAAAGAGTGTAGCTTTGGCTGAGGAACTGCCAGGAACCGTGAAAGTGTGGAGAGGGTCGATGCGGTGGGATTTCCTGTTGTCGGTGACATTGGCGGCGGTAGTGGTGACGCCTGCCTTGGGGCAAGACGTGGCGCCGGCGGTTGGAACAACCAGTGCAGGCGGTACCAAAAGCGCTGCGTCCATCCCGGATTTCTCCGGCATATGGGCCCATATGACCTGGCCTGACTTCGAGCCGCCGGCGGCCGGCCCCGGCCCGGTGACGAACCGATCACGTCGCAACGGCGCCAGCGATGCATACGAACTGGTTGGCGATTATACAAATCCGATCCTGAAACCGCATGCGGCGGAGATCGTGAGAAAATATGGCGATGTTTCGCTGACCCGGGTGCCCTATCCGACCCCGAGCAATCAATGTTGGCCAGGAGGGGTGCCGTTCGTCCTCTACAATATCGGAATGCAGATGCTCCAGCAGCCGGACAAGATCACGATTCTCTATTCCAATAATCACGAAGTCCGCCACGTGCGCATGAACCAGTCTCATCCGGCCGACGTGCCGCCGTCCTGGTATGGGGATTCCGTTGGCCGCTACGAAGGCGACACCCTGGTGATCGACACGGTGGGAGTAAAAATTGGCCCATTCGCCATGCTCGATATGTACGGAACACCGCACAGTCCGGCGCTCCACGTGGTGGAGCGTTATCGGCTGCTCGATTACGAAGAAGCGAAACGAGTGGAAGAACGCGGTCAGCGAGAGCTCAGCCGCTTCGGCCGCGATCCTGGCTTTGCACGCAACCCTAGCTATAAGGGCAAAGGCCTGCAACTCGAATTCACCGTCGAGGACGATGGCGTCTTCACCCAGCCGTGGTCGGCCGCCATAAGTTATCGGCGCCCTCTGGGCGAGTGGCCGGAGATGGTCTGCGCCGAAAACCCCGATGGACATTTCCCCGGCAAGCACACCGCCGTGCCGACCGCGGACAAGCCGGATTTCTGAAATTAGAGCATTTTCCGATAACGTTGAGCGAGCGCCTCTTCACCTCTCCCCTCCGGGGAGAGGTGAAGAGCTGCACCGTCTTCGATTCAACCATATCGAAACCTGCTCTAAGCAGACCGCGGCGCTGCAAAACTCGCGGCCCGCCCTCGCTTTCGCACAAAGGAGCAAGCTGGTAGCCTCGATGCCGATCGGCGCCGTAATGGTGCCGGATAGGGAGGGCTCACATGGAACGCGTCATCGCCGATCTGGTCCAAAGCCTGGATAGCGGTAGGATCGATCGTCGCGAGTTCTGCAAAGCCGTAGCGCTCGCCGCGGCGGTTTATGGCGCGGGCGATGCCGCGCAGGCCCAGGCTCAACGCGGGTTTAAGATCATCGGCGTCAACCACCTCTCCTATACGTGCCCGGACTACACCAAGGCGCGCGATTGGTACACGTCGGTTCTCAACATGAAGAGCGAGCCCACGCGGGATGACGGCAAACGGGCCAACCTGATGTTCGGACCGGAGCCCGGTAAAGGGGGTTCGTTCCTTGTCACGCGCAATCCCGGCAATGTTGCGAGCGGTAGTGCCGGCGCAAAGCCAGGAGCCGAGGCCGTCATCGACCACATCTGCTACACCATTCCAAACTGGGACGAGGCGCGCGTGCGCGCGACACTCAAAGCGAAGGGGCTCGACGTCACGGGGCGCGACGGCAGCCTGCATGTCTATGATCCGTTCGATTACGATGTGCAGATCGCATCCGCAGCCGCCGAAAACGCTTTCAGACGCTGAGGGGAGAATTGCCATGGAAGGGTTTGTCGCAAAGCAGGTCCATGATTATCAGAACGGCAAGATCAGCCGCCGCCGGCTGGTCGAGATCCTCACATTCGCCGCGACCACCGCCTATGCGGGAAAGGGCGCTCTCGGGGCCGAGCAATCAGGACTCGATGCCGCGCTCGTCAATCACGTGTCCTACACCTGCCCGGATTTTCGCAGGGCCGCCGACTGGTACTCGATGGTCTTCAATCTTGACCAGGTTGGTGCCAGCGCACGCGACGTTGCCCTGCCGTTCGGCAAAAGGGGTGAAAAGCCTTACGGCGTCACCGACGACGACGTGCCGCTGACCCACATGATCTGCCGCACACGGCCGCTCGATGCGTCGGCGGGCAATGGCCCGCCGCGGCGCAAGGCCAACGCGGTGATCGATCACATCGCTTTTACGGTTGCTGATTTCGACCGAGAGCGGGCCAAAGCGCAGCTGGCCGCGGTTGGCGTCAAGAACGTGCGGGATGGCGGCCCATTCAGTGTGTATGTGGACGATCCATTCGGCTACGAGGTGCAGATAGCCGGCCTCGGCGTCACGGCGATCTGTGGCGCAGAGGCGCGCGCGACTTGCAGCGATACCCGATGATCAGACAGCGCGCGTCCGAGCAGCAGGAGCTGCTAGACCGAACTTTCCCCAGCTTTGAGCTAAGCGGTTGTTTTTATTGGGGGCGGGCTAATTATGTAGTCATAACATTTTTCGAATAGCCCTTGACTCGCTGAATTCGGTTTGATTCAAGCTACGCATGTACGTTGCTGTCGT
>DATGCX010000230.1:0-10747 GCA_035311445.1 Xanthobacteraceae bacterium | reverse complement strand
TTCAAGAAGGAGCGCATCCCCTCAACCTTCGCCTGGGAGTTTTCGCCTAGGGGCCAGCACATCGAGCTGGGCATCGCCGAGATGAATCTGTTCATTCTGCTGTCGGCGCTCGGGCTTTCCTATGCACATCATGGTGAGCGGCTGCTTCCGATCGGCACGCTGTATGATCCGTTTATCGCGCGCGGGCTCGATGCTTTGAATTACGCCTGCTATCAGGATGCGCGCTTCATTCTCGTTGCGACGCCTTCCGGGATCACGCTCGCGCCGGAAGGTGGCGCACATCAGTCGATTGGCACGCCGCTGATCGGTATCGCGCAGGACGGACTCGCCGCTTTCGAACCGGCGTTCGTCGACGAGCTTGGGGTCATTCTGTCCTTTGCGCTTGCTTACATTCAGAAGGAGGGTGACGCGCAAGCGTCGGAGCGCAATTGGCTGCGCGACGAGACTGGCGGATCGGTCTATCTGCGCCTTTCGACCCGGCCGATCGAGCAGCCGCAGCGCGTCATGACGGCCGAGTTGCGACAGGGAATCATTGACGGAGCCTATTGGCTGCGAAGGCCGGGGCCCAATTGTCAGGTTGTCGTCGCATTTACCGGCGCGGTGGCGCCGGAGGCCATTCAGGCGGTCGGACTGATGGCGGAAGATCGGCGCGATGTGGGGCTGCTCGCCATTACCTCGGCGGACCGGCTCAATGCCGGTTGGACTGCGGTGCAACGCGCGCGCGAGCGTGGGCTCGTCAACTCACGTTCCCATGTGGAGCGGATGCTCGGAGGGTTGCCGGCACATTGCGGCCTCGTCACCGTGCTTGACGGCCATCCCGCAGCCCTCGCCTGGCTCGGGGCGGTCAGTGGTCACCGGGTGCGTTCGCTTGGCGTCGAGCATTTCGGCCAGACCGGATCAATTGCCGAACTCTACTGCCACTACGGGATCGACACCAATGCGATCGTGGCAGCTGCGCAGGCCATCGCGCCCGGACGGCCAATCCGACATCTCAAGGACGTTGGCTGAACCCCTGAGCCTCCTGTTTTCTTTGCAGCGGCCGCCGCATGTATTGACCGCGCGCCGGTCCGATGATGTTGCCGTTGTGATAGACCAGAGCGCCGCGCAGGAAAGTGCTCTTCACCCGGCCGGTAAGTTCCTGCCCCTCGAAGGGTGAATATCCTTGTTTGGATTCGGATTCGGCCGCCCGGACCACAAAGCTTTCACGCGGGTCTACGAGAGCAATGTCCGCGTCGAAACCGGGTACAATATCACCCTTGCTGAGGAGGCCGAAGCGGGCGGCCGGCTTGAAGCTCAACAACTCGGCCATGTGGTTATACGACATGCCGCGTTTGCTGCCTTCGCTCAGCACTCCCGAGAGCAAGTACTCGGTGCCGCCAAATCCCGACTTTGCGAGCCATATGTTGGTTGGATCGTCCTTGGACCACTTCTGCTCGCTCGAACAGCAGGCATGGTCGCTGACGATCCAGTCGATCTTGCGTGCAAACACCGCCTCCCATAACGCCTCGACGTCTTCCCGAGGCCGGATCGGCGGGTTGACTTTGGCGTGAACGGCACATTCGCAATCGGTATCGAGCAGAAGATGACCGACCGTGACCTCGCGGCGGAACGCGATATGCGGAAAGACCTGCTGCATGGTCCATGCGGCGTCCACCGCTTTGCGCGAGCTCAGGTGCAACAGGTTGATGTTCAGGCAATTGGTTTCATTCGCCAGGTAGGAGGCAATCCAGATCGCAAGCCCCTCGGCGTGAGGAGGACGGGCGGCGCTGTAAGCGTGCAGCCCGGTCAGCTTGCCCTCGCGTTCGACGATCTTCGTGTAGGCCGTGAGAATGTCCGCCAGTTCGCAATGAAGGCTGACACTAATGTAGTCGGCGAGTTGCGGATGCTCTGTCATCAATCGCTGGGCTGAGCGCATGATGAATTCGAAGTGGGCGATGTCATAACGCTCCTCCGGCCCGATCATCAGGAAGTCGTTCTGGTTGGTCGATCGTCCGTGGAGGCCGTATCCACCATAGAACATGAATATCTTGAACGAAGTGACGCCATGATCGAGAGCAAGGTATTCCATTTCGTCAATATGCCCCGACTCGATGGGAGCGACGTGATAGCCGTAGTCGACCCAGAACCGGCCCTCGGACTGCTTTAGCACTTCGGGCATGAAGTCGCGGTAGGGCCCGCTTCTGTTCAGATAATATTGCCCGGTACGAATGTAGTTGAGGCTCGACGTCACGCCACCCATGGCCGCCGCCTTGCTCTCCGAGACGGCGTCCTGAGCAAGCGGCTGATAGATGCCGACATGCATGTGGGAATCGATACACCCGGGAAATGCCAGAAAATTCCTGGCGTCGAAGATTTCGTTTGCCTGCTCTGGTTGGATGTCCGGCGCGAGTTGCGCGATCCGCCCGTGCTTGACCCCGATGTCGAGACAGTCGACTGATGTCCTGTTGGGACGGACGACCCGGGCGTTTTTGATCACGAGGTCAAAAGGTTTATCCATTCGAGAATCCTCACGTTCCGACACCCTGCAACGTCATACCCCGTTGTCGCGGGCATCCCCGTCTTTTTTGCCGAGCTTCCGCACGCAAGGCAGTGGTGGCCGGGACAAGCCCGCCATTTCTCCGCAGAGAAGTTCAGTATGGCCGGAATCGCCGAGTTTCTGCATCAGCCTTTGCTCACATTCCGAGATACGCACGTCTGAGATTAGGATCCGTGCGAAGATCGGCGGCTTTTCCGTCCAGCACAAACACGCCATTATCGAGGACATAAGCGCGCTCGGCCACCTCCAGGCTCTGCGCCACATTCTGCTCGACCAACAGGATGGCCGTTCCTTGCGCGTTGATGCTCTTGATCAGAGAGAACAGCTCCTCGATCAGGAGCGGCGAAAGACCAAGAGACGGCTCATCAAGGATCAGGAGCTCAGGCTCGGCCATCAAGCCGCGTCCGATTGCCAGCATCTGCTGTTCGCCGCCGGACAGGGTACCGGCGCGCTGAGACTGTCGTTCGGCTAGCCGCGGGAAGATCGTAAATACGTTTATTCGGTTCTGTTCACGGCGTGGGCGACCGCGACGATACGCGCCAAGGTCAAGATTTTCACGCACCGTCATATTCGGGAAGACGCGCCGCCCCTCCGGGATATGGATCAGGCCGCGCGCGACGATAGCTGCCGGCCGCTCGCGTTCGATCGGGGCGTCGGCGAACCGAATCGAGCCGCTCCACGGCTGCATCACGCCGGAAATGGTCCGGTTGAGCGTCGATTTCCCCGCCCCATTCGAGCCCAAGACGGCGATGATCTCGCCACGCCGGACGACGAGATCAATGCCACGTAGGATCTCGGTCGTGCCGTAGCCAGCGCGCAGACCGCTTACTACGAGGATGGGCTCAGGCATGGGTGTGTCCGGCGGCCACCGTCCGACCGGCTGCGCCGCGGCCGAGATAGGCCTCCACCACATCCGGATCAGCCGCGATTGCGTCCGGCGGACCTTCGGCAATAACGCGTCCTTCGGATAATACGAACACGTGCTCGGCAAGCGTCATGACCGCCTGCATCACGTGCTCGATCATGACGATTGTGATGCCGCGGTTGCGAATGGCACGGATGACCGGCACCATGTCGCGGATCTCCGACGGATTGAGGCCCGCCAGAACTTCGTCGAGCAACAGCAGCCGCGGCGCAATTGCCAGCGCGCGTGCAAGCTCTAAACGCTTGCGGCGGGCAACCGTAAGCGTTGCGGCCGCACGATCGAGCCCGTCGCCGAGGCCGACCTCGTGCGCGACATCGTCGGCAGCGCCAAGTGCATCTGCCCGGGCCGGCCGCAGGAGATGCGTGCCCACCGCAATGTTCTCACGCACGGTGAGCCCGGCGAACGGTTGGGCAATCTGGAAGGTGCGCGCGATGCCACGCCGGGCGCGTCGGTGTGGTGGCTCACCTTCGATATTGGCGCCGTCATAGATGACGCGGCCTTCGCTCGGCCGCAGGCTGCCGGCGATGATCGAAAACAGGGTGGTCTTGCCCGCGCCGTTCGGTCCGATCAACGCGGTAATCCGTCCGATGTCGGCTGAAAGGGACACACGATCGAGCGCAAGCAGTCCGCCGAAATGCTTCGACACCTGTTCGACACGGAGCAGAGGCTCAACCATTATCGCGTTCCAGCGGCGTCGGCAAAGCGGCTTTGTGAGATAGTGCGTGACCGCGGAGGCCGGACAGGACGCCCACTATGCCACGCGGCGCGACTGCAACAACCAGTATGAGAACACATCCATAGATGACAAGATCGAGACCGGGGGCGTCGCCGGCCATCAGTCTGCCGAGTTCTCCGAGCGTCCTGACCGCCAGCGCACCGAGCAGCGGGCCGAACACAGTACCGATGCCGCCGACGAGAGGTGCGAGCAGCGCCTCGATCGAAATCCACGGCCCATAGGCGATGCCAGCGTCAATGAACAGAAAGTACTGCGCATAGAAGCAGCCGGCAGCCGCGGTGATCGCGGCAGAAATCGTCATCGCGCCGAGCTTGACCGCTGCCGGGTCCACACCGAGCGCCTCGGCCGCATCCTCATTTTCCCGCACGGCGACCAGATACGCGCCGAAGCGGCTGTGTTCGATCGCCCGAATGAGTATCAACGAGGCACCGACAAGTCCGAGAGCGATCCAGTAAAACGGCGCCCGGCTCTGAAACTGGAAGGCCTCGGGACGCAGGTCGAGCCTGATAAGCGTGCCGACACCGGCCCCGGTGATGGGGGCCACACTGGCGGCGATCCGCAACACCTCCGCAAAGGCGAGGGTAACGAGGGCAAAATATGAGCCCTTCAGCCCGGAGCGGAAGCTCAGCGCACCGATCGCACTGCCGACCACTGCGCCGCCCACGATGCCGATGCCAAAGCTGAGCCAGGCGTTGACGCCGTAGTGCATCTGCAGCACCGCCGTGACGTAGGCGCCGGTACCAAAGAACGCTGCATGGCCGAATGAATATTGGCCGCCATAGCCGCCGAGCAAGTTCCAGCCCTGTCCGACCAACGCGATGAGAAATACCATGACCAGAAAGTTGAGCACAACGTTCGACGATGTAATCAGAGGCACGGTGCCAACCAGGGCCATGGTGCCAACGATAGGAGCGAGCCCCTTCATGTCCCCGCTCCGAACAGCCCGGCGGGCCGAAACAACAGGAGGAGAATGAACATGACGAAAACACTTATTTGGCCCAGCGACTCCCCAAGATAGAAGCCCGACAGGCTCTCCACCACGCCGATGAAAAGGCCGCCAATCAAGGCACCTGGCACCGAACCCATGCCGCCGAGCACAACGACCGTGAAGGCGATCAGCACGAAGGCATCGCCGACATGAGGGCTGACATAGTAGGTCGGAATCAGCAAACAGGCGGCGATCGCAAGGCATGCTGTACCCAGACCAAACGTCACCGCATAGATGTGCGCGACATCGATCCCGGAGAGCTCGGCGCCGAGCTTCTCTTTGGCCACCGCGCGGATTGCCCTTCCGGTATCCGTCCGTTGCAGAATAACCCACAGGCCCAACGCTACGGCAAACACGACGGTGAAGGCGATCACGCGCGGAACCGCGAGAAAGGTGGTGCCGACCTCGATGACATCAAAGGCGTGAGGCAGATTGATTGTGCGGGTATCGGCGCGGAATGCGTAGAGGAGTGCATTCTCGATAACGACCGCAAGTCCGAGCGTCACCAGCAGAATGTTGCGATCTTCGCCATGGGCGGCCGGCCCGATGATGAAACGCTGCAAGCCGTAGCCCAGCAGGAAGAACAATGGTGTGAGGAAAATGGCTGCAACATAGGGGTCGAACCCCCAAAGTTGGTACGCAAACAACGCCGCAAACATCGCCGCTGTCAGCAGCGCCCCATGTGCAAAGTTGATGATATGCAGCACGCCGTAGATCAGTGTCAGGCCGAGCGCGACAAGCGCGTAAACAGCACCGGTCATCAATCCGTTGAGTACGGTCGGAATAAGGATGTCGGTTGAAAACATGGCAAACCGCCGGATCAGGCCGGTGCCGCGCCGCGCGGGCGACTTAGCATCCGAATATCCGTTTGCAATCGATTGCTTCAAAGTAGCGTGCAAGAGGTGTCGTCTGCCCGCTGTAGGGGCGACCCTTGTGGTCGCCCCGGTTGCGCACCGCGTGCCCCTGATCGGAATCACCCGCCGGGAACACGGCGACCACAAGGGTCGCCCCTACGCCCGCGGCATCGGAAAAACCGGCTTCGCCGACGCGAAGGCGGCGGGGAAGATCACCTGGATATCGTTTCGCAGCACCTGTGTGTTCACCGGCGCGGCGCCCTGGTTCTGTCCGTTCACGAACCTGGTCGGGCCATACGGCATCACATGACCCGCAAAGGTGGAACTCTCGAGCGCGCTGATGATTCTCGCGCGGTCGGCGCTCACGGCGCGCTCGATCGCGTCGGCCAGCAGCAGGACGCATGAGTAGTTCATGAACACTTCGTAAGTGTAGAATTCGCCCTTGTCTTCAACCTTCTTTTTCAAAGCGAGCGCCTTTGGATTTTTCGGGTCGAACCAGTGATTGCAGTCCATGATGTATTGTGCGGCCTCGGGGAATTCCTTGACGAACTTGTATGACGAGGCGGCGCCGCCAAGGACCGAATAGACGGCCTTCGGACGCACGCGCTGCTGCTGCAGGGTACGCGCGAGCAGGACATATTCATTGTAATAGTTGGCCGGGATGACGAGATCAGGGTTCTGTCCCCTGA
The DNA here is from genome assembly GCA_035311445.1 of Xanthobacteraceae bacterium. GTDB lineage: Bacteria > Pseudomonadota > Alphaproteobacteria > Rhizobiales > Xanthobacteraceae > JAJPKK01. The sequence goes on along the minus strand of DATGCX010000230.1, from coordinate 4,019 downwards.
TCTTGAGGGCGACGTTGTTGAAATCTCGCTGCGGTGTCGGGTGCGGAATGGTGTCAAGCACCTGGAATCCGCGTTCGGGAAGTTGCGCATTCAGGAGCTTCGCCAAACCGTCGCCGAAGGCCGAGTCCTCATGAACGATGATGGCCGTCTTCGCGGCCTTGCCGGCCTGGTCGTTGATGGCAACGAGATTGTCGAGAGCGGTCCTGGCGATGACGCCGAATCCGGGGCCGAAGCGGAATGTGTTCTTCAGGCCGCGGGTGACGATGCTGTCGACCACGCCGACGTCCACGAGATACGGGAGTTCATAGCGCGCAGCGGTCTGGCTCGCGGAAAGGCAAATCGCGCTTGCGTAGCCGCCCACAACCGCCGCCACTCCAGCCGCGTTCATCTTCTCGACCTCGGCATTACCGCCTTCCGGCGTCGACTGCGCATCGCCGAGCATCGGTTCGATTTTCGCGCCGCCCAGTGCCTTGATGCCCGACACATTGATCTCTTCGATCGCCATCACGGCGCCGATCCGGCCCTGTTGGCCGGAGTAGGAGAGCGCGCCCGAGACCGGATGCAGCACGCCGATCTTAACGGAAGCACCTTGCGCACGCAGCACAGCGGGCGCGGCCAACAGTCCAGCCGCCATTGCGGCGCCGCCGCGTGCCGCTGTCTGCAGCAGCCGGCGGCGGCTTACAGACAAGAGTTGACGAGGCATCCGCTACCCTCCCTGATGATGAACGGCAAGACTAACATTGGTCGCGAACGCCTTCTATCTTCTTCTCGGGCAATGCGGCTTCAGTTCTCAGCATAAGCCCCGCTATGCTGGCTTTCGTCACTCGCCGGCGGCGTCGGCTCGATGCGCTGGATGACGGGGCGTTTTGCGAGCCTGCCGGGGCCGCTCAGGCAGAAGCGACCAGATCGATGTCTGGCAGGCACACGTTGGCTGAAACAGGCAAGACCATGCGCTGCTTCGCCAGATATTCATTCCGGCTTTGCAGATCGCTAGTTTCGACGCGGGACATGTGACAGCGCAGCTCCGGCAACTCAGTTGCGCGGGCATGCCGCAGGCGTGCTCAGTATACGAAGCGGCGGGCTGACGGTCCCTGGCAGCATCAGAATATGATGCGGCTCTTCCACGGTCGGGTGCAGCGGAGCTCCCCAGCAAAACCAGCCCGACGACGATTGCCGAATGTGATGCAGTGCGCATTTCGCCTCCAAAACCAACGTTGCGCAGGAAAGCGAGCATAAGAGTAGAGCTGACGTCCAGAAATGCTGGCCGACCCTCATCCGCGGCGTTTTGGCAGCTTTCATGGTGATTCGCGAAGAATAACCGGACGCGGCACACCTTCAAACCCCCGGCCTCATCCGATAAAATTTGTAATGCTTCGTCGCTCGGTTCGAGATATCCGAAGGGACTCGCGGCAGGAGGCCGCCTATGCAATCGCGATTACCGCATCGGCATGCCGTCGCCGCGTGTGCCACAATGATTCTGGCAATGTCGGTCCTGTCACCCGATCGGGCCGCCGCCGAACGGGCGGTGGTGCTCGACATTGACGGAGCAATCGGACCCGCCGTAGCCGATTATGTCGTGCGCGGATTGCGCGCGGCCAGGCCAGGCGAGGTCGGTCTTGTCATCCTGCGCATGAACACCCCTGGTGGCCTCGACAGCTCCATGCGAGAGATCAACGGCGCGATCCTGGCTTCCCCGGTACCGGTCGTCACATATGTGGCGCCGAGCGGCGCCCGTGCGGCAAGCGCCGGAACCTATATTGCGTATGCCTGCACGATCGCCGCCATGGCGCCCAGCACCAACCTTGGCGCCGCCACCCCGATCCAATTGAAAGGGCCATCAATTTTCCCCGGGACACGTCCGGAGCCCCCTGCCGGTCAGAACAATGATCAAGACAAAAGCAAAGCAGCAGAGCCGGCGGACCCCGAATCGCGCAAGGCAGTGAACGATGCCGCGGCGTATATTCGCGGTCTTGCAGACCTCAATGGGCGCAACGCCGATTGGGCAGTCGAAGCCGTCCGCGCAGCCGCGAGCCTTTCGGCACCCGAAGCACTGAAGCTCCACGTCATCGATGTGATCGCGGACGACATTCCGGATCTCCTCCGCAAAATCGATGGGCGGACGGTGCACCTCGCTGGACGATCTCAACGCTTGGCGACCGCCGAACTCCAGGTCGTGACCATGCCGCCCGACTGGCGGACCGAACTTCTCGCCATCATCACCAATCCCAACGTTGCCCTCATTCTAATGATGCTCGGCATCTATGGGCTCATCTTTGAATTCCTTAGCCCGGGAGCGGTCGCTCCCGGCCTCGTTGGGGGGATCAGTCTCCTAGTTGCTCTGTACGCGCTCAATCTCCTGCCGATCAATTACGCCGGTGCGGCGCTGCTGCTGCTCGGGATTGGCCTGATGATCGCCGAGGTGCATATCGGTGCTTTCGGGGCTATAGGCATCGGCGGCATCGGCGCCTTTGTGATCGGAGCGATCCTGATGTTTCCGGCCGAAGTGCCAGGGTTTCGCCCGTCGTTGCTGCTGCTGGCAGTCGTTGCCGTCACGACCTTAGGATTCTTTTCGCTGGTCCTTTCGATGCTGCTGCGATCGCGCCGGCGAGCCGTCGTTTCCGGCGGGGAGGCGCTGCGCGGAGCCGAAGGCGAGGCGGTGTCCTGGCAGGGAACGGAGGGGCGGGTTCGGATCAGGGGCGAAATCTGGCGCGCCCGTGGCGCGACCTCGCTGGAACCCGGTGCACGCGTCAAGGTGGTCGCCCGCGACGGCCTCGTGGTGGTCGTCGAGCCGGCCTGACAATCGATTTCTCTCATTGGTGCCATTTCGATGAGGTTGACACGAACGCCACTTACCGTCGCCATCAGCGGAGCGAGGTGAGCAGCAGGTTTCGTAAATCCGTTTGAACAAGGAGAAAACGCATGGTCTCCGCCTTGGCCATTATTGCGATCATTGTGATCGCCTTCCTGTATTCCGCGGTGCGCATCCTGCGCGAGTATGAACGCGGCGTTGTCTTCACCCTTGGACGCTATACGGGTACCAAGGGCCCAGGGCTTTTTCTGCTGGTGCCGCTGGTGCAGCAGATGGTGCGCGTGGACCTGCGGGTTGTCGTCGAAGAAGTTCCTCCCCAGGACGTGATTTCGCGGGACAACGTGTCGGTCAAGGTCAACGCCGTCATCTATTTTCGCGTGGTGGATGCCGAGCGGGCTGTCATCCAGGTCAACAATTATCTCATCGCGACCAGCCAGCTCGCACAGACCACCCTGCGCTGGGTGCTCGGCAAGCACGATCTCGACCAGATGCTAGCCGAGCGAGACCGGCTCAACGCCGACATTCAGGATGTCCTCGACAAACAGACCGAGGGATGGGGTATCAAGGTTTCCAACGTGGAGATCAAGCGCATCGATCTTGATGAGAGCATGATCCGGGCCATCGCCCGCCAAGCTGAGGCCGAGCGCACGCGCCGCGCCAAGATCATCAACGCGGAGGGTGAACAGCAAGCGGCGCAGAAGCTGGTCGAGGCCGCCCAAATCCTCGCACCAGTGCCGCAGGCCATGCAGCTGCGTTACCTTGCGACGCTCTTCGACATTGCTGGGGAACGGAGCTCAACCATCGTGTTTCCCTTCCCAATCGATTTGATGAAGGCGTGGGGCGAACAGAGGGGAGACAGAGGATATAAAGACGGATGACAAGTGACCCCAGGGATGCCTTGGGCACACCCGGATGCGTAAGGTGATTTGCGGTGGTTAGGACCCGTCCACGTAACCGGGGCAAATTTCCGGGCAAGTTGCTTGGCGTTATGAGGGTGTGGGGTCGGATCAGTTTGGGAAGGGGTGGGATTTGGGGTCCGGGTATGGCGAGGCGAGCGCCCAGAAAGTCATAGAACGACAAGTTGAGCTTCATGCAAGTTTTTGCCAGTCCGAGCATGATGTCGCGCGCATCACGACCTTTGAGGCTGACGGTTCCGCCGGAGATTTTCCTTTTGGTGACGAAGGCGCGGATGTCGTTTTCGGAAGCGTTG
>DATGCX010000229.1:0-6111 GCA_035311445.1 Xanthobacteraceae bacterium | reverse complement strand
GTAAAGGCGGGCGATGCAATCGGCGCTGCGCCGGCGCTGGTCACATCCGCCAGCGTCAAGGTCACGGCGCCGGTGCGGCCATTCCACGATGACACGCCGGTCGTCGACGCGGTGACGGCTGCATGCACGAACGCAGTGGTGGCGAGCTGTCCGGAATTGACGGTCTGCGCCGCCGTTGGTGCGGTCGGAATGCCAGTGAATTGTGGGGAAGCGAGCGGCGCGAACTGCTGATCAAGTTCGCTGGCGATCTGATTGATCTGCTCGATCGTCCACGCCTGCAGATCGGCGGTGGCGTTGTCGACGAACATGGTCGTCGCGATTTTCTTCGAGGCGTCGCCGCTCGGCGCGGTGTTGGCTTGTGCGAACTGTCCGATCTGCGTCGCACCGATGGTGATGTCGTTGGCGGTCATCACCACATCGCCGCCGCGACCGTTGAAGCTCGTCACCAGCCCGCAGCCGGTCTGCTGCGCGGTGCTGACGAAATTGCAGATCGCGTTCTGCACGAATGCCGTGGTGGCGACCGCATCGGTCCTGTCGAACGGATTCCAGATCGTCGGTGCGGTGACGACGCCGGCGAAGTGCGGATTGGTGGCGAGGATGCCGCCGGCGCGCAGGATGTCGTTGGACTCGAGCTGGACGTTGCCCTTGCGGCCGTTGAAGGTCCAGACTGAGTTCTCGAGCAACACGTCGAACAGGCCGGTGACAAACACCTGTGAGGCGAGCGCTTCGCCGGCGACGAAAATATCGCCATCGGAATGCAGCGATTCGACCTGCAGGCGGCCGCCCGCGAATGCAAACACGCCACCGAGCCATGTCAGCGTTGCGCCGTTCCAGGCAGGACCGGATCCGGGTGCGAACTTGAGCCAGCCGCCGAGCTCGAGCGCGGTGTTGAGGATGGTCGGGCCGCTGACCGACATGTACGGGCCGCCGAGCCCGCCCTGCTGCATCAGAAACAGATCAGCGGGCGCGACCGACGAGGCTAACGGGTATTGGCCAATTTGGCGGGTTTGCAGTATAAAATCATCGCTCATCGTCAGTACCCTGGGCGAGAGTGATGACCAAGACGAGAGAAGGTCGCCGCGCGGCCAACCGCCGAATGTGGTTGAAGCACAGCGAGAAAATCAAAAAGAGGAGACGTGAGCTTTACGCAGAAAAAAGAGCTAGAGGCTGGGACTGGACACCAGAACAAAAAGAAAAACGCCGAGCGCATGTACGCCGCTGGATGGACAAACATCAGCGCGAGTGGAAGCAGCGCAGACTGGAAAAAATCAGCGGAAGACCAAGGCCGGAAACGTGCGAAGTCTGCAGCAGGCGCAACAAGCGCATCGTGTTCGATCACTGTCACAAGACTGGGGGTTTTCGTGGATGGCTTTGCCATAGCTGCAACACGATCCTTGGCCACGCTAACGACGATCCTGAAATCCTCCGCAAATTGATCGTCTACCTCACGGCCCCGTAGGAGGCGCGGGTGTGCCGCTGGTGTTCAACAAGTCTTGGTATTGCTGCAGCAAGGCGGTCTGGCTGCGCAGGATCGCGGTCTGCTGCTGCTGGATGGTGTTAAGCGTGTTGGAGTCGGTCGGCGTCGGCCAGGGCATCGCGCCGCCTCCGGGCGTGAAGGTCAACGCCACGCCGGTCAGCGTGGTCGCGGCGGAGAGCGTGTAGGTGCCGTTGCCGCCCCAGGTGCCGCTCTGCTGCGAGACGACGGTCACCGCCGGCGTGGTCGGCACGCCGGTGCCGGTCACCACTGCACCATTCGGGATCGGGCCATTGGCGACGCTCGCCAGCGTGATCGAGGTGGTGCCGGTCGAGGTGCCGGTGGCGGTCGCCGGCGACGGCGTTTGTTTGGTGTTGAGCCAGGACTGATAGGCGTCGAGCAGCGCCATCTGCGCGGTGATGGTGGTCGCCTGATCCTGAACGATGGTTTTCAGGTCGGGCGCATCGCCGGGGATCGGCCACAGATCCATCGGGCTCGGCGTCGCCGCGAGCTTGGTCACAGTGCCCATAGCCACCTCACGAGGTTAGCGCACAGAGCAGCATCGCCGTGCGCGGCCAGACGTTGCCGTCAGTGTCGGTGGCGGTCCAGGTGAGCTGATAATCGAAACCGGCGTTATCGAGCCCGGAGGTCAATGTAGCGTACAGCGTGCGATCGATCCATGTCACCGCCGAGGCGTCGATATCGACCACGCCGCCATCGGTGCGGGCCATGTCGAGCGTGCCGGCCTTGATGCCGACGCCGACCGGGATCACCGGCGAGAAATCAAAACCGAACACAGAGGTTTCCCCCGGCGCGATCTCGGGATGATAGCGGCGTGACACCGACATGGCACTAAGCCCGGTTAAGTGGACACGTTGGTTTGGCACTAAGCCCGGTTCAGTGGACACCTTACAAGCGGCGGGTGTCGATGGTCTTGGCGGCGCTGAGCATGCGATGCACGAAGACGCCGTCGCGGCCGATGACGTTACCAGACGGATCGGCAATCACGCCATTGCGGTGGTCGCGCAGAACAAGCGGCGGCTGAAGCTGCACCGAGCCGGCATTGCGGTTGAGCGGCAAGGCCGCCACTACCCGGTGCCGGCCGAGCGGCCCTGTGTTTCCGATCTGACTTGACTCATCCCCTAGTGGCGAAAGCGCCGGTTTGGTCGAATCGACCACTAATTCTGGGCGGGGAGAAAGCGGCCGCAGCAAGTTATCCACAGGATTTTTCGGCCCTCAAAAATATCGCGTGTCGCAATGTAACACGCTTGATGTGGGGGGTCAGAGGAGGAGAATGGGGCCCGTGGTTCGCCGCCACGAGCCCCACAGTGTGACTATCCGAACCCCCATGTCCGTGCCGGACATCGATACCGGGAGCCCGAATCATGTTCGCTTCCAGAGGTCTACGAACGTACTGGAACCTAAGCGAACAATTTTTCCCTGACAACTCTCAATCGTGACGGAGCAATGACATGGATAGCTCCGTCGAAATCTTTACCAAGCTCTGCAAAGCCGAAGCGCTGCTGTGGCAGTCGCAAGAGAAATCGCTGCACGACGCGGTCGATTGGCTGCAGGCCTATGCGGTCGACAATGGTCTGGTCGCCGACATCGGCCAGGACGAGGTGCAGCGCATCATAGGCTCGGCCTTTGCCGCGGTGCGCGATGACCTCGGCGGGTGGCGGCCATGAGCGTGCCGTCCGCATACGAGTTTGAGCAACTTCTCGCCGAAGCCGTCGTCAAGCTCGGGGCCGAGCGCGTCGAATTACTGCTGCAGCCGTGCATTGCGGATTTTGGTTGGCCGATTCCGACAGAGCGACGCATCGTTGTCGGTTGCTACATCGCGCTCTGTGTCGAAAGGCTCAGCCAATGAGATGCGAGATCTGCCAGTGCGAGCCCTGTCAGACGCCGGGCTTCTGCACCGCCTGCCGCGAGTTTGATGGCGGCAAACGACGCGCTGCTTGGCAGTCGCCGTACGCTGTTCCCAGCGACTGCCAATTCCTCAAAAAAGTGTTCGGCAACAACACACCCTTCACCGCCTGCGAATGTGGCTGGCCAGAACAGATCTGCGCTTTCCATCGCCAAGCTCAAGCACAACCGCCGCCGTATCCGCTGCCGCAGCCGGATCTGCCGGATCACTGGGACACCATGAGTGTCGGCGAATTGTGGGACTGGCTCAACCGGCCGGAACGGTTCGCAACACCAAAGTCGACCTTGGACGCGGCAGAGTGGCTATTTGACCACGCCCGCGATGCCGAACGCCTGAAAGATTTTCTCGATCGCCACAGCGAGCGCGACCGCAGCGCGATCCGCGCGCACATCGAGACGCTGATCAAGAGGCGACAGCGATGAGCAGCGAACAAGAGATGTTGCAAGTGATCCGCAGCTCCGCGCCGGCGCTGACGTTCGTCGACATGAGCGGCTGGGACGACATGCCGCCGCCAGAGCCGCAATACAGCGTCAGCGACCGCATCCCGCGCCACCACGTCACACTGTTCTCGGGCGCCGGGGCGGCCGGTAAATCCACCATCGGCCTGCACCTCGCCGCCGCCCACGCCTATGGCGGCGACTGGCTCAACAGCATGCCGGACAAGGGACCGGCGCTGTTCATCGACTGCGAGGACGGCGAGGCGGTGATCCATCGTCGGCTGTGGCACATCACCCAGTATTACGGCTGTCGGTTCGCCGACCTGCGTGATCTCCACCTCGTCACGCTGGCGGGCCAGGATGCGCTGCTGGCGACCGCGACCCGGGGCGGCAAGGTCGAGCCGACCACACTCTATGGCCACGTGCTGCAGGCCGCCGGTGATCTCAAACCCAGAACCGTGGTGATTGCATCATCGGCCAACGTGTTCGCCGGTAACGAGATCGACCGCGCCCAGGTCAATCAGTTCGTGCTCGGCCTGATGCTGAAGATCGCGCTCACCGCCGATGGTTCGGTGGTGTTGATCTCACACCCGTCGCTGACCGGCATCAGCTCGGGAAGTGGCATCTCGGGATCGACCCAGTGGCACAATGCCTGCCGCGCCCGGATGTACCTGAGAAGCCCCAAAGCGAATGGCGACGACAGCCAGCCCGATAGCGCGATCCGGCAGATCGAGTTCATGAAAAACCAGTACGGCCCGGTCAGCGCCACCCTGACGCTGCGCTGGAAGAATGGCATGTTCCTGCCCGAGGCCGCCCCAGATGCGTTCGAGGGCGCCGTCCGCGCCGAACACGCCAAGACCGCGTTCCGCGACGAGCTGGCCCGCCACATCGCCGAAGGCCGCCCCGTCAGCCATAACCCAGCCTCGAAAAACTACGCCCCCCGCGTGTTCGCTAAAACCAACAGCAGTAAATTCCGCGATCTCGAAACCGCTATGGAGGAATTGTTCCGCACTGGAACCATCCGCGTCGAACCCTACGGCCCCCCCTCCAAACACTGGCAGAAGCTCATTTTCAGCTAACCTGCCTACCCCCCTGCTTACCCCCTGCAAATGCCCTGCAAAACCCTGTGTTCTCCCACTATCCCTCTATAGAGGGTGTGGGAGAACAGGGTAGGCAGGCACACACCCCTCTTCGCCTAAAATGTTCTGGGTCCGTACTCTCGTTTTTCCGGGGAAAATTCCGGCAGGGGGCGGGGCGATTTTTCTCACGAAGGACCCGGAGACGTTCGGGGGTGGCCGCCGCACGTTTTGCGCGCGCCGAGCGCCTACCACAACCAACGCGTGCCCAGAGCTCGAGCGCGCGATGTAACACAATGAGTCGCGGCGTCTCACGTGCGGTCGGTTGTCGCACAGTCCATTTCGAAATTGACTGGTCCATCTCGAGTTGGACTATAATAGTCCATCAACCGAGAGGGACTGACCATGACCGCCAATCGCATCTTCTCCGACGACAACGCCAAGGCTGAGAAGGCCGCGGCGTTCGGCTACTACAACATCATCCACTATCTCGCCCCGGCCGACATCGCGGGTTATGGCGACGTCTGCTCGCATCGCTCGCTTGCGTGCACCGCGGCTTGCTTAGGCTGGCACAGTGGCCACGCGGCAATCGGCGAGACGAACAACGTGCGCGAAGCGCGGCTTGCGAAGACGCGCGACTTCATGACCGACCGGCAGAACTATCTCGTGCGCATGGTGATGGAAATTGCGCGCGCGAAGCGCTACGCGGCGGGCAAGGGGCTAAAGCTTTGCGTTCGGCTCAACGGCTCGAGCGATATCGCGTGGGAGGGTATTCGTCTGCAGCCTTCCGGCCGCACGCTGCTGGAGATTTTCCCGGAAGTAACTTTTGTCGACTACACGAAAAATCCGCGGCGCTTCGCGCGACCGCTGCCGCCGAACTATCACCTGACGTTTTCGCGGTCGGAAACCAATGAAGCGATCGCGCTCGAGCTGCTGGAACGGGGCGTGAACGTCGCCGTGGTGTTCGCCGAGCGGCCGCTGTCGTGGCGCGGCCATGTCGTGGTTAACGGCGACGAGTCGGATTTGCGACATCTGGATCCGCGCGCTCCGCGGCCGGTCACGCTGCAGAGCGGCCGCTACCACTACTTCGCCGGCTACGTAATCGGGCTCACGCCCAAAGGGAGCAAGGCCAAGAAAGATTCGAGCGGATTCGTCGTGCGCTGACTTGACGATAACGGCGAAAGTGGGGAGAGTGGG
>DATGCX010000228.1:0-2558 GCA_035311445.1 Xanthobacteraceae bacterium | reverse complement strand
CAAGGGAGAGGCCTGTAGGGGCAACGCGGGGACGGTCGCCTCGTGGATTATGAGAATGGATCGAAATTTATAAGGGCTTTGAAATCCGCGCGTTTGAGCGCGAGCAGGGTCGGTGACGCGCGAGGACAGTTCGGCTCCTCGTGCGCCTATCAAACCCGTTGATATCCCGGCCCGGATCAAAAGCAGGTGGCGGTGATCGTCACGGTGGCGTTGGTACGACACAAGCGCTGATGCCCCCGATGGACAAAGCGTGATCGTTCGTACAGCAAAGTGCGATTTTCGCGGGCGGCCTCAAGATCCCGTCTCGACCGTTGGCGCGAGCGCTTCACGCAACCGCTCCCGATCTACGGCGATCTCGACGCCGGCGCGTTCCTGCTGCAGGAGCATCACGACGCGCGAGTCGCGTTCACCCCATCCGCGTGCGAGAGCCTCGGTCATCTCGGCGAGCGCAAGATTGCAGAGGCGCATTGACATACCGAGCTCGCGGCCGAGTGCGTTAGCGAGCGACACATCCTTGTGCGCAAGCTTAAGTGCAAATGCCGGCGGCTCGTACTCACCGGGCAGGAATTGGTCAATCAGCGCATCGAACGTGTATCGGCGCCCCACCGCACCTTGGCGGACCGCCTGCCAAAGCGTAAGCGGATCCAAGCCCGCCTTCACGCCCAAGGTGAAGGTTTCGGCGAGCGCGCAGACAATTGCATAGCCCGACATATTGTGGACAAGCTTGGCCACGGTGGCGCTGCCGATCGGGCCCACATACGCGGCCTTATCCCCGATCGCGTCGAGCACAGCCTTGTACTGGTTGAAGACCATTTCGTCGCCGCCAACCCAGATCGCGAGTTTGCGGGATGCCGCGCCGGTCGGGCCACCGCTCACAGGGGCATCGAGCATGTGCAGACCTTTTTCGGTAAAGGCCGCGTGCAATTTCTTTACGACGCTCGGCGAATTCGTCGACAGGTCGAAATAGGCGGCGCCGGGTTTCATGCCGGCGATGAGTCCGTCCGGTCCGAGCGCGACCGCTTCAACATCGGGCGGCTCCGGCAGCGAGGAGAAGATCAGCTCACTGCGGCCAGCGAGTGCGCGCGGACTATCTGCCCAGGCCGCGCCCGCATTGAGATGATGACTGGCCGCTTGTCTTTGTAAGTCATGGACGACCAGCTGGTAGCCGGCCTTTTGCAGGTTGGCGGCCATGCGCCCGCCCATGATGCCCAATCCGATAAATCCCACCACCACGTCATCCCTAGCCATCCCGAACCTCGTTTCACGACGCCGCACTCAATGCCTCTAAGTACACCATCACCGACTTGGAGCGGACCCGAAAACCTAAGTTTTAGCGCCTCTAGCTGACGGCAACTGTCTTTCGCGAAATCGCGTTTGCTATGATCGCCTGCAGCGCCGCCAGACCATCCGTCAGCGCGGCGGGACCCGGCTGTAGGATCAACGGCGATTTGATCTCGTGCAGCGCGCCATGCTTCACCGCCGGGATGCGATCGAAGCCTGGCCTCCTGGCAAGTTTCTCTGGCCGAAATTTTTTGCCGCACCACGAGCCGATGATGATATCCGGGTCGTTCCGGATGACTTCCTCAGCCGTCACGATGCGATCCTTGGCCGCCTTGCACGAAGCGCGGTCGGCAAAGACATCGACACCACCGGCAGCTTCGATAAGCTCTGACACCCAGCCGATGCCGGAAATCATCGGCTCGTCCCACTCCTCAAAATACACCCGGGGCCGCCTCCGTAATTGGGCGGCGCGTTTGCGCGCGACGCTGACTTTCGCCGTTAACTCGCCTGCCAGTCGATCAGCACGGCCCGCTGCGCCGACTAACGCTCCGAGGGTGCGGATCATGTCGATGATTTCCGTGATGGTGCGTTGATTGAACGCGTGCACCTCAACGTGGGCGCGGATAAGCGCTGCTGCGATGTCCGCTTGAAGATCGGAGAAAGTCAGGACGAGATCGGGTTTGAGATCGAGGATCTTCGGGATGTCGGCGGAGGTGAACGCAGAGACCCGCGGCTTCTCACGCCGCGCCCTCGGCGGGCGAACCACGTAGCCCGAGATGCCGACGATGCGGGAATCCTCGTCGAGAAGATAAAGGGTCTCGACAGTTTCCTCGGTAAGGCAAATGATCCGCTCCGGCGGGAACATTCATCAGCCTTCAGCAGGGTCGTATTTATCTCGCTTCACCTTGCTAAGATCGATGCCTTCAATGCGGATGAGACGCGTCTCGGATTCGCGCCGCGGCGAATGCAGATCTCCCTCGCCATAGAGGTGCGCCATGCCGGGAGTCATTTTGTACGTTCGCACTTTTGCAGCCTTGCCCGGCTTTCCATCGGTTGGCTTTTCGACGAGCCGCCAATCCGTCATCTCGGTTTCGCCGGTGGCTTGGCCGTAGATAGCCCAGCTCGGCCCGTGATCGTGAGGAGCACTAGTTTTGGCGCCCTTATAGACGTGGCCGAGTATGCAGAAATGAAGGTCGGGATCCTCGTAAAGAATTGTGCGTTCCGCATCCACGTCCGGGCCGAGGTGCCTGGCAACGAAGTCCCGATCAGCGCACGCT
>DATGCX010000227.1:0-2707 GCA_035311445.1 Xanthobacteraceae bacterium | reverse complement strand
GGGGGAGTCGGGGACGGTCATATCGGGCGGATAGCCGGCCTCGCGGATATTCTTGGCGGCGGTGCTGCTGGAGCTAAATCCGGAGGCGAGATAGTCCCGATAGTTGAGGATTGCGGGCGGCAGGGTGCTGAGAAGATTAGGGGCAGCGATATCCACGAAGGTACCTTCCCAGTCAACGCCGCCGTCGAACAGTTCCGGCGCTGTCTCGACGGCGCGGCGCACCTGATAGCCGCCGTTGGAAGTGCCCACCGCATAGGTGCGCGCCGGACGCCGGCCGTAGCTGATTTCGAGCGCAGCACGTCCGATCTCGGTCGCCTTCAACATGATCTCGTTCCAGCGCGTGAACACCGCAGCCGGATCGTTGTCATAGAAATGAACGAAGGTTCCCGACATAGGATTGAGCCGGCATGCCAGGGGATCGGCCGCCGTTGACACGAACAGATTGTAGATGCCCTTGTTCTGAGAGACGTAGGCGTAGCCTTTCTGCACGACGAAATCGCTCCAGACGAAATCGCCGTTGAACTCGCTGCGCGTACCCGATGCGCCGGCCACCACCAGCTTGCCGTTCCAGTCATCGGGCAGGCGGATCAGGATGCGCGCCTGGCCGAGCGGATCGTTGGCGATGCGGGCCTGCACCTGCAGGCCCGGCACCGCCTTGGTGATGGGCGTGCGAAAACCGGCCGGCGGCGCGATGAAGCCGCGATCGATCTGCGGCGTGAGCGCAAACGGCGGCAGGCCCGGCAGCGAGTCATTGGCCGGCGTTGTTGCCGGATTGGCGGTAGTCAGATCGGTGCTCTCGGAGCAGGTTGCGTCAACAATTCTGGTGTTGAGCATCTCCAGCAGGCGCTCGCATCGCGTGGCGGCCGAGCCTGGTGTGTTGCCGGAGACGAAAACGGTCAGGGCCGCGACAGCGCCCGATCGGAGAACATGTGAGCGACACATGCAGAGCCCTCCTATTCTTGAGGATCAGAAGCAGACGCAAGCACTAAAGCGGATTGCGATCGTTTCGAATCACATCCCGCTGTCGTCGCCGGGCTTGTCCCGGCGACCCAAAGCGTTGGGGTACAGAGCAAGCACAATCGGGGTGGCCGGGACAAGCCCGGCCACGACGCAAGAGACCTGGGAGCGCTTCAATATGACCGGAACCGCTGTAGTCAGGCGCGCTTCGCGATGCCCTGTTGGATTTGATCGAACACTGTTCGGGCATTTTCGATCGCGAGGAATTGTGGCGTGGAATCGAGCGAAGGAGTCCAGCCGGAGAAATTGCTCCCTCCCCCCGCCGCTGTGCCAAAGCGGATCGAGCCACGGCCGCCGGCACTTTCGCTTAAAGTTGCATCGGGCAACTGGTCGAGGCTCAGGGCGCTAAACTTACTGAACAATCCCGAGCGAAGGATAAGGACGCGTTTATCTGTCACCGCGTAGTACACATCACGCCGTATCCTGGCATCGAGCAGAAAACGGCCCACCAGAACGTATAGTCCGATCAGCACGAACGGCACGCCCCACAGCTTCATGAAAATGGGACCGTTTGTCGCCAACGCGTTCGCTTCCCAGAAAATCGCAAATCCACACCAGACCAGGCTGAATGGTATCGCCACCCAATCGCGGCTGGTGAGCAAGAACCCCTGCGCCGGTTGCCCGCACCAGACGATGTTTTCGCCTTTCAACAGGCGCCCCACGAAGCGGCTCGTATCCATTTTTCCCGCCCTGCGTGCCTCGGCTGTCGAGGCCGGGAGTGTGACAACGTGCATTGCGTGAATCAATGACCAATCGCGATCCTTGCGTCGCCAGTTACAGTGCTATCGCAGCCGGCGGCTTGCGCGCTCGCACTGCCTGTAAACCGTCGGATTCATCCCGAACATATCCCGGAACCGACCATTGAAAGTCGACAGGTCGCCGAAGCCGCTCTCGAACGCGATTGTCGATACCGGCTCAGACGAGGTGGCCAGCCGTACGGCCGCACGGCGCATCCGGACGCCGAGCAGGAACTGATAGGGCGTCATGCCGACGATCTGCCGGAATGTGCGAAGGAAGTGGTACTTGCTCATAATCGCCACGGCGGCAAGCGTGTCGAGATCAAGGGCATCGCCGGCATGCAGCTCGATATAGCGCAGGACATCGCTGATCCGCCGCTCATCCCGGGCGGACACACAAGTCTGGGGCGGCGGCTTGACTGAAACGGTGCCGATCACGGCTTCCATCAGTTGCGGTATGGCCTCGTCGATTGCGAGTCGATCGGCGAGTGCCGTCCGCGACTCGATCCACGCCAGCCAGGGCAGCAATTTCGGCATCGCGGGCAACATGGGCGCCGGAAATCGGAACCGGCCTGAGCCCGCGACGCTGGCCGCCACTTCGGCAAAATGTGCGGGCGCAAAATGGAAGGCGATGCAGCGGTCGCCGGCGCTGTGATCGTGGCCGCACTCGTAGCACGTGCCGGAGTTGCCGAACAGGAACGCGCCCGGGTGCAGAACCGCCGTGCCCGTATCCCCCCGATACCTGAACGATCCTTCGATGACGGCCGCGATCGAGGCCTGTTCATGGCGCTCTTCAAAGGGACGATCATTCGGACCGGCGGTGCAGACGTATTCGCCCACGCTCCATTCCGGTGCCTCAAACAACGGGCGGGCAACCGGGGCGCCGCCGGCACGGATGTTGTCATTCGGTCGCATGGCACAAGATTAGCAATTTTTCCCAAGCCGGGCAGCCG
>DATGCX010000226.1:0-5313 GCA_035311445.1 Xanthobacteraceae bacterium | reverse complement strand
CGAGATGGGTTTCGCTGCGCTCAACCGATCCTACAGCATTTACACCATTATCCCTCAAACCTCGATCATGACTTTTCCGTTCTCGACGGAGGTCGGATAGGTTTTCGCCGGAATCATGCAAGGCGGCAGCACCACTTCGCCGGTGCGGATGTTGAATTGACCATTATGGAAATTGCACTCGACGATGTCACCCTCGATATAGCCCTCGGAGAGCGATCCCGGACCATGGGTACAAAGATCGTCGAGGGTATAAAATTCGCCATCGACGTTAAACACTGCTACGCACAGCCCTTCCTTCTCGACCTTGAGGGCGGCGCCGACCGCGACATCATCGGCATTGCAGAGTTCGATCTTCGACGGCATAGCAGCTCTAACGCAATGTTAGGCCCGTCTTCGTTGACGCCCGCAGAGCCGCAGAGTACGCTCGCGAGGCTGAAAACACGGCGTTTTACAAGGGTTTGTTCAAAGCGTCATAGACCATAGGCATCCGTGCAGGTCAATGCGCACTCCCTCTCCCCGCGAGCGGGGAGAGGTTAAGGCCGCGGTCAGAGCGTTCTGACTTTGCGAATGCCGCAGTCCACGGGCTCCGACAATGCAGCGCGAGCCCGCGGCAATCGATGAACTCGGAGGAGTTCCGTGCTGCGAAAAGAACAAAGCGATCTTCTGATTCAGACCGGTCCGGGAACCCCCGGCGGCAGGCTGTTCCGCAGCTACTGGCTGCCCGCGCTTCTGGCGGAGGAACTGCCCGAGAACGACAGTCCGCCAGTGCGGGTGAAATTGCTATCGGAGCGGCTCATAGCGTTTCGCGACAGCGACGGTCGGCTTGGCCTGATCGACGAGTTCTGCGCCCATCGCGGCGTGTCGCTGTGGTTCGGCCGCAACGAGGAAAAGGGTCTGCGCTGTCCCTACCACGGCTGGAAATACGATGTGACGGGCCAGTGTATCGATGTGCCGTCGGAGCCCGAGGAAAGCGGCTATTGCCGGAGGATCAAGCTCAAGTCCTACCCGCTGATCGAGCGCGGCGGCGTGCTGTGGACCTATATGGGTCCGAGCGAACAGGTCCCGTCGCTCCCGGAATGGGAATTCGCCACCGTGCCGGAACGCCAGCGCTTCGTGTCGAAGCGCCTTCAGGAGTGCAACTGGCTGCAGGCCATGGAAGGCGGCATTGATTCAAGCCACGTGTCGTTCCTGCATCGCGGCGACATCAACTCGGATCCGCTGTTCAAGGGTGCCAAGGGCAATCAGTACAATCTGGCCGACGCGCGGCCGGTATTCGAAGTGGTCGAGAGCGCGGGCGGGCTCTATATCGGTGCGCGCCGCAACGCCGAGAACGACCAGTATTACTGGCGGATCACCCAGTACGTGCTGCCGTCCTTCACCATGATCGCGCCGCGCGGCAACCATTCGGTCCATGGCCATTTCTGGATTCCGATCGACGACGAGAATTGCTGGACCTGGAGCTTCGACTATCACCCGATCCGCAACCTCACCGATGCTGAAGTAGCTGCCATGCGGGAGGGCAAGGGCATCCATGTCAAATGCATTCCCGGCACGTTCCGGCCGGTTGCCAACAAGGACAATGACTATCTGATCGACCGCGCCGCCCAGAAGGCCGGCCGAAGCTACAGCGGCGTCGAGGGCTTCGGTATGCAGGACGCCTCGATCCAGGAAAGCATGGGGCCGATCGTAGATCGCACCAAGGAGAACCTGGTGTCGACTGACAACGGGATCATCATGGCACGCCACCGGCTTTTGCGGTCCATCAAGGCGCTGATGGACAAGGGCGAGGTGCCGCCGGGCGCCGACCCGGTACACCAACGCGTGCGCTCTGCCGCAGTAGTGCTGCCACGCGACCAGGCGTACAAGGATGCCGCCAGGGAGGCCCTGATGGCGTGCCCCGGCGTGGCGCCGACGTCGGTGTAGACTCTTCTCCCTCTCCCCGCTTGCGGGGAGAGGGTTGGGGTGAGAGGGCCTCTCCACAAGGTCAGACTCGCGGAGAAGCCCCTTCACCCCGAGTGAGCGCGAAGGACGCGCTCAAGGCCGCGGCCAAACGCAATTGCCCTTTACAAGGGTGCCGAGAGCTAACTCATGCTGAGCGAAAGTGCACGAGTGACGACCGCTGCGGAGGCGCGGTTTCGGATCAACGAGCCCAACTCGAAATCGCGCCGCGTCAAGGTCGTTGCGCTCGACCGGGCAAGCGAAGCGTTGGTCAAGCATCTCGCCGAGCTGAGATGGAACAATGCGAGCTTTTTCACCGCCTCGGCATTTGCGGGCGAGCCGCCCGGACGCGGCTTCTCCATGCCGGGATGGCTGAGCGATCTCGCGGGGCGCACCAAGGATCTGCTCGACGAAGTCAACAGTGCCGACCTCGTCGTCATGGTGGCGACAGCCGGCGAGAACGCCCAGGCTGCAGCCCTGATCGGGGAAGCGTGCAGCCTCAAGCGGGTCAACACCACCGGCCTCATTCTGGGCGAGGCCTCCGCCAGCGATGCGATGTTGTCGAAGACGCTGTACCAGTTGCGGCCGTGGTCGCTGATGCTCGTCATTGCCAGCGGCGAAGACTATATAGAGGACATGCTGATCGCGCTGCGCGCCTGAAACGGAATGACGATCTCGCGGAATATTGTGGTCATCGGCGGCGGCCCCGCGGGAGTGTTTGCTGCGATCGAGGCCAAGCGCCGCGATCCACAGGCAGGTGTCACGCTCATCTCGGACGAACCGTGCGAGCCTTATGAACGGCCGCCGCTGTCAAAGGCGGTGTTGCTCGGCAGAGCATCGGCCGCCGACGCGCCGATCGCGGGTCCGAAGGGCCTCGCCGGGCACGGCGTCGAGCTCGAATGCGGCACCAGATGCGCCGCCATCGACCGCTCTGTGCAGCAAGTCGTTACGGCGTCCGGCCGGCGCTTCGCTTACGATGCGCTGGTGATTGCGACCGGCTCGGTGGTGCGCCAAGTTCCCATCCTGCCGCTCGGCACCCCGCATGTTCACTACTTGCGCACGGAGGCGCATGCCCGGGTGCTCGGTGACGAACTCAAGGCCGCGCAGCATCTAACCGTCGTTGGCGGCGGCCTGATCGGGCTCGAAGTGGCGGCTTCCGCCGCCGAACTCGGCGTCAATGCCACGGTGATCGAACTCCTGCCTCGCGTGCTGGCGCGCGTGTGCGACGAGGATACGTCGGCCCGGGTTCACAACGCGCATCGCCGCCACGGCGTCGACATCCGCGTCAACACGGCGTTGGCGACCGCGCTGCCCCAGCCCGACGGCCGCATCGCGCTCAAGACCCGCACCGATGAGACATTGATTACTGATCTCGTCGTAGTCGGTGCCGGCGCCATACCGGACGATCACCTTGCCGCCGCAGCAGGGCTGCGGACCGACAGCGGCATCGTGGTCGATGCCCATTGTGCCACCTCCGATCCCAAAATCTTCGCCGCCGGTGACGTGGTGCGATTTCCCGGAGCACACGGTTTGGTGCGTCGGGAAGACTGGCGTCACGCCCAGGACCAGGGCACAATCGCCGGCCGCAATGCGACAGGAGCGAACGACGAATATCGCAGTGTGCCGTCGTTCTGGTCGGAGCAGTTCGACCTTTACATCCAGGGCGTCGGATCGCCACCCTCAAAGCCCGACCAACGGGTGCAGCGGCGCAATGTCGGCACAAGCCAAATCAGCTTCGAGTTATCGGGGCCCTATATCGCTTATGCGCTCGGCACCAACGCACAACGCGATATCGCCACGACCCGACGGCTGATCGAGCGGCGAATAGCGGTTGATCCCGCAAGCCTGGCCGACCCGACGAAACCGCTCGCGGATTTCTTGAAGGCGAAGGCTGTCTCTTGAGCGCCGCAATCCGCACAGGCCCATCCCATGCATGACGTTCCGGGTTCCCATTGGCACGAACCGACCGCCGGCAAGCGCGCCGGTTTCGGCAAGTTCGGCCGGCCGAAGACACCCTACGATCTCTTCATCGAATGCGAGGGCATTCCCGTGTTCCGCGATATCGGGATCAACAAGGTGCAGAACCTGCCGCTCGCGCCATGGAAGCGCCTCGGCGGCCGCGGCACCTATATTCAGCTCTATGGCACCGAGGGTAAATGGGGTTGCTATCTGATCGAGGTGCCGGGCGCCGGTGCGCTCAATGCGGAGAAGCACCTGTACGAGGAAATCTATTACGTGGTCGAGGGGCGCGGCAGCACCGAAGTGTGGCTCGACGCCGACTCCAAGCGCCATGTGTTCGAATGGCAGCAGGGCTCGCTGTTCTCCATTCCCGTCAATGCCATGCATCGCATTGTCAATGCGAGCTCAAGCCCGGCGCTCCTGCTCGCCGGCACCACGGCGCCGAATCTTATGAACCTCATCAACAACGTGGGTGCGATCTTCGATTGCCCGTTCCAATTCCGCGAGCGCTTCAGTGGCGCCAACGATTTCTACAAATACCATGATGACGTCGAGCCCGATCCGGTGCGCGGGCTTGCCATGCGTCGCACCAATTTCATCCCCGACATCGTCCACTGCGACCTGCCGCTCGACAATCGCCGTTCGCCCGGTTACCGCCGCATCGAGCCGTTCATGACCGGCAACGCCTTCTACCTGTGGATCGCCCAGCATGAGAACGGCCGTTATTCCAAGGCTCACGCGCACACATCTGCCGCCGTGCTGATCTGTCTGCGCGGCAAGGGCTATACCTACACGTGGCCGGAGCATGCCGGTATCACGCCGTGGCGGGATGGCAAGGCGCATCTGGTCAAGCGGGTCGATTACCAGCCGGTTGGTCTCGTCTCCGCCGCGCCCGGCGGCGCCCGCTGGTATCATCAGCATTTCGGCGTATCGGAGGAGCCGCTGCGGCTGACCGCCTGGTTTGGGCCGCATGCGCTCGGCCGCGAGCCCGGACCGCCGGGCGAAATCCACACCGACTATGCTGCCATCGATATTCCGGAAGGCGGTACCGCCATCCCGTATTGGATGGAAGACCCGTTCATCGCCAGGGAATATGCCGAGACAATATTGCGCAACGGCGCGGAGAATCGGATGGAGCCGCTGTTCTACGACAGAAACTATCAGGGCGAGTTGCCGAAAGAATGATGCTAATCCTCAGCACTCGTCACGCTCGAACCTGGAGCGCCCAGAATGCTCATCCCGAACCTTGAACCTTTGCACGCTATGCCCCACTAATCCGAACTTTCCCCAGCTTTGAGCTAAGCGGTTGTTTTTATTGGGGGCGGGCTAATTATGTAGTCATAACATTTTTCGAATAGCCCTTGACTCGCTGAATTCGGTTTGATTCAAGCTACGCATGTACGTTGCTGTCGTGCC
>DATGCX010000225.1:0-15605 GCA_035311445.1 Xanthobacteraceae bacterium | reverse complement strand
ACAGATGTTCGCCGGCTTCGGCAATGGCATTCACGAGTTCGGCGCGCCACGCCGTCGGCGTCTGGCCCGGTCGGGCATAAATCAGGTCGAACGAATAGCGTTCGAAAATGCGGCGCGCGATCGCGATCGCATCGAGGGCTTCGCGCGCCGTGTGGGTACGCCCCAACGCAGAGAGCGCGGCGTCGTCAAGTGACTGGACGCCGAGCGAGACGCGGTTGACTCCGGCCGCCCGGTAGCCGGCAAAGCGGTCAGCTTCAACGCTGGTCGGATTGGCCTCCAGGGTCACCTCGACGTCCCCGGCGACCTGCCAGTTCTTTGCCACTGCATCGAGGATCGCCGCAACCGTCGCCGGCTTCATCAGAGATGGCGTTCCGCCGCCGAAGAAGATCGTCGATACGGTACGGCCCGGAATACGTGCGGCCGTTGCGGTGACCTCGGCCGTGAAGGCGCGAACGAAGCGGGCCTGGTCGATGCTGTTTTGCCGCACATGGCTGTTGAAATCGCAATAGGGGCATTTTGACTTGCAAAAGGGCCAATGAATGTAAACTCCGAACGCCGGATCGTGACCCGCATCGGCGTGCGCGCGCAGGACGTGGCTATCCGCGGGAGCCAAGGCAGGCCTCCGCAAGCTTGAGAAAGGCGCGCGCCCGATGTGACAGGCCAAGCCCCCTTGGGGGCAGGCCGTGTTTTGCGGTGCTTGTCATTTCCCCAAACGTTAGATCGTATCCATCCGGAAGAAACATGGGATCATAGCCGAAGCCTTTATTGCCCCGCGGTGGCCAGACCAGCGTACCGTCGACACGGCCCTCGAAGTCCTCCACATGGCCGTCTGGCCAGGCGACGCACAATGCTGAAACGAAATGTGCCCGACGCGTCTCTGGCGTTACCGCACCGCGGGTGCACAATTGTTGATCGATTTCCCGCATGGCGGCTTCAAAATTCTTGTTCGGTCCTGCCCAGCGGGCCGAATGAATGCCGGGCGCTCCTCCCAGAGCGTCAACCGCAATCCCTGAGTCGTCCGAGAACGCCGGCAGAGACGTCGCCTGCGCGGCGGTCTGGGCCTTGATACGCGCATTTTCACGAAAACTCATGCCGGTTTCCTCCGGCTCGCCAATGTCCAGTTCGCCAGCCGCAACCGCCTCAACACCAAACGGTGCAAGCAACTCACGCATCTCCCGCAGCTTGCCGGGATTGTGTGTCGCAATCACCAGCCGTCCGGTGATTCGGCGATGTGGAAGTCCCTTGATGTGGAGTCCCTTCAAGCGCTACATCACCGCTATTTTCTGCAGATCGATGAGCTTGCTGATGCCCTTTCGGGCGAGAGCCAGCAGCGTCAGCAATTGGGTTTCGGTGAATGGTGTCTTCTCCGCCGTGGTCTGAATCTCGACAATGCCGCCGCTTCCGGTGAGAACGAAATTCGCGTCGGTGTCAGCGCCGGAATCCTCCGCATAGTCCAGATCGAGTACCGCCGTACCCGAGCAAATACCACAAGATATTGCGGCGACGTGCTCGCGCAATGGCAAGGTGCGAATGATATCTCGGGCTTTCATCCAGGCGAGGCAATCATGCAGCGCCACCCAGCCGCCCGTTATGGCGGCCGTTCGGGTGCCGCCGTCGGCCTGAATGACATCGCAATCGATGGTTATCTGGCGCTCACCGAGCGCTTCGAGATCCACGACGGTGCGAAGGCTGCGGCCAATAAGCCGCTGGATTTCAACCGTGCGGCCGCTTTGTTTGCCGGCGGCGGCTTCGCGTCTTGTCCGTTCCAGGGTAGCGCGCGGCAGCATGCCATATTCGGCTGTAATCCAGCCACGGGCCTGGCCCTTGAGCCAGGGTGGCAGGCGATCTTCGAGCGTCGCCGTCACCAGCACATGGGTATCGCCGAACTTCACAAAGCACGAACCTTCTGCATATTTCACAACGCCGCGTTCGAGCGAGATGGCGCGCAATTCATCGGCTTGGCGGCGGCTTGGTCGCATGGGTTCCCCCCCGGGGCGGCATTGCGGTTTGATGAATCATGCGCCGCCACATGGCTTTTAGGTTCGACGGCCCGGCAGGACAAGGCCCGCGATGGGATGAATCCGGCCCCGGTGTTGAAATTCAATCCGGGATGGACAAATAACCGGCCCCAAGGCAATCATTGGATAATGCGGCCCGTGTCCCAAGACGTCCCCATCGGATCCGGCGAAATCAGCCTCGCCCAGCTCAATGAGCGTTCGCGCGAGATTTTTCGCCAGATCGTTGAGAGTTATCTGGCGACCGGCGAGCCGGTTGGATCGCGCAATTTATCGCGCATCATTCCGATGACGTTGTCGCCAGCATCGGTCCGCAACGTCATGCAGGACCTCGAGCAGCTGGGATTGATCTATGCGCCCCATGCCTCGGCTGGAAGATTGCCAACCGAGCTTGGCCTGCGGTTTTTCGTCGATGCTTTGATGCAGATCGGCGATTTGAGCGACCGGGATCGTATCGCGATCGAGGGTCAGGTTGCGGCAGCGGGAAAAACTGTCGAAAACGTGTTGACAGAGGCTTCCGGCTTGCTGTCGGGTCTCGCCCGCGCGGCCGGCGTCGTGCTCACCGCCAAGACGAATGTCAGGTTGAAGCACATCGAGTTCGTGCGGTTGGAACCAGAACGTGCCCTGGTGGTCCTGGTGGCAGAAGATGGCCAGGTCGAGAACCGGATTCTCAATCTGCCCATCGGGCTTCCAACGTCAGCACTGATCGAGGCCGCCAATTTCCTCAATACACATATTCGGGGCAAGACGCTGGCTGAAGCCAAGGCCGAACTCGAGAGAGCCCTAGAAGCTGGCCGCGCCGAACTTGATCAATTAACGCAAAGAATTATTGCCGCGGGTCTCGCGAGCTGGTCCGGTGGCGAGCGTGAGGAGCGCAAATTGATCGTGCGCGGTCATGCCAATCTGCTCGACGACCTTAAGGCGGTCGAAGACCTCGAACGAGTGCGACGGTTATTCGACGAGCTTGAAACCAAGCGGGGCGTTGCGGATCTGCTCGGCCGTGCCGAACGCGCCGAAGGGGTGAAGATTTTTATCGGCTCGGAAAACAAGCTGTTTTCGCTGTCGGGGTCATCGACTATTATCGCGCCCTATCGGGATTCGACCGGGGGAATCGTGGGGGTGATCGGGGTTATCGGGCCGACTCGGCTCAATTACGCTCGCATCATCCCAATGGTGGACTATACGGCCAAGATCGTCAGCAAGCTGCTCGCGCCCTCATAACGGCACGACCCCCGGCGCTTGATTTTTGGCTGCAAAGCATCGATATGCGGGACAATCGACTGGCAATATTCCAGGGAACGACAGGATGACGGATACGACTGGCGTCAACGATAAGGTGACGGATGCGGGCGGCCTCAACGACAAGATGGCGGATGCGACGAGCGCCAATGACAACGACGCCGAGACCCCTGTGGAGAATCGGCCGGCAGCTCCGGATGCGACGGCTCTGGCGCGGGAAGTGGCCGATTACAAGGACAAGCTGCTGCGCACTCTTGCCGATATGGAGAACCTTCGCCGACGCACGGAGCGTGAGGTTGCGGATGCGCGTATCTATGGCGTCTCAAGCCTCGCACGCGATCTGGTCGGAGTAGCCGATAATCTGCGCCGGGCGTTGGAAGCAGTTGGCGAGTCCGCCGCGGCGATCGAAGGTCCCGCCAAGCCCCTGCACGAAGGGGTCGAACTGATTGAGCGCGAACTTCTCAAGGTTCTGGAAAGGCACGGTGTCAAGAAGTTTGATCCGCAGGGTGTCAAATTCGACCCAAATTTTCACCAGGCCATATTCGAGGTGCCTGACTCCAACATTGCGGCCGGCTCGGTCGCCCAGGTGATTCAGCCAGGTTTCATGATCGGGGAACGGGTGCTACGACCCGCCATGGTTGGGGTCTCGAAGGGGAGACCTAAACCGGAGCCGCCGAAAACGGAACCGCCGCCGCCGTCTGCGGACGAGAAACAATCCAGCTGAAAGGCTTATACTTCTGCTAAGCAGCTCAGCGGGACGCGTTCTCATCGCGCGACGCAACCCCATCGCGCACCGCTCGGAAGCGCGGGAACAGGGCCGCCCACTGGTCGGCGCGCACCATGCCAACCATGCGGACGAAGATACCCGGGCCGAAGCGCACCCACTGCACGAGCTTCATCGGAATGTCCGTAAAGGCTTCCTTGGCTTCGGCCTGTAGCTCGTGAGTGGCAAGGCTGCCACCGCCAAGCCGCAGCATGTCACCACTGACGATGCGCACATCCTTGAAGTCGCCCAGGCCGGTGAAGAGATTGCGCGCAAAATTAGCGCGATCCGCGGCCTGCTCAGGACCGCCTTGGCCTATCATGACGATAAAAATCGGCTGGTCACCGGGTGTCGGCGCGTCTCTCTCACCTTCGGTCAGCACCACTCCGGCAGCGCCGAGCACGCGGATTGGCCGCAGCCCGGACAGATCAGTCAACTTGAAGGGCATCAAGGCGATCTGCTCTTCCAATGGCACCGACGGCCGCGCCGCCAGGGTCACGAGGGATGCCCGAATGACATCGTCCGAATAGGTCTTCAGGGCGGCCTCCGGGACCATCACGGCGACCAGCGCAACTCCCTCCGGAAGTTGTCCAAGGAGCATCCACTTGCGGAATTTCTGACCGTTTTCTTGTTCGCTCCCGGTCACCAGCAGCGCCTTGCCGTTGGCGATCGTCAGGGCTTGCCGTTTGTCCTCGGTAACGCCCTGCTTCTTCAGAGCCTCCGTGGTCAGCGACGCCTCGATCTCCGCATAGGCCTGCAGCGGCAGCGTCGCCACCAAAATCGACGACCGCGTCCCGGGACTCTCGAAACCCGGGAAGCGCTTGCTCACCTCAAAGCCGGGCGGCGGCACAAATCCCATGCGCGAACCGAGAGGAAAGACCGGATCGGCAGCAGGCGCCGGGACGCTCACGAGGGATACGGCAAAAAATACGAGAGATGCGACGACTCGCAGTATCATGAAACCGGTTCCTCCGAAATCGTTGTCGGGAAGTTAGGACTTATTGCAGCATCGCGTCCTTGGAACTTCTAACCCGCCGCAATGTCAGGTTGATGCGGCTATCATCAGGCAAAAGCGTGGAAGTTCCGGCCATAATGCGATCGACGCCGTGGAATGCCAACCGTGAGTCGCCACCTAGCACCAATACATCCCCGGACGCCACCAAGAACGACCTTGTCGGCGCGCTCCGCGCAGTTCCGCCAATGCGGAACCGGCATGTGGCGCCCAGCGAGACAGAAAGCACCGGTGCAGCCATATCTTCTTCATCGCGGTCCTGATGCATCCCCATGCGGGCAGCTGGGCCGTAGTAATTGACGAGACAAGCCTCCGGTGGAAAGGGATAATCGGCCAATTCGGCCCACGCGCGCATAAGGATTTCTGGAACCGGGGGCCACGATTCGCCTGTCACCGGGTGCGTGGGCTGGTAACGATAGCCCTGCCGGTCGGAAACCCAGCCCAGCGGTCCGCAATTGGTCATCCGAACCGAGAATGGCTTGCCGGTGCCTGGCATCACAGGGGTGAACAGCGGGGCGCGCCGCATTGCCTCGCGCAGTACGACGACCAACTCTTCCTGTTGCTTGCGGTCGAAGAAACCGAGTGTCAGCCGCAAACCGTTTGCGGACGAAATTGACCTGAAGGTTGCCATAGCGGGCAGTGTCGTGCGGTGCCGTCGGGAGCCGCGGATTACAAGCACATTAATGGAAAAGCAAGCAAGCGGCCTTACGGCCGTCGCGCTCATGATGGCGTGCGCCGTCCTGATCGTCATGGTCAGGGCCTATAGCTACGCCATCTGGTTCGCGATCCCCCTGGTGGCGCGGCCTGCGCGCCACGGCTATTGGCCGCCCTGCGGCTGGGCAGTCGCGCGTCGCGGCCCTCATGTTGATCCCAGCGACCCTCGGCCGCGGCGCTCGCCGCCGTGCAGCGGCGGTTGTAGGCATTCCGGACTGGCTCCAACCGGTCCCGGAAGCCCGCGGTCAGCCGTTCGTCGTGTAGCGCGTCAGACTTTGAGTCCGCGGCCGCAGGCGAGGCCGACCAGCGCGCGGTTTCAGGCTTGTTAATGCTTACGATTTGCGCCAATCCTGCCTTGCGGCCCGATGGCGGCCTCCTATATGACGCTGTGAACCCGCCGGGCCGGCGGGTGATGATGAGGGGTCGGACCAGGGGCGGTCCAAGGCAGGTGCGAGGCCTGCCCGACGCTTTGTCCGGGTGCTGCATGGGCCCGGCCGACCTGCTGAAAAGAGAGGATGAATTAAGATGGGCAAGGTCATTGGTATCGACCTCGGTACGACCAATTCCTGCGTCGCCGTGATGGAAGGTAAAACCGCCAAAGTTATTGAGAATTCGGAAGGCCGCAACACGACGCCTTCCATCGTGGCATTTACGGACGACGGCGAACGCCTGGTCGGCCAGCCTGCCAAGCGCCAGGCAGTTACCAATCCGGAGCGCACCTTTTTTGCGGTCAAGCGGCTGATCGGACGTCGCTATGACGATCCGATGGTGGACAAGGACAAGAAGCTCGTCTCCTATAAGATCATACGCGCCAGCAATGGCGATGCCTGGGTCGAAGCGGATGGCAAGACCTATTCGCCGTCGCAGATCTCCGCTTTCGTGCTGCAGAAGATGAAGGAGACGGCGGAAGCCAATCTGGGCCAGAAAGTGACCCAGGCCGTCATCACGGTCCCGGCCTATTTCAACGATGCCCAACGCCAGGCGACCAAGGATGCCGGCAAGATCGCCGGCCTTGAAGTGCTGCGCATCATCAATGAGCCGACAGCAGCCGCGCTCGCCTATGGTCTGGACAAGCACAAGACCGGCACCATCGCGGTGTATGACCTGGGCGGGGGCACTTTCGACATCTCGATCCTGGAGATCGGCGACGGCGTGTTTGAGGTGAAGTCGACCAACGGCGACACCTTCCTGGGCGGCGAAGACTTCGACATGCGTCTCGTCAACTATCTCGCCGACGAGTTCCAGAAAGAGCAGGGGATCGACCTGCGCCGCGACAAGCTCGCCCTCCAACGGCTCAAAGAAGCCGCGGAAGCCGCCAAGATCGAGCTGTCTTCGACCACCCAGACCGAGATCAACCTGCCTTACATCACGGCGGATCAGACCGGGCCGAAGCACCTCACCATGAAGCTCACCCGCTCCAAGTTCGAGGCGCTGGTCGACGATCTCATCCAGAAGACCGTTGAGCCCTGCCGACTCGCCCTCAAAGATGCGGGCCTGTCCGCTGGCGAGATCAACGAGGTTGTCCTGGTCGGCGGCATGACCCGTATGCCGAAAGTCCAGGAAGTGGTGAAGCAGTTCTTCGGCAAGGAGCCCCACAAGGGCGTCAATCCAGACGAAGTGGTGGCGGTGGGCGCGGCGATTCAGGCCGGTGTGTTGCAGGGCGACGTCAAGGACGTGCTGCTGCTGGACGTGACGCCGTTGTCGCTTGGCATCGAGACCCTCGGCGGCGTGTTCACCCGCATCATTGACCGCAATACGACGATCCCGACAAAGAAGAGCCAGGTATTCTCGACCGCTGAGGACAACCAGAACGCCGTGACAATCCGGGTGTTCCAAGGTGAGCGCGAAATGGCAGCCGATAACAAACTGCTCGGGCAGTTCGACCTCGTCGGTATTCCGCCGGCGCCGCGCGGGGTGCCGCAGATCGAGGTGTCGTTCGACATCGACGCCAACGGCATCGTCAATGTCCAGGCCCGGGACAAGGCGACCGGCAAGGAACAGCAGATCCGCATCCAGGCATCCGGCGGTCTTTCGGAGTCCGAAATCCAGAGGATGGTCAAGGATGCCGAGGCGCATGCCGAAGAAGACAAGAAGCGCAAGGCCGCGGTGGAGGCCAAGAATCACGCTGAGGCTCTGGTTCATTCGACCGAGAAGGCGCTTTCCGAGCATGGCTCGAAGGTTAGTGAGAACGAACGACGCACCATCGAGACGGCATTGGCGGATCTCAAGGAGGCCCTGAAGGGTAATGACACCGATGCGATCAGGGCGAAGATGAACACGCTCACACAGGCCTCCATGAAGCTCGGCGAAGCAATGTACAAGCAAGCAGACGGTCCGCCGGGTGCTTCGGGCGACGCCGGTGGGCCGGGCGGTTCCAAAAAGGATGATGTCGTCGACGCGGAATTCACCGAAGTAGACGACGACAAGAAAAATAAAAAGTCGGCCTAGATTTCGTCTGGGGAACGGGGGTCCTTCGCGGAAGCGCAGGACCCGGGGGGTCGTAGATGACGCACTGCGCCTGAAACATGTCTTTACGGATTTACTTCCCGGACCGCCGTTGCGCTCAGCGCCCTTTCCGCCACGCGGAAAGGGCGGTTGGCTTTGTGCCGCGGTGATGACACATGGCCAAGCGCGACTACTACGAGGTCCTTGGAGTCAAGCGCAGCGCCAACGACGTCGATCTCAAGACCGCCTATCGCAAGCTCGCCATGAAATTTCACCCGGATCGCAATCCGGGCGATGAAGACTCTGAGCATCGCTTCAAGGAGCTCAACGAGGCCTACGAGGTCCTCAAGGACGGCGATAAGCGTGCCGCCTATGATCGCTTCGGTCACGCGGCATTCGAGCATGGCGGGGGCGGGCCGGGCTTTGGGGCTGAATTTGCTTCCTCTTTCGCCGACATATTCGATGATTTTTTCGGTATGGGCGGCGGCCGGCGCAGCCGCGGGTCCGGCCGCGAGCGCGGCGCCGATCTGCGCTACAACATGGAGCTGACTCTCGAGGAGGCGTTCAACGGCAAGAGTGCCCAGATCCGCATCCCTACGTCGGTCACGTGCGAAACCTGCGCCGGGAGTGGCGCCAAGACTGGCACCAAGCCGAAGGTCTGCGCGACTTGCGGAGGCCAAGGGAAGGTCCGGCATGCCCAGGGGTTCTTCACGCTGGAACGCACCTGCCCGAGCTGTCACGGACGGGGCCAGGTGATCGATACGCCCTGCGTGACATGTGGGGGTCTTGGCCGCACCACCCGGGAGCGTGCACTCTCGGTCAATATTCCGCCCGGTGTCGAGGACGGAACGCGCATCCGTCTCTCCGGGGAAGGCGAGGCCGGCTTGCGCGGTGGCCCTCCCGGAGATCTCTACATTTTCCTTTCGATCGGTGCCCATCCTTTTTTTCAGCGCGACGGCGCCGATCTCCACTGCCGGGCGCCGATTTCTATGACCACGGCGGCGCTCGGTGGAGAATTCGAGGTGCCGACAATCGATGGCGGCAAGACCCGCGTGAAGATTCCGGACGGCACCCAATCGGGGCGGCGCTTCCGTCTGCAGGGCAAGGGCATGCCGGTGCTGCGCTCGAAACAGGTTGGGGACATGTATGTCCAGGTCCTGGTGGAGACGCCGCAGAACCTCACCAAGCGGCAACGAGAGCTTCTCACTGAATTTCAGAAATTGTCTTCGAATGAGACCAATCCGGAGTCCGCTGGCTTCTTTGGTCGGGTCAAGGAGTTTTTCGGAACCCGTGCCGGGTCGGCTTGACGGTCTTGACCCTGGCGCCGCTACCCTATAGTCGTGACAGTTGTATGACGGTTCCCGGGGCGGGCAGCGGCAAAATCGATAGATGTCTTTTCAATCCACGTTGAGTATCGCGAAAAAAACTCTGCGGCTCGATGACGAGGTGCATTTCATCCGCTCGTGGATGGAAGAGCCCCTCGCGATCGGGGCCGTTATGCCGTCCGGCAAGCCACTGGCGCGCGCGATGGCGAAATGCGTCGACTCGACACGGGATGGTCAGGTCATTGAACTCGGACCCGGCACCGGGGCCGTGACGGCCGCGTTGGTGGAGCAGGGTATCGAGCCCTCCCGATTGGTATTGGTGGAATTCAATCCGACTTTTTGTCGGCTGCTGCGTACACGCTATCCTGAAGCTACCGTGGTGCAGGGTGACGCTTACGGAATCAAGCGGCTGCTCGTAAGCCTGCTGCGACAGCCGGGCGCTGCCGTGGTCTCCGGGCTGCCGTTATTCAACAAGCCGCTCAAGTTGCGTCTGCGCCTTCTTGCGGATGCGTTTACGTTGCTCGCTCCCGGCGCACCGTTCGTTCAATTCACCTATGCCATGATGCCGCCGATTCCGCGCTCCTACTCGGGTGCCCAGGCTGAAGCGTCCGAACGCATCTGGCTTAATATCCCGCCCGCCCGCGTGTGGGTCTACCGCAAGGCGTAGCATTTTGCTAGCACGCACTGCAGCATGCTCCAATGCGGTATCCGAAAATTCTGATCTTTGCGGATCGACCCGTGTGAGGTGCCTTGACGCATTGTGGCTCTCCGCCAAGTGACTTGCATTCCCGTACTTGGGAATTCGGACAACCGGGCGGCAGTCGGAGTGACCAGACAAGGAAGTCTCGATGCTGGAAGCACGTGACAGACTGATCGTGGCCCTTGACGTGCCGTCGGTCGCAGCAGCCAAGGCGATGGTGGATCGCCTCAGCGATACGGTCGCTTTCTACAAGATCGGATATCAGCTGGCGTTCGCGGGCGGCTTGCCGTTCGCCGAAACCTTGATCCGCTCCGGCAAGAGCGTTTTTCTCGATCTCAAGCTTCACGACATTGGCAACTCCGTTGCCAAGGGGGTCGAAAGCATTGCCCGCCTGGGCGCCACGTTTCTTACCGTCCACGCTTATCCGCAAACCATGAAGGGGGCAGTGGAGGGGCGTGGCGACAGCGGCGTGCGAATTCTTGCCGTCACGGTGTTGACATCCTACGACGACGCCGATCTGGCGGCCGCCGGCTACGATTTCACCGTGGCGGAACTGGTGCCGGAACGCGCCGCGCAGGCGTGCGACATTGGAGTCGACGGTCTCGTCTGCTCAGCCGAAGAAGCCGCCAAGCTGCGATCCATCGTGCGGCCAGGCATGGTTTTGGTGACCCCCGGCATTCGGCCGGCCGGCGCCGATCCAGGCGACCAGAAGCGGGTGATGACGCCGGCGCGTGCCATCGCGGCAGGAGCCGATTACCTGGTTGTCGGGCGGCCCATTCTCGAGGCGCCGGACCCGAAGGCCGCTGCCGCCGCTATTGTGGGGGAGATTGAGGCCGCCATGGGCAAGTGAGAAAGATCCGATGCCAAAGGGATATTGGTTCGCACAAGTCGAGGTGACGGATCCGGACCGCTACCAGGAGTATGTCGCAGCAAACCAGATCGCGTTCCGCAAATATGGCGGCCGATACATCATCCGTGCGGGCCGCCGCGAGGCCGTGGAGGGCACCTGTCGATCGCGCCTTGTGGTGATCGAATTTCCCGATTACGAAGTGGCGCTCGCGTGCTATCGCTCGCCCGAATACCAGCACGCCATCACCTTGCGGCGCGGTCATGCGGTCGCCGATATCGCCATAGTCGAGGGCTATGACGGCCCCCAGCCTTAGCTTTTCAAGCCGGCGCCACCCCGCTATATCGGCCCTCTCACGTGGAGGAAACCATGTCCGACATGCGGCTGGTCGTGGCCGGCGCCGGGGGGCGAATGGGCCGCACCGTCATCAAGGCCATCGCTGAAACCGATGGCCTCTTGCTGGCCGGCGCGATCGAAGCGCCGGGCGCGGCCGTGATCGGGTGCGACGCCGGCGAGCTGGCCGGCATCGGCCGCAACGGTGTCGCGGTGAGCGCCGACGCGCCGGCGCTGCTCGCCAACGCCGATGGGCTCGTCGACTTCACGATTCCGGCCGCCACGTTGGCGTTGGCCAGACAAAGCGCTGCTCATGGCCTTGTCCACGTGGTCGGCACGACAGGATTTACGCCCGAGGATGAAAAAATCGTTGCTGCGGCGGCGAGCCGGGCCCGTATCGTCAAGTCCGGCAATATGAGCCTCGGCGTCAATCTTTTGGCCGCACTGGTGAAACGAGTCGCGAGCACGCTCGATAATGCGTTTGACATCGAGATTTGTGAGATGCATCACGGCAAGAAGATAGATGCGCCGTCGGGCACGGCGCTGCTGCTCGGCGAGGCGGCCGCTGCAGGCCGCGGCGTTGGTCTTGCGGGGCGTTCGATCCGGGGGCGCGACGGTCACACTGGCGCCCGCAAGGCCGGCAATATCGGTTTCGCGAGCCTGCGTGGCGGCACCGTGGTCGGCGAACACAGCGTGATCTTTGCCGGACCGCATGAGCGCATCGAACTCGTCCACAAGGCAGAGGACCGCATGATCTTCGCACGCGGGGCCCTCACGGCCGCGCTGTGGGCGCGAAAACAGAAGCCTGGATTGTATTCGATGGCCGACGTGCTGGGCCTGTCGGATATGTGACGAAGCAAGGGAACAGATGATGGATCGCCTGCTGGTACTCGTGCGTCACGGCGAGAGCGAGTGGAATCTGAAAAACCTCTTCACCGGCTGGAAAGATGTCGGGCTGACCCAGGTCGGGATGGCGGAGGCGCGTGCCGCCGGAGGTAAGCTCAAGGCGCAGGGCATCGGTTTCGATATCGGCTTCACCTCGGCGCTCCGGCGGGCGCAGGACAGTATGACCCTGACGCTCGAGGAGATGGGGCTGTCGGGCATTCCGGTCATCCGGGATCTTGCCCTCAACGAACGCGATTACGGCGACCTTTCCGGACTCAACAAGGACGATGCGCGCAAGCGCTGGGGCGAGGAGCAGGTGCACATCTGGCGTCGCTCTTACGATGTGGCGCCTCCCGGCGGCGAAAGCCTGCGCGACACCGCCGCGCGTGTACTGCCCTACTACATCACGGAAATTCTGCCCCGCGTGCTGCGCGGCGAGCGTACGCTGGTGACCGCGCATGGCAATTCGCTGCGCGCGCTCGCGATGGTGCTCGATCGGCTGGGGCCGAAGGAGATCGTCGCGCGCGAACTCGCCACCGGCGTGCCGCTGGTCTACCACCTCAACGGGGACGCCACAGTGGCGAACAGGGGCGATCTGGCGGCGTGAAATTTTAGGCCGCCACTCTCCCGGCCTCCCATCCCAGCATCGCGCGCTTGCGGGTCAGACCCCAATGATAGCCCGTTAGATCGCCGCTTTTGCCGATGACGCGATGGCATGGCACCACAAAGGCGATCGGGTTCTTGCCGACCGCAGCCCCGACCGCACGGACCGCCCTGGGCGCGCTGATTTTCGTTGCAATGTCCGAATAGGTGGTTGCGCGGCCCATCGGGATTTTCAGCAGCGTCTCCCACACGCGCACCTCGAAATCGGTGCCGATCATCACGACGCGCAGCGGCTGGTCTCTCCGCCAGAGACCGGGGTCGAAGATGCGCCGTGCGAATGCCGCCGTGCGCGCCTGGTCCTCGCGGAATTGCGCGCGCGGCCAGCGCCGCCGCATGTCTTCGAGCGCGGTTGTTTTCTCGTCCGGGTCCGCGAAGGCCAGACCCGCAAGCCCCCGCTTGGTCGTCACCACGAGTGCGTCGCCAAATGGCGAGGGATGCAAGCCATAGGCGAGCGTGAGGCCTTCACCGCCGGTCTTCCATTCGCCCGGCGACATCGCCTCATGGGTGACGAAGAGGTCGTGCAGGCGTCCCGGTCCGGACAGACCGACCGCATAGCTGGCGTCGAGCACGCTGGCCGAGTCGCGCAACAGCTTTCTGGCGTGATCAAGCGTGATCGCCGCGACAAACTCCTTAGGGGTCAGCCCGGCCCAGCGGCGGAACAGATGGTGCAACTCGTCGGGGGTGACGCCGCAGGCGTGGGCAATCGCCTCGACATCGGGTTGAGCGCGCCACTGTTCCGAAATGAATGCGACGGCGCGGCGAACCACCGCATAGTCGCCTTCGAGGCAATCAACGGTTGGCTTCGTGCGTGGCGAAACCGATGAGATCTTGGGTACGTATGACATGCTCATGCGGGCGATGTAGCGAATGCAAGGCGGCATCGCCACCCGATTTCTGCGCGGGTTGTGGTGGGCGGGCCTACTCCAATACTGTGCGGGTCGGACCGCGTTTCGCCTCCCCGATTGCCGCCCCAAGGGCCACCGCAAAGCTTTCCTTCTCCTGCGGACCGAGCAGGCTGGCGATCGGCAGGCGGCGACCGCGTGATACCAAGAAAAGACGTTCTAGGCCGAATTCCTCATGGCTCTCGCGATCGAGCCGCACCCACAGCGGATTGAAGGACCATTCGGAAGCCTTGCCGCGATGGCTGACCTGACGAACGCGCAGCTCCGACGCCGTCACGGTGACTTCCTCGAAAGCGGCAGCGGCGCGGTAGTTGGCGCGAAACGCCCAGTAGACCAGCAAAACGTCGAGCCCAAAAAAGCCGAACACCGGCCAGGCTCCAAGCAGGAGAAACACCATCCCGGCGACAAAGCTGATGCCGCCAACCGCCATCATGACGATCAGGAATCCGGTTTGGCTGAGTGACCGATGGGGGGTTACGACCGCCGAGAACAGCGGCGGT
Organism: Xanthobacteraceae bacterium; assembly: GCA_035311445.1. Classification (GTDB taxonomy): domain Bacteria; phylum Pseudomonadota; class Alphaproteobacteria; order Rhizobiales; family Xanthobacteraceae; genus JAJPKK01. The sequence goes on along the minus strand of DATGCX010000225.1, from coordinate 1,262 downwards.
TCGGGGTCGAAGCACTTTGCGTCTTGGCCATTGCGGTCGATCATGAGAATTCACTATAGGAGCATTATGGGGAAAAAAAACAATCCGGCGGCGAAGAGATCAAAGGCCGGCAAAGCAAAGTTTGCGCCTACGTTGGCGCCCGGGTCGAGGTCGGGGGTCCGCCGGACGTCAAAGTCCGCCGCCAAGCCAAGACCGTGGACCAACGCAGAGATCGAGGAGGCGTTCCGCCGTCTCCGCGCAGCCAATCCGGAGCCGCGCGGCGAACTCCAGTACATCAATCCCTATACGCTGCTGGTCGCCGTGGTGCTGTCCGCACAGGCGACCGACGCGGGGGTTAACAAGGCGACACCCGCGCTGTTTGCCGTCGCCGACACACCGGAAAAGATGGTGGCGCTCGGTGAGGACAGGGTGCGCGAGCTGATCAAGAGCATTGGGTTGTATCGCACCAAGGCAAAAAATCTGATCGCACTCTCCAAAAAAATTATTTCCGAGCATGGCGGTATGGTTCCGCCCTTGCGCGAAGCGCTGGAAGCGCTGCCCGGGGTTGGCCGCAAGACCGCGAACGTGGTGCTGAATGTTGCATTCGGTGCCGAGACGATTGCGGTCGACACCCACATCTTTCGCGTCGGCAACCGCACCGGTCTGGCGCCCGGCAACAATCCGCTGGAGGTCGAGATGCAGCTCGAAAAAGTGGTGCCGCCCGCATACCGGCGCCATGCCCATCACTGGCTGATCCTGCACGGTCGTTACATCTGCAAGGCGCAGCGCCCTCGATGCGAGAAATGCACGATCAACGACCTGTGCCGTTGGCCGGAGAAAACAACGTTCATGGATACTGCGTAGCTCGTAGATGGGTTGAGCGGAAGCGAGACCCGTCTTGGCGTTTGCAGCGCGGAGCTGCCGCCGATGGGTTTCGCTGCCGCTCAACCCATCCTACGCTCGCTGGTTGGAGAAAACGACATTCATCCATAGGGCGGATTAGCCATACTGCGTCACAAGCCTTTTATGCATATGCACCATCAGGGCAATACCGAACAGCGGGGTTGCCAGATTGAGAATTGGGATCGAAACGAAAGCCGCTATGAATAGCCCGGCGGTAAAGACTGTTGCCTGATGCATCCGGCGCAGCACTTTCGCTTCGGCGGCAGGATGGAAGCGCATGGCGGCGAGCTCAAAATATTCGCGGCCGAGCAACCATGCGGTGGCAATGAAGAACAGCACGGCTCCGGCCCCGGCGAACAGGAGAAACGGCAAGGCGCAAA